>CASELL010000048.1 GCA_949288805.1 uncultured Alphaproteobacteria bacterium | reverse complement strand
AAAGCTGTTTTATTTGAAAAACCAGTTGGTACTGATAAGAGTTTATATAAACCATGTAATTTTAACAATAAAACAATATATGTTTTAAGTACAGATAATCCTGATTTAAAAAGTAAATGTGTAAGAACTGATGTATTAATTAATATGATTCATAAACATGAAGTTGAAAGAATTATTAATGAAGAAATAATAAAAGATAATAAAGTTATTGATCATGATAAATTTCAACAATTAAGTAGCTTACTAGATACAATGGAAAAAGATGGATTAAATGCTTATGTAAAATCAGTTAAAGAAAGAAGGCCTAACTTGGAAAAATTGTTAAATTCATCGTCAAAAACCCAGGATATAATTAGACTAGATTTATAAAAACAAAATTAATAAATCAAAAGAAGAATTTAATAGACTTATGTCTCAAAGACCAAAATTTGTTTCATCTGGAAGAAAATTAGAAGGAAAAGAAAAAAAATTAGAAGAAGAAAAACATAAAAAAATAAAAACACAATTAAACAAAAAAAGAAAAAAATTGATAAAGTAAAAAACTCTTATAATTATTGGCAACAAAAAGTATCTGAACAAAAAGAAAAACAAAAAAGTAATGAAATACAGAGATAATAAGTTATTTTTTAAAAAAAATATAAAAACTTGACAAAATTAATTATTTTTATTATAATATAAACAGGTTAAATTAATTAGTAATTATATGAGTTCATGGTTTTTTCATAAAATTGATAGATTACCAGCAAAAAAAAAAGAAGTAGCAGTAGAAGAAAAAAGAAAACAATATGTAGAAGATGAAATAAGAATAATCAAAAATGAAATAGAATTTTTCAAAAGGCGTGGATTGTCTTTCATTATAGACGATTTCCATAGACCAGATGGTAAAATTGTTGAAAGAACAGTCTCAACAAACCTTGAAACGTACACAGACAGAATTAATGGAGAAGAATACGAAACAGGTAACGTAGAAGATTTAGATTATATTGATAAATTTAAAATTAAATTTTTATTTCCAGTTCAAGCTAGGAGAAAGTTTGATAATATCAAACCAGTAAAAATTGATGAAATAATTGATTGGAAAAATCCAACTATAATGCCAAAAACTGATGAAGAAGAAGTGGAGGCTGCTCGTGCTCTTATTAGATCTATAGAAGAAGAGGCAAGAAAAACAACAATTATTCATTTAAATGATATAAACAATAATTCAAAAGTTGAACTTTATAAGAATATATCATATATTGCTGCAGTATATAATACATCTTACCACAGTGTTTTCCAAAAAGAAACAGAGGAATTATTTGATACGTTAATTGGAAAATTAATACCTGTAGATAATTCTGTAGAAAAATAGAAAGCAGTGGTACTTTAAATAGTATGAAAATAAACATTAAAAGAACTAATGAAATATTTTAATTAAGATACTCTTAAAAATATATTAAAAAATAAAATGGATATAAAAGATAAGTTATTAAAAGCTTTTAGTGGTTTTATAGAAGATGTTAATGTTGATGATCCTGATCATTACCCTAATATATATAGGATAACTCTGGAAAATGGAGAGGAATTTATTTTTAAAAGTGATGATTTAAAAGAAGAAATTAACTCATCAACTACAGATGTTTGTATTACATATAAGAGTGGAAGTGAAGTGTATACAAGAGTAAAAAAAAGCATAAGTAATACAAATCCAAATTTTTCATTTTTAATATTTGTGGAAGACAAATATTTAAAAAATTTATCATCTGTATATGGCTGTGTTGTAGAATTCAATGGTACAAAATTTTTTATAGATAAAGATAGCGGGATTGTGGATGAAAATAAAAATAATATCAAAGATAAAAAAACTTTATCTAATTTAAAAAATGTAATAGAAGAAAATTTTATTAAAACTGACTTACTATTAAGCGGCAAAAATATGGTTGCTAATTTAGGTATAGCGGAAACTTATGAGATATTACTGAATCAAATCAATGAACTTAGTAATTCTGAATCCATAGGGAAACATTATTTTAATGTAGACTCAGCAAAAATACCAGCTATAAAAGATTTTGAAGATTATTTAATAAAACTTAAAGGAAAAAATAAAAAGTTTAAAGTCGATAAACTTAACATAAGTATGGAGATACCATATAATTATACCAATGGCTTTGTATCTTTACAAGATGTTTTAAAAATGGCAGAATTTAAAAAACATAATGAAATAAAAGAACAATT
>CASELL010000047.1 GCA_949288805.1 uncultured Alphaproteobacteria bacterium | reverse complement strand
CTCTTTGTTCTTCTTTTTGTAATATTTCAATTATTTTTTTGCCAAGTTCAGATTCTATAAAACTATTATTTTTTTCTTGCCCAGTCATTCCTTTAACAATACCTTTCATTCCATTAATAATACCTTGTCTTAAATTATCATTATCTAATAAGTATTGAAGTACGTTCTTCAATAACTCAGGATTCTGTTGTAATCCTTTTATACCACCAAGAAGCATATGTTTTTTATATAAAGGTAATATATCGTGAGAATTTAAAGTTAGTATTATACCATTAACAACATTTGGGGCTGCATTTGGTAATTGATTTTTTACAAGTGTATATGACCTTGAGTATAATTCCTTTAAAGTATTTACAGTATCAGGAGCATTTTTAAGTGATTTGAATGGTTTTATAAAAAGGTTGGGTTGTTGATATATTTCTTTTAAGACTGTGATATAACCAAGAAATTTTTTACTAAATTCAAGAAACAAAGAATCAAAATTATCCTTAAAATAGTCTATTATTTCATCTTTTTTCCCTTTTTCATATAAATTTTTAATTATATATTCTTTTAAATATTTTTTATAATTGTTGTCAACAATACTAGATATAAAAAGTGCATATCTATATATAAAAGAACCTTTAATGTTGTTTTTCTCATTTAGTGGTATAATTTCATTATTAATGTATTCTTTTTCTTGTGTTAAATACTGTAAAAATAAGTTTTTAAAAGTCATTTCAGGATTAAAATAAAGATCTGTACAATTGACATCTTTAATATGTTCAATATTTTCTTCTAATAATTTTACTCTAGCTAGCTTATAATTACTTTTAAAATCTCCGCTAAGTCTATCACTAAAAGCTTTCTCATTTAAACCATAAAAGAAAACAAAAGGTAATTGGAACGTTTTTTTTCTTTCATCAAATATAAGAATATCTCTCAAGCTATTATGACAATTAAAAAGAAGAGATCTTGTAATTAATGTTGATAATAAAACACAATACATTTCACAACAACCACTAGAATACTGCATCTTATATTTTTTATTATCATAACTATAAACATTAAAATCTTTTTCATTAAGCATCAAATTATCATTATCTCCCAACTGAGAAACATTTAATTTAAAAATATTTTCACCTTGTTGTACATACAAATACCAATGTTCTTTTCCAGAAATAACATAAAATATCACTTGTTTTTTATTTTCTTTATTTTTTTCGATACAATCCTTATATATTTTATATAATTCTTTTATATTATCCCCTCCTTCAACAAATAATACATTACCAACCTGCACAAACCTTCATAATTACTCTTTATATCATCAAACCCTTCAATTGGTTTGAAAAATTCTCTTTTTCTATCTATAAAGTATTGTTTTTTATATATTACATCAGAATCTTCTTCAGGCAGCTCACTCATTTTTTTAGTAAGCACTTTTTTAAGTTCTTCTATTTTTTTTATTTCTTCTCTATTCTCTTCTATTTTTTTTCTAACTTTTTTGCTCTTGCTTTGCCATTGTTGTTCTTCTGATGTTCTGTTCAGTTCTTCTAATGTTCTGTTCAGTTTTTCAAGTTTATTTTTAATACTAGTTATTCTATCTTGATAAACACTGCTAAAAAAATCATGGCATATATTATCGTATTCTTCAGCAATAAAACCAAATTCCAGTTCAAGAACTTCTTTGAGCCTATTAAAGTCGGATTCTTCAAAATCATCTTTCTTTTTTTGGTTTAGAAACTTGTGAAAAGTAGGTAACAGCAGAATCTACACCATCAACTTTAATCTCGTTTTTGCCGTCAAATAGAAGTGCATCATACATATCCACAAATAACCCATCCTTAACTTCCTGCAACTTTTCCTCTTGCATAGCCCATCTGTTATAGTTTAACGACTATTTTTAGCACATTTATCCAAAGAATCTAGTAGCCTCTTACTTTTCTCTATTCGTAACTCGACTTCTTCAATTAAATCATCAACTTGTTCTTCAATACTATCAAGCTCCATCAGCACAACTGGATCCTGATACTTTTTTATATCTTCATCAATACTTTTTATTACCGGCACACCCTCTATACTACCCTTTGGTACATAAGACGGAATCATATTATACATATAATTACTATTATTCATCCTACTCAATAGTTACAGAATAAAATAAAAAAGTCAAATTATTTATCACACATAGGGCATCGCCTAATTTTTGTTTACTTTTAATTTTTTCAATATAATATAAAGTTGTGTTAACAACTTTATATTATATGTGTAATAATATTAAATGTAAATATTGTAA
>CASELL010000046.1 GCA_949288805.1 uncultured Alphaproteobacteria bacterium | reverse complement strand
GATTTGATTTTAAATTATATAGATTTTTTATTTAATATTGTTGAATATTGTGGTTTTTATATAGATACAAGTTCAAGTGCTATTAGTAATAGTAAAGATGTTTATTATATATCTCCAAAAACTGCTAATTGTATCACAAAACAAGAAGGTGAAAAATACAAAAATAAATTATTTGTTATACCACAATGCTTTTTATATTATAGTCAAGACAAACGAGATTATATAAATGCTATAAATATTTTACATTATTTTATTTACAAGTTTTGTAAAGACAATTACATTGAATATAAATATAAAAATATAAAGTTTTTTAAAAATCAATTAATTAAAATATTAAAATGACATTATCATTATATATACATTATCCTTTTTGTTTATCAAAATGTCCATACTGCGATTTTAATTCTTACAGAATTAAAAATATTGATGAAGAATTGTTTTTAAAATGTTATTTAAAAGAATTAGATAGTTATTACAATATAACAAAAAACAGAAAAATTGATACTATATTTTTTGGTGGTGGAACTCCATCAATTATGAGTATTGATTTTTTAAATAAAATAATGGAAAAAATAAACTCCTGTTGGGGTATTGATAATATTGAAATATCAATGGAGGCAAATCCTACAACAGTGGAAATTAAAAAGTTTGAAGATTTTAAAAATATAGGAATAAATAGACTATCAATAGGAATACAATCATTAAATGATAAAGAATTAAGATTTTTTGGTAGAATACATAATAGAAAAGAAGCTATAAAATCAATAGAAACGGCTCAAAAATTATTTAATAATTATTCTATTGATTTAATTTATGCTAGACCCGAACAAAAAATAGATGATTGGCTAAAAGAATTAAAAGAAGCTATTACTTTATCGCCTTATCATATATCTTTATATCAACTAATAATAGAAGAAGGAACAGTTTTTTATAAAAAAAATATAAAAACATTAGAAGAATCACAAAGTGCTGAAATGTATAATATTACAAAAGATTTTTTAAATGATAACAATATAAATATGTATGAAGTTTCAAATTATAGCAAAAAAGGTTATGAATGTAGACATAATATAAATTATTGGAAAAGTCAGGAATGGGTAGGTATCGGTGCCGGAGCACATGGCAGATTATGTAGTAATTTATATAGTAAAGATTATAAAGAAAGATATGAAATTAAAAATTATAATAGTGTTGATAAATGGCAAGAGGCAGTTTTGAATAATGGTTTTGGTTATGAAGAAAAAAATAAATTAACTAGGCAGGAGTTTGTAGAAGAATTATTATTAATGGGCTTGAGAATGAAAGATGGAATAAATATTGACGATTTTAAAGAATACTTAAATATAGAAAAAATTGAAAATATTTTAAATAAAAATTATGTAAATTATTTAAAATATATAAATCTAAATAATAATAATTTGTCGGTGAAAGAAAAATATTTTAATGTTTTGGATTCTGTAGTGTTGGGGTTGATATAAAATTTTTATTGACTTAAAATTATTTTTTTATACTATATAAAAAAAATATTTTTTTATATTTTTATGACATTAAAAGAGTTTTTTAAATTAATATTACCAATTATTAAAAAATATAAATTATCTTTATTTTTTCTATTAACGCTACCTATAATAGAAAGTTATTTTAATTTAGTTTTGAATAAAGAACTTTTTGGACTTATTATTGATAAGTTAACAAGTAATAATTTCACTTTTTACAATAATTGGTCTTTGTTGTTGTGTTTTGTTTTAACTAATTATTCTTCAACTGTAAAAAATATTATTTCATCATTATTCATAAATTATAATATATATGGAAAATTTGTTGGTGATATAAAATTAATATTATTTAGAAAAACAATAGATAATTCTATTTCTTATTTTAATGATTCTATGGCTGGAAAACTAGCGCAAAAAATAAATATAATTGCTTTGAGATTTGAAGGATTTGATTGGAGTATAACATCAATATTGTCTACTATTATTATAGCAATTATAATTTTATTTAAAATATATTTTCTTGTAAGTTTTAAATTAATGTTATTTTTACTTTTATGGATAATTACTTATTTATTTATAAACTATAAAACTTCAAAAGCTTTAAAAAACGATATGAGTGAGCTTTCAGGTGAAGAGTCAACTTTGGTTGGAAATATGAATGATATTTTTACAAATATACAAAATGTGAAAATATTTTCAAAAGAGAAAAAAGAAAAAAGCAATCTTAAAAAATTAAATATTAACGTATTTAGAAAATCTAAAATATATTTTAAAGATCAAACAATTACTCATATAATAAATATAATATTATTGAGTATCATAACAACAATATCTTTTTTTGAATTAATCAATATTTATTTATTAAATAAAATTACAATTGGTGAATTAACTTCAACTATTATGATTATAATGTCTTTTATATTTAGTTTATCAACGATAGGTAATAATTTACAATATTTTTTTAGATCTCTTGGTATAATAGAAGATGGTTTAAAAGATTTAAAAATAGATATAGATATTAAAAATTCAACAACGGCAAAAAATATAAAAATAGATAGACCATTTTTAGAATTAAAAAACATATCTTTCAAATATAATAACAATTTACCTTATACTTTTAACAACTTCTCCCTCTCCATCCCCCCTTATCAAAAAGTAGGAATAGTAGGTTATAGTGGAGCAGGTAAATCTACATTAGTTAATTTATTATTAAGGTTTTAT
>CASELL010000045.1 GCA_949288805.1 uncultured Alphaproteobacteria bacterium | reverse complement strand
TCATTTTTTAGAGAATAAAATTTCTTATCATATGAAATATAAGGACCAAATCTACCTATATTAGCAATTATTTCATTATTGTTATATTCGCCAAGTTTTCTAGGTAAAGATAAAAACATTTCTGCTTTTTTTATATCTAAAGTATTAATGTCAATATTTTTCGGTATTCCAACTCTTTTTGGTTTATTTTTTTTATCATCTTCACCCAATTGTACATAAAAACCATAAGGACCTTTCTTCAAATATATTGTTTTATTTGATATTTTACCAAGTTCTCTAGCTTCAAACTTCTGTATTTCTTGTTCTTCTTCATTCTGTTGAGCATCAACTATTTGTTCTGTATGTTTACATTCAGGATAATTTGAACAAGCTATAAAAACACCAAACTTTCCAATTCTTAAGCCAAGTGTACCATTATTACAGTCAGGGCATTTGTTTTTAATTTTTTCATTTTCATCATTACCAAAAATTGTGCTACTAAGTATATCAGAAATATATTCTATAACTTCACTGTTTTTAATTTTCATTATCTCTTCTATATTATTTTTAAAAGGAACCCAAAACTCTTTTAATAGTTGCTTCCAATCTTTTTTGCCATTTGAAACTATATCTAGATCATCTTCAAGCTTTGCTGTATAATCATATTCAACATATTTTTTGAAATAACTTTTTAAAAAAGCATTAACAACTATACCTCTATTTTCTGCAACAAATTTTTTCCTCTCCAGTTTTACATAGCCACGATCTTGTAAAACTGATATTATGTTTGCATATGTTGAAGGTCTTCCTATTCCTAGTTCCTCCATTTTTTTAACCAACCCAGCTTCGGAATATTTTGCTGGTGGTTCGGTAAAATGTTGTTTATCAATGACTTTTTTAAAATTTAACATTTCACCAATTTTTACATTAGGTAAAATTAAATCTTTTTCCTCAGCTTCATCTTCTTTTGTTTCGTTGTATAGTATATAAAAACCGTTGAATTTCATTATGCTACCAGTTGCTCTTAAAATATGTTTTGATGTACTAATGTCTATGGAAACTTGATCAAGTATAACACTTGCCATTTGACTTGCTATCAATCTTTTCCATATTAAATCATAAAGCCTATATTCATCGTTTGTTAAATATTGTTTTATATTTTCTGGCAGAACACTTGGATCTGTTGGTCTTATTGCTTCATGCGCTTCTTGTGCATTTTTTATTTTATTTTTATATATTATTGCTTTTTCAGGTAAATATTTTTTACCATAATTTTTTTCTATAACATTTCTTGCTGCAGAAATGGCTTCTGGAGCAGTATATACACCATCTGTTCTCATATAAGTTATTAAACCTTGAGTACCATTGCCTATGTCAATACCTTCATATAATTTTTGTGCTAAACTCATTGTTTTTTTTGTAGAAAAACCAAGTTTTTTTGATGCTTCTTGTTGTAATGTCGACGTTGTAAATGGAGCAAATGGATTTCTTCTAGTTTCTTTTTTTTCTATATTTGATACTTTATATTCTTCTTTTTCAAGTTCTAATTTTATTTTCTTTGCCTCTTTTTCGTTTTTTATTGATAGTTTATTAAGTTTTTTACCATCAATAGAAACTAATCCAGCTACTATTTCTTCATTATTTTGGGTTTTTATTAAAACATCAATACTCCAATATTCTTCTGATTTAAAATTTAAAATTTCAGCTTGCCTTTCACATATTAATCTTAATGCAACAGATTGCACTCTACCAGCTGATCTACTTCCTGGTAATTTTCTCCATAAAACAGGAGATAGATTAAAACCAACCAAATAATCAAGAGCGACTCTTGCTTGTTGTGCATTTACCAAGTCCATATCAATTTTTCTAGCTTCCTTCATTGCTTGTTCAACTGTATTTTTAGTTATTGCATTAAAAACCACTCTTTCAACTATCGTATCATTTTTTATTGCTTTTTTTTGTTTTAAAACCTCTATTACATGCCAAGCAATAGCTTCTCCTTCTCTATCTGGATCACTTGCAAGAATTAATTTATCACATGTTTTCATTTTATCAACTAACGCTTTTACATGTTTTTGTGATGTTTTGTTTATTTCATATTTTATTTTAAATCCATCTTCTGTATCAACGCTACCATTTTTCTTTGGTAATTGTCTTATATGACCAAACGAAGCTAAAACAACATAATCTTTGCCAAGATATTTGTTTATTGTTTTAGCTTTTGCTGGTGATTCTACTACTACTAAATTTTTCATGTATTTTCTATAATACTGTTTAATAAGAATTTATTAATGTTTTTTTAATTTGTAAATGGGTTTATACTTTTAAAAATTAGATAATTTATTTTAGACTTAAAATTCATGAGATTTCATTAGATTTTTGTTGAACTACAGATTCTATCTCTTCATTAGCTTTTCTAATACCTCTTTCATTTAATAAATATTTCATTTTTTCTGCTTCTCTAGTTAAAATCCTTAGAGAATTATATGTACCAAGTTAGCATTTTGTTCTATAAGCCAATCATTCTTTTCCAACAATTCTTTTGCTAATTCTTTTAATTTTTCTCTAATATTTTGCTTAACAATTTGTCTTATCATTCTTGGTCTATTATTTTTTGAAGTAAGTTCTTTATTTTCTGGTTTAAATCCTAATCTTTCAACTTCAAGATTTTCTGCTAATGTTTGTAATCTTTTCATTTGTAAAATTTCAAAATCATTAATTTGTGTGCTTTCTTTTATATATCTATCATCAAATAATATTGGTTTTATTTC
>CASELL010000044.1 GCA_949288805.1 uncultured Alphaproteobacteria bacterium | reverse complement strand
CTTTACTATTTGTAAAATATAACAAATTAATATTTTTATCAGGATATTTTTCTTTCAAAATATTTATACCTTCAATTAATTCTTGATCTTCAATAAAATTATGATTTTTTATAGGAGTTTCAACATATACTAATAAAATTAATAAAATAATTAATGTTGAAACATTAGAACAAAAACAATTAATTCTTCAGGGAAAGAAAGAAATACAAAACTACAACAAAGATAATATTATAACTTTTATTAAAGATAATACTAAACTAAATATAAAAAAGACGTAGAATATAATAGGTATAAATAATAATGAAATAATAATAAAACAACATAATAACATAAAAGATAATAAAGAAATAATACTAAATATAGAAAAATATACCAATAATATAAACATATATAACAAAGAAAATAAAGAATTAATTATAAATGATAAAGATTTGTTACAACAAATAAAGAACATAATATTATTAAAAGTGATAGTTTTATAATTAAAAATATAGATAATAATAATTTAACGTTAATTAAAGAAAACAATAATACAGAAATAAAGCTTAATTTAAATAATGAATTAGTAAAATATATAGATTATAATTATACGACAACATATTCTTCATGAGGTAAAATGAGTAAAAATGTTATATATACATCAGAATCTTATAGACCAATACTGACAACTCAGAAATACTTTTGTGTTGGTTTAAGCAGAACAAAGGACAATACAACTGTTATAACAGACAACATAAATAAAAGTATTAATACATTGTTAATACAGGTGAAAAAATATTAATAAAAGAACTAGAAAATAATATAAACAAAAATATTCACTATGAACATCAAGAATTAGAGATTGATGAGTAGATTATTAATATATTACATGTTATCGAGTTCTTTCATAATACGAAATATCTCTATTCTCATACTTTCTATATCTTTAATACTCTTATTAACTTCTTCTTTGTCTAAAGATGGGGCACAAGTCATAATATCCTCCTCCAATTTATCACATCGATCCAACAAACACTTCAAACTATCAGTCCGTTTGCTTATAGCACACTTAAAACCAAGTTCTGTAACATCCTTAACAACTTCACTGACAACCTGCTGTGTGGCATTTTTTGGTAAATCAATATACATAAAACATATACACATTGTTAATACTGCTGTACAGTTTATAATACGAAATTTATAAAATCAATTTTTGTGATTTAAATAATAAATAATCAAATTTTAAATCAAAATTATTATATATATACTATTTATTGTATTAAAATGAAACTGAAATCAATTTTATATAAATATTTTTGTAAAAAATTTTAACAAATATAATATCAATACTGGGCGCATGTTTTTATTTTGAATTATGTCTGAAGTATACGATAAACTTTTAAAATCTCGTCTAGTTAGAGTTATTGCTTATGCAAATACTATAGAGCACAACAGAGAAGGTATTCTTGATAAAATTTGTGAAAATGATAAAAAACAATCAGAAAGAATGATAAGTAAAATTTCACTTTTAAGAGCAGCTATTGTGCACGGTAAGGACGAAATTCATCAAAATAGATATTCAAACTTAAAAGGTTTTATTAAAGAAATAAAAAATTACTCTGATGAATTTTTGATTGATTTTTTAGAGTACACCATATGTAAATTTCAATTGGATTATGTTAAAAGCGATATCAAAAAAGACGCTACAAACAATGGGAAAAATAATAAAAAACAAGCAGCTGGAGAAAACGAGATAATAGATCTTCTTAAGAAAAATGGACGTGATTATAAAAGTATTTCTTCTTTTAGAATGAGAGAAGATTTAATATTAGAAGCAAGAAGATTGGGACAAATTAAAAATTCTCTTTCGACTTTAAAAAAACAAAGCAAAAAAGGAAGGACATCAGAAACAGAAAAAACGTTTGAACAAATAGAAATACAACTTCGAAAGATAGGGGAAGAAATCGAAAAATTAAATATTGAAAGGGATGTATTGAATTCTTTTTGTCATATCAGAGCAGATTTATTTTTAGAGCAAACGAAAAGGTTATTTGTATCAAACAGTAGAGTAAGAAATAGACAAAGATTTCATAATGCCGGCATGCCGGTATGTAATACACATTCGCTCAAAGAAAGAAGGCATTACGAACAAAGCAACGATTCATCACAAATAAAGAGTATTCTATACGGTAGATAAATTAAATTTAATAATCTCTCTCTATAATAAGTTTTTGCCAAATTTATAACTTCTATCAAGTCAAATGATGTATTTTTATTGTATTGATGCCATTATATAATACATCATATTATATTTTACAAAATTATTTTGTATGTTTTAAAAATTTCTTTTTATAAAATATTATTAATAACTTTGTATTGATATCTAATACACATTATTTTGTTACGTAGATATATCTAGATAATATTTTATTATGGACCATATTCAAAAAAGCAAAAAAGCAAATTAACTTATAGGACGCTAACACAAAAGGACCTATAGGAGCAGGTAAAAAAACTTTAAAAAAACTTAGTATAAAATATATCCAACAACCCACAAAATACTGTATGTTTCATATTTTTTAAAGTTTTTATAATTTATTTAATAATAAAATGTTTTATTAATATTGCAATAAAAATTACATATTAACATGATATTTTTTTCTATAATGCTTTCTAATGCCTCTTAATGGAATAGAGTTCACTAATAATATTTGTAATTTTCTTTTTAAAGACATTTTAAATTTATATTTTTTTAGTATTTTTTGTAAATATTTATATTTTGGAATATAATTTTCTTTTGC
>CASELL010000043.1 GCA_949288805.1 uncultured Alphaproteobacteria bacterium | reverse complement strand
ATCTATATATATTCCTCCTTCATTAACATCATAAAATCTTAATAATAAATTTATTAAAGTACTCTTTCCACTACCTGTATAACCAACTAGACCGAGTTTAGTATTTGGTTGTATTGTTAGAGAGAAGTTACTAAATACAAATGGCAAATTAGATTTATATCTAAATGATATGTTTGATATGTTTATTGTTCCATATTGTATTTCTATATCTCTATTAATTTTATCAATATTTTCTGAATTTTTTAGATTAATATCAAAAATATCTAAAGTATTTATATTTGCTTTAGCTTCTCCATACCTGCCAAACAATATAGATAGATATCTAATGCAATCTTTACTTTTATTTAATATAATATTTACACTATAAATAATAAAAAAAATAGTAGAAATATTTATTGCTTTTTTATAAAGTAAAAATAATAAAATTAATAGTAATACAAAATTAAAAAATATATTAAAAAAATTAAATATTGCATTCTCAAATAAGTAACTAAATTCTTTTTTTCTTAAAATATATAAGAAATTCTTGTATAATAAATTAATTCTTTTAACTTCCCTTTTTTCATTAGAAAATATCTTTACATTCATATAGTTTTCAATGATGTCGTTTGTTTTTTTTAACAAAGATATTCTTTTTTTATCCACAATCATAAAGTTATTAATAACATTTTTTGCAAGCTTTAAAGAAATTGATGAATATAATAATATACAAACAAAAATAAATATACTTAAAAACATATTAAAATAGCCTATGTATAAAAAGTATATAAATAAAATTAAAAAATAAGGTATAAATTCGAATATAAACAGTTGGATAATAGAATTAACATTTCTACATAATTCTTCAATATTATTTGTCATAATACCAGCATTATCATAAAAGAATTCAATAGATTTTGAAAAAATATTTTCAATTAAATTTAGCCTAAAATTGTATAAGCATATTTTATTGCAAAAAATTGTTTTTTTATAATCTATAATATTTTTAAAAAGCAAGGAGACAACGTTGATAGTTAAAAACACAAATATTAATCTTATACATTTTGGCAAATCTAAATTATTTTCACTAAAATTTAGTAATATAATTTTCAAAAAGTGTGGAAAAAATATACTTTCAATTATATTTATAATAGTTAATACTAATATAAAAAATAAAAAAGTTGCTAAATTTTCTTTAATATATTTGTAAATAATATTTATTAACATTTATAAAATAATTTATTCATGTTATATAATAATATATTAATGTCAAAAATATTCAATCTTTAATTTAATTAAATAATTAATATTTATTAATTGACAATTATTATTTTTAATATATAAATATATATGCTATATATTTTATAGCTATTACCAATTTTGAAAAGAGGTTTTTTTATGTTAGAAGAGATTGAAAAAAGTTTATTATCTAAGATATTATTAGATTGTTCATGCACTGGAAGTGATGATAATCCTTGGAAATAAATAAGTATAGCCAATAGTATATAAATAATATACTATTGGTGTTCTATTTTATAAAATAATGCTATTATGGTAATGCTAATTGATAGTTTAAAAAATTATAGAAAGGTATTAAGTGCAACTTTGGAAGTAACATATAAATGTAATTTTAAATGTGATTATTGCTTTCAAAAATCTCTAAGAAAATCTTATAGAAAAGAGATAGGTTTATGTGCTTGGAAGAAAATTTTAGACATGTTAGCTGACAATGGTTGCATTAGATTAATGATAACGGGGGGCGAAATTTGTGTAAAACGGAATATAGATAAGATTTATGAATATGCTAACAATAAAGGTTTTATTGTAGATTTGGCATCAAATTGTTTTAATATAACAAAAGTTCCTTTACTTGAATCAATTATTAAATATAAACCAAATAGATTTCTAGTCACGCTTTATGGGGATAATGATGTATATAGTGATTTTTGTTCAGTTAAACATGGATGGGATATAATAAAAGAAAATATTATAACATTAATAGAATCCGGTATTAATGTCCAAGCAAGATGTGTATTCCATAAAAATAATTTTAGTTCTATTAATAAAATAGAAAAATTTGTTAAAAAATATAATATACCTACTAATATTTATACAACTATAATATCAGATTGTGATTGTAAGACTAAGTATGATAAAATAAGTTTAGAAATAGATAAAATTTTAAAAATTTATAAAAAATTTAATAAATTAGGAGATATAGAAAACTTATTAATTAGTCCTAAAAAAAAATAAAATAGTTTGTGGTGCAGGAAAAAATTCTTTATATATTAACCCATATGGTTATACATATTTATGCCCTTCATTAATAAATATTTCAAAAACTTTTAATATATTGGATTTAGGTTTTGATTTGTGTTGGAAACTATTGTATTACGAAAGAAAAAAATATATTGAAAAAGAAACACCATGTATAAATTGTGAAAATATGAATTTTTGCTATAAATGTTATCCAAATTATTACAAAGAATATAGTTGCAACAAGAAATTATTAAAAAATATTGCATGCAATAAGACCAGTTTTATAAAAAATAAAATTTTTAGTCATTATGAAAATTAAAATAAATGATAAAATAAATATAAGAAAATATAAAGATAAAATTATTTTTTTACCCGAAGGTGATAAATGTTTTATTGGAGATAGTATTGTTTATAGTTTATATAATATAACTTCAAATTGGATTTCTGTAGAAGAAGTAAAAACAAAACTATTAGCTAAATATCATAATAAAATAAAAAAAAATAAAATTGAAGAAATACAAAGAATTATTGATAAAATGCTTGAAAAAGATTTACTATTAATAAAAAACTAAAAAATTTATTAATAATTATGAATCTATTTTGTTCCTATCACCCCCTCCCTTTGCATATTCCACATATTTTTAAATAAACCATTTTGTATTTTTAAAAGTTCTTCTTTTGTTCCATCTTCTATTATTTGTCCTTTATCTATT
>CASELL010000042.1 GCA_949288805.1 uncultured Alphaproteobacteria bacterium | reverse complement strand
AAAATAGTAAATAAAGAAAAAGGATTAATTGAAATTGGTTTAGGAACAGATACTGATTTTTATAAATCTATTGGTTTTACTTTACAAGAAGTAGAAGAAATAGATGGTGTTTGGTATTTACAAGGTAAAGCACCAGCACCAGATTTAGAAGTTTTAAAATTAAAGAAGAAAGAAGAATTAAAACAAGCAAGAGATTTATATCTAATAGAAAAGGGTTATGATTTTAGTGATAATGATTTGTTTAATATTGTAAATCTTATTGGATTTACACAGGAAGAAAAAGACAATTATATTGCTTTCATTAAAGATAATTTAAAAGTAAAATATGATATTTTTACTTTAAAGATAAAGCAATGTAATAACAAAGAAGAATTAGATAATATTATAATTGATTTTAATGGAGAGATAAATGAAGGAAAAGTTTAATGAAGCTTTTGAAGATATAAAGGATATTAGAAATACATTACATAGTTTAGATAAAAATATGGCAGAAAATAATATTATTTTAAAGGAGCATGAAAAAAGAATATCAAACTTGGAACAAGAAACAAAAGGTATAAATAAGAAAATAACTTATGCTAGTGGTATTGTAGCAGGTTTGATTTATATTTTTGAAAAACTTATAAATAAATAAAAGGAGTAAAAATGGAAACAGTTTTTGATTTTTTTATTAACCTTGCTATACAATATCAATCTATTAAGATTGTAGGTATTATACTTATGGTTATAGGTACTTTATATGTAAGTTTAATATTGTTAAGAGGTTTTGTTTATGCCATTGTAAAAGCAACTAAAACAGAAAAAGACAATGAAATTGTAGATAAAATATATAATTTTATCGATACTTATTCTTTATCTTTTGATAAGTTAAAAGGGTATAGTAAGATTGAAGATACAAAAAAATAACTTGATTTTTGATAATGTTATTATATAATAACTTATATAATAACATTTTTCTCAATATAATATTAATATTTAAATAAGAAACAATAATTATTATTATAAATATTAAAAATGGGATCTACTAATTTTTATTAGATTAATAATATTTTTTTTATTTTTAATAAAATCATTTATAATTTTGACATACTAACGATAGTATGTTTTATGTATATATTAATACCATTATTTTTTCAATTATCTGAATCTCATAAGTGGCAAGATAGAAATCTAGATAATCCAGTTCTAAGGCATGCTCCACATCCAGTAAAACATAGTCAAGGATTTTATAAAGATGGAACTAGTAGTGGATATTTTAGAGATGGACAGTTTAGAAGAGATATCGGACATACCGAACAGGAATATAAAAAAGCAAGAGGACCATTTAGAGTTGATAGTATTATGAAACAAGCAGAAAAAAATGTCCAACAAACTTGGAGTGAAAAAAAATATAATCCAATTTTCCATAATTGTAGACAATACAAAAAAGCAGTTAATGAAGAATATAACAGATTAGCTGGTCCAGGACTTCAACAACCAAAAGTAAATAAATGATATTTGATGAAAATATATTATTCTCTCTTGGATTCTTGAGGCTTGAAGATGTTGGAGAGGGCGAGTTTCCTTTAGTTGCTTCTATTTATATTTTATCACTATTTATAATTAATATTCTGTTAAATAGTAAACATAAGAGGTTAGCAAGAATAATAACAATAACTAGTTGTTTTATTTACATTGCTTCTTTAATAAGTTCATATACAATAGTAATTACTAGTGAAGGTGTAGATGGTTTTATATATATTTCGCTTATGTTTTTGGTTTATATACAATATATTTTTGTATATCTCTATATATTATTTTTTGTATTTCGTAAAATATATGGCTTTATTAAAAATCTAGTGTTATATATTAATAATAATAAATATTAAATAATCTAACATAAATGAAATGTTTCTTTTCTTTATATACTTCTTTTATTTTATTTATTATTTAAAAATAAAAGAAGTGTTTTTGAGCCTATTTTATGAAAGAATATTTAATAATATTATTATCTATATTTTTTAGTATAAGTATTTATGGGTTTTATATACTAGGAAAAATCAAACAAGAAAATAAACAATATAAAAACAATAATAAATTACAAAAGAAAATAAATAAAATAAAAAAAATAGATAAAAAAGAATTAATAAATAAATTAAAAAAGGGAAAGTTTATTTTATTATTATCTTTATTACTAAATGGATGTTATAGTAATTTAAATAATGGTATTTATATACCTTTACAACAATATACAAAACAGGAACAAAAAGATCTTGCTGATTTCTTAGAAAATAATAATGTTGAAATTGTAGATAGAATTATTATTGATTATTGGGAGTTGAGGGAGATGGTAAAGATTATAAATAAGAACTAGTAATGATACATACATTGAACTATAATTATATCATTTTCTACTGTATAGACTAATCTATGTTCTTCTGTAATTCTTCTAGACCAATAACCCGATAATTCACCTTTTAAAGGTTCTGGTTTGCCAAGTCCCGTAAAAGGATGTTCTTGAATATCAAAAATAAGAGTATCTATTTTACTTACAATTTTTTTATTTGTTTTTAACCAATAGTTGTATTGCTTATTTGCTAATTTTTTAAAAATAACTTTCTTCATTTCTTTTCTCTAAAACTACCATTAACATATTCCATTTCAACATATTCTTTTTGATTTATTGCTTCAAGCAAGGCTTTTCTATTTGCTTCTGTAGCTAATAGATATTCTGTTTCGTCTATTTTTCTTTTTTTAGCTGGTTTTAATACATATTGATTAAGATTAATACCATTTTTCCTACTAATAGATAATATGGTATTAAATGTTTTTTTATCTATTTGTAATATTACACTTTCCATAATATCTTGTCTTTGTTATTTGATAAAATTATACTTTAATTTTTTAAAAAAGCAATTATTTATTTTTTAATCTCTTAACTCAATATGCCACCCATCCACAAAACTATTATTCTTTATACTATTATTATCCCATAAAGCACCAACTCTAATATTTATATTTAATTCTTTTGCTTTTGCTATAAATAGTC
>CASELL010000041.1 GCA_949288805.1 uncultured Alphaproteobacteria bacterium | reverse complement strand
AAATATATATAAAATATCTACAGAGAAAGATGTTGAGCCAGATTTTATTTGCCGTAATCGTATCTTACATGGAATATTTACAAGAAACATTTCAAAAACTGATTGTTTAAAATTGTTTTGTATTGTGAGAAGTATGGATAGTTTCAAAGGTTGGTTAAATTGTTTTGATGCTGTAAAAAAAATATCTGAGCTTATAACAGAATTAAGTAAAGATTTAAAGGGAAATAGAGATGAAGAAAATTAAAGATGTATGTTTGCTTTAAATAACATGTAATTAATTTTTTGTAAAAATACTACAAAAAAACACCCATACCTTAATGGTACGGATGGACAGGTTCATGGCGGAAAGACCGATAACCAATCCTAACACAAAAATATATCTTTGTAACCTGTTGATAAAAATGCGTTTAATATTTTAAAATATTATTAAAATTTCTTACATGGAAAAACTGTTGAAGCACAAGGACATATTATGCTTGTAGGTGTTAAATTATTATCTACAATAATATTTACTTCTTTATGACAAATTTTACATTTAAAAATGTTGCAATATTTTTCAGAAGCTTCAACCAATGCTATTAATTCTGTTATTGATAATTCTTGAGCCCATAATGTAAAATGGGTAGATGGATTCAATGTCCACCTTTCGCAATTAAAATCTTTAAATGAATTGTCATAATTATTTATTAAATTTTTAATTGGGGTAGTATCTTTTTTTAACGATTGAATGGTTTCTAATGCTTTATTTAAAGCATTTTTCAAAAATTTATGTGCTGGAATTATAACATCTTCTAACGACCATTTGCCATCGGGAGAATAAGGAACTAGTAATCTATATTTTTGACAAATATAATTGAAGTGTTCTTCTAATAAGTATCTTAATTTCCCAATTGCTTCAGATTTTTTTCCCGCATTTAAATTTGATTTTATTATATCCCAACTATCATCAGTTTTTTCGTATAATGGACCATTATCTATATCCCAAGCTCTAAAATGAATTATATTTTTAGGACCTACTACATGATGAATTTCCAACTCTTTTTTCCAAATAAAATCATGAGTTGTAATAATAAATTGTTTGTTAGGAAAAATTTCGTTTAATAATTTACAAAATGTTATTCTATGATCCATGTCAATTGACATAACTACATCATCTAATAAAATTATATCTAAAATATCGTTTTCAATAAGTTCGGACAAGGCAAAAAATAAACAGATGCCCATGCTGTCTTGATGTCCCTCGCTATGAACTGCATTGGGTGGATATTTCTTGCCATCTAAAAAGCGAACTGACATTTCTAATCCTGCACCACTTTTTGTAAATTCGGCATTAAAATCATTTTCATCTTTTGAATGTAATAATCTGTAAAAAAATGAAAATCTACCTTCAATGCTCTTATATAATTCGTTCAAAGTATCTTCTTGAGATTTTTCATATGATGTAAACAATATTTCTGCTTTATTTTTTGATAATTCTAGATTTTTTAATTCAAATTCTGTTTGGTATAAAGTCTTTATTCTACTTGCTATATTGGTTAAATCTTTGTATTCAATTTGTATATTTTCTATTGATATCTTTGCTATTTCAGTTGTAATTATAATTTTTATTTTGTTTATAACTTCATGTATATTAATTCTGTTTTTATATTCATCACAATCCTTTTTTGTTAAATTTTCAACTTTAAGGTTATCCATATACTCAAATAATGGTTTTATATTAATAATGTTGGATTCTGTATCATAAATAGCGATATTATTGTAATTGTTATTATAAAATTGGATAAGATTTGAAATATTCGTTTTTATGTCAGAATAACAATTTGATCTCTTGGAAGATAAATTGGACAAGCTTTTTAGATTGTCAATTTTTGATCTTAGTTTATTAATTAATTCTTCTTTTGATTTTATTGGTTGTTCACATACTGGACATATGTCATCTTTAATACTCACAAGAGCTTTGTTATATAGTTCTAAATTATCTATAATCATATCAACTTGTTCAAGTTCTTGTATAGATGTCTGTATTTTCATCATATTGTCTAAATTATTAATTAAACCTTTTTCGCCATATATTTCTTTTTCATATAAAATAATATCATTTAATTTCACCGATAATGCTGTTTTTATTTCACTTTCCTTACTAAAATCAATTCCTTTGACAATCAAGTCAGGATTTAAACTATCAATTTCATTACAATTTAGCTTTGTTCTTTTTTCGTTTATAATGTCTAACCAATTATCTTGAGAAGTGTTTAAAATTTTATCTATGTCTTGTTTTATAGATAATAGTTCTTTTTGTTTGTTATCATATTCTAATGATATCTCTTTGAAAATTTTTTGCAAAATTTTTCTGTTTGATGTTATTTTTTCTAAATTTAATAAATTTTCTATATCTTTTGCTCTAGTTGAATCCGTAGAACTAATGTATTTGGTTATTTCTCTTCTAGATAAAATATTTGCTTGAAGTTTTGCTATATTTTCAACTTTGTTAAAATATTCCTTATATTCATTTTTACATTCTAGAACAGAGTGGTTAATAAGGGTTCGTTTTATAATTACATTTTCATTTATATTTGGAATTTTTACAACAGCAGAAACCCATGCGTCCTGTGGATTACTCTTAACATGTTTCCCATGTGATTGCAAAGTTAATCCACTTGTTCCTGTGCCATTAATTCTCGAAATTTCGCCAGATAATAAAAAATCTATAGCATCTATTACTCCACTTTTCCCAGTCCCATTGTCTCCATATATAACAGCATTTTTCTCATTAAAATCTAATTTAAGATTTTTAATACCTCTGAGACAATTTATTTCTATTGATTTAATTTTCATTTTTGATTCCTTTTTAAAATTTCTGATATCATAGTTTTCTTAGTATTTTCTGAATAATTCGCAATAAGTATTTCTTCAATTTTATTGATGTCGCCACTTGTAAACATTGACTGCATTTTTTCATCAGATTTTACTTTTTGTATTACTTTATTAATCATATAATTACCTCAACTATATTATAATAAAAAGAGAAGAATTTTTCAATCCTTCTCCTTTTATTTTATTGATTGTTTTGCAAATGAGTATAAATGGCATTTGCTGATAAGTTTGAAAAGTTACCATTTGTTTCGGCAAAGGCTTTTAAATCATGAGCCAAAAGAAAAGATATTTTCTCTATCTGCTTAGAGTTTAAATTGACTTTACCTAATTTTAGTTCGTTTGAATTAAAATCAAAAACAGCAGTGTTTTCATCTATATCTTTACAATCAATAAAACATTGATTGTTATTCGTTTTTCTCATAATTACTTACTGAAAAAGCGAATAACACCGAAAAACACTTGGACTATTTAAAGTCCATAATTATTATAACATTTTTCTTATAATATTGCTATATTTTTGACAAAAAAAGACAAGTGGGTATCCCACTTGGTCTAATAAGGGGAAATGACTCAAAAGTGAAACTTTAGCTTTTTGGGGGTGAATCA
>CASELL010000040.1 GCA_949288805.1 uncultured Alphaproteobacteria bacterium | reverse complement strand
TAAAAATATTTTTTTGTGTTATATAAGATATTGTTTATGATAGATTTTTAATTTTAAATATAATAAAAATGTTTTAATTATTAAATATAAATATTGATTATATCTTATTTGTAATTTTTTATTTTATTAATTTTAATTTATTTTTCAAAACCATTATTGCTATATGTTTTTTATACCTATATATTTTTTACATATTATTTTTATATTTAACTATAAAATTTTTTTATGAAAGTAATATTTTTTCTTGATTTATTTAAAATATATAATAAACTTTAATAAGTTAAAAAAATATAATAAAAATGCCAAGAGTTGTAGTAAATAGAACAGATTCTGCTTTACAAGAAGCAGCTGAATCTTGTCCAGTTTCTTGTTTTAGAAAAAATAATGGAGAATATGTTATTGATGGTTCACAATGTATTGATTGTGGCGTTTGTCAAACATTAGTTGCAGAAGGTTCTATATTAGAAGATAGTGAAGCTAATGAAGCTGATACTAATTTTAATAATGAAAAAGCTGGTGAATGGGAATCAGCAATATAATTTTAAAAGCTAATAATATTAGCAAATCGTTTAAAGAAGGATCTAATAAAGTAGATGTTTTATTGGGTTCTTCTTTTTCTATATCAAAAGGTGAGATGGTTTCATTTATTGGCCCATCTGGTTGTGGTAAAACAACTTTACTACAAATATGTGGACTTTTAGATTGCCCAAGTAATGGTGATTTATATATAAATGATATAAATACAACCCATTTAAAAGACAAAGAAAAAACTATAATTAGAAGAAATAATATAGGTTTTGTTTATCAAATGCATAATTTATTTCCAGAGTTTTCTGCTATTGAGAATGTTTTATTACCAGCAATAATTAATAAAAAAAATTTAAAAAAAGAAGCAGAACTTTTATTAGATAAATTAGGACTTTTTGATAAAAGAAACAATATGCCTAGTGAATTATCTGGTGGTGAAAAACAAAGAGTAGCTATTGCTAGGGCTTTAATAAATAAACCATCTTTAATTTTAGCAGATGAACCTACTGGAAATCTTGATGATAAAAATTCTTTTAATGTTATGGATTTATTTTTAAATCTAGTAAAAGAGTTTGATATTAGTCTTTTTATGGTTAGTCATAATAGAGATTTGTCTAAATTATGTGATAGAATATTAACTGTAAAAGATAAGAAAATAGTTGAATTATAAAATGGCGGAGAGGAAGGGATTCGAACCCTTGATACTATATTTCAAGTATAGTAGTTTTCGAGACTACCCTATTCAACCACTCTAGCACCCCTCCTAATTCATTTTTAAAACATCTTGTAGAGAGTAAAAACCATTATTTTTGCCATCAGACCATATTATAGACCTAATAACACCATTAACTATACAACTTGGATTAAAAGTTGTTTGCTTTATTTCTATATCTTCTCCCAAAGCAGAAAATAAAACACTATATTCATTTTTATTATTGTTTATATTTGAAGAAAAATTAATAGAATTATATTCATTATCATCTGTTGTTGAAACATTACTCCATCCTTTACTTCTTGCTATTGTTTTTGCTATTTTTATTGGTAAGTTTGTTTTATTTGTTTCATTGCTAACAATATTTATATTATATTCATCTCTTAAAAAAATTGACATATTTTCAATTATATTTAGCATTAAATTAAAAGATATAGATATATTTTCTGAGTATATAATTTTACAATTATCTGCTAATTTTTTTAATTGTTCAATGTCTTCATCTTTTAAAAATCTTGTTCCTATAATTAATGTTTTGTGTTGTTTAGAAACCTCTTTTGCTACTTTTAATGTCAATTCTGGTGATGAAAAATCAACAACAACATCACTATTTTTAACAAGTTCCTGTATATTATCTGTAATATAAGTATTTGTTTTATTAAGTTTTAAAAATTCCCCTATATCCATTCCAACTTCATCATATCCCTCTCTAACAAGAGCAGAAGATAAATCAAATAGGTTATTATTGTATAATTCTTTTGCTATAAACTGTGTAATATTTCCCTTTATTGCAGTTAAACCTATTTTCATAAAATCTCCTAGAAAAGTAAAAATATAAATCTTTTAACCATAATTAAAAATGTTGGTAGTAGTTGTAATACAACATAAAATACTCCAACCAAAAATATTATTGCTAATGGTATAATTAATGCCATATTCATAAACCTTCTAATTATTGCTACTGCTTTAGCATCGTCTTTTGATATAGACTCTCCATCATCAAATGTTTTTCTTGTTTTGATATTTGATAGTGCTGGATCTTCTTTAAACATATCTTCTGTTTCAGTAACTTCCCCTAAAGATTCTTTATTTTTTTTATCCATAAACTTATTTATTGGGTCGTTCATGTCTACCATAGCAAAAAAAATAATTTATTTATTAAAATTATATAATAACAACTTTTTTTGTCAATATTTTTTTAAATAAATATTATATGTCTATTTATTATTTTTTTATTTTTCAATTGAAATTTAAAAAAAATATATTATATTGTTTTTAGCTAATTTTTTCTTTTTATGTTAATAACCACAGAATCACAATATAATTTAAAAAAATATCTCGATGAGGTATATAAAATCCCTATGCTTACAGAAGAAGAGGAAATTAAATATGCTAAATTAAAGGAAGAAGGGGATTTGAATGCTGCTAAAATATTAATATCAAGTCATTTAAGATTAGTTGTTAAAATTGCTTTTTTATATCAAAAATATGGATTACCTATCATGGATATGATATCGGAAGGTAATATTGGATTAATGAAGGCTGTTAAGGATTTTGATTTATCAAAGGGTTGTAAATTGTCTACATATGCTATGTGGTGGATTAGAGCCTCAATTCAAGACTATATATTAAAAAGTTGGTCTTTGGTTAAAATAGGAACTACTGTTAATCAAAAAAAATTATTTTTTAATTTATCAAAAGTAAAAAATAAAATATTAGAATATAATCAAAAAAGTTTAACAAACGAAAATATTAAATATATAGCCAACGAGTTATCTGTTCCGGAAGACGATGTTGTTTTTATGGAAAAAAGAATGTCTAAAAAGGATATTTCTTTAAATAAAATTAGCAATAATACAGATGATGGTAGTAGAGAATTAATAGAATTTTTACCATCAAAGTATTCTACCCCCGAGAACATACTAATATCAAGAGATAAAAACAAAAAGAGTAAGAATCTAATGAAAAAGGCCATGTCTTTACTTGACGATAGAGAAAAAGATATAATTTATAATAGGAAGCTTAAAGATTCACCATTGACTTTAAAAGAACTTAGTGATAAATATAATATATCTGGGGAAAGAATTAGACAGATTGAGGAAAATGCTCTTAAAAAAATGAGAAAATATATTATCGATAATATGGAGTAATTATGGAAGAAGAAATTAATTTAATAAAAGAAACCATTAAAACAAAAATTAGACCAATTTTAGTTATGGATGGTGGGAATATAGAATATGTTGATTATGCTAATGGTATAGTTAGTGTAAAATTGTTAGGTAGTTGTCATGGTTGTCCATTGTCAGCTATTACATTAAAAAATACAGTTTTAAGTTTATTACAAGAAGTTGTTCCATCGGTTGAATCAGTAAACGCGATTGATTACGAACCAGACGAATTAGATATGTAAAGCTTTATTATGGAAATATTGGAAAATTATATAAAAAATGTTGCCTATAAACAAGAACAAGAAGATATTATAGGATTATATAATATTTTTAAAGATAGATTAACGCCAGAAAATAATAAAAGATTATTTTATTATGTTTTATGGAAAGGTGGAAATATAAATAAGATATTATTAGATTTATACATTAAAAAACTTAATTTAAAACTTAGTGATTTTATATCATTACTAATTTTTAATTATAATAGTAAGAGTATTTTAAGTAGATTAGATTATATATTAAAAAATTATAAAAAATATATAACAGAAATAGAAGTTAGAGAAATAGTTTTAAATATTAAACTTTTTAATATATATAACAAAAATGATATATTTAATTTGTTTTTAGATAATGGGTTCAGGTTTGATAATTGTGAAACGAAATATTTAACAAGTATATTTAGTATAAGAAAAGATTTTGTAAAAAGAGAATATAATCTTCAATTATATAAAGACAGAGTTTTATGTAGACATTTATATAAAGAGTTAAAAAATACATATGATATTAGTATAAATAATGTTATACACATTACAGGTTCTAACGGTAAGGGTTCTACTTGTGCTTTTATAGAACATATAGTGTAAATAAGTTTACTTCTCCATTTTTAATAAAGTCTAATGATGAAATAATACTAAATGGAGAACCAATAGATAGTGATTTATATCTTTCTTGTGCTAATATTGTTTTAAATGCTTATGATAAAGTCATCAAATCAAAAGATTACATAGAAGAAATTGAAGAAGTTAATGGTATTGATAGGATTGGTAGAATAAAAATTAAAAACATTGACAAGGAAGGTCTTTTATTTTATTCCTTTTATATTCCAATAGTTATAACTACTTTTTATAAAAAGAAAGCTGATTTTAATATTTTTGAAGTTATTGTTGGGGGTATAAATGATTTTACTAATGTTTTTACACCAGAGGAAACATTAGCTACAGTTATTACTAATATAAAATATGGTATAGGTAGCAATGATGATAGAATGGCCATATTTGATGAAAATAACAATGTTGAATTTAGTAATCGTTCATTTGCCTATCATAAGTCAATGTTAGGTAAGAAAAATGTTCCAATGATAGTTGCTAATCAAAGTAGAGATGTTTTAAAAGAAATTAGAAGAGTAGCAAAAG
>CASELL010000039.1 GCA_949288805.1 uncultured Alphaproteobacteria bacterium | reverse complement strand
TGTGTAAATGGTGCATAATTATTCAATATCTTTCTCCGTTCTATTAGGTGCAGGATGATTTATTAATGTTGCAATATTATTTAAAGATTTATTAATTTCACTTGTATCTATTTCTTCAGGGAAATTATCTCTTTGATTTAAGTAGTTCTTACCTAAAAAAATAGCCATGACTGCACTTTTCTTAGCTAACTCAAATTGGTATCTCCTTAAACTTATTTTCCCGTTTACGGACTTTACTTTATATATATCGGAAAATCCCATATTATAAGTATCCTTGCACCAGCGTGTCAAAGTCTTCTCGTCTATATCATCGAAGAAATAACATATTTCGTCTTTAGTACATTGCATTGCACATAAACTTTCAAACTGTTTTTTATCTATTTCTTTCTTTGGTCTTCCACCTTTGTTTTCTCCCATATCTTCCTCCATTAATCTTTAAAATATTTATTAATTATATCTGAAATTATGTAAAATGAATTTGCGACTATATCAGCTACTTCTTCTTCTGTATAATTCTTTTCTGTATGTGTTATAAAACTTTCTATATAACAATGCGTTAATTCATGTAATAATGTTTTCTTTTTTCTGTCTTTTGGTAAGTCTTTATCTATATATATTTTATTTATGTCACAATATGTAATTCCAAAATATCTATCACTTATGCTTTTTATATTTTCATCTTCTTTAGCATTTCTTTCGTTTTGTATTATTTTAATTTGTTCTTGTGTTAATTCTTCTATTTCCCATTTTATTTTATTTATTTCTATAATCAATCTTTTTTATCTCCTCTTTAGATATTTTTTCAAAATATTGTTTTATTTCCTCTGTATAATTTCCTTCAGATTTTATTCCAAATATTCTTTCAAACCAAAGCCAAAAATCGTTTTCTTTAAAATAAGCTTCATTTATTTTTATTGTCATTTCATCTATCATCTTGTCTTGTTCAGCTTCTTTTCTTTCCAGTCTATTGCATTCCTCATCTACTATTTTAAAATCTTTTTTTAATTTTTCTATTTCTGTATTTTTTTCTTTTAGAATATTTAAGACTGTTTCTATTGTTTGTATATCTCTTTTATCTATTAGCATATTTCCTTGATTTTCAAAAAAGTCTTTATTCGTTTTTATTAAACTATTTATTTTTTTTATAGCTTCTTCCTCTTTCTTCATAGTTAACTCCTATTAATTTTATTTTAGTTCTACTTAATTTTATAAGCTGTTTTGTTTCATTTTTTAACTTATTAAAATCATCTTTAGTTATTGGTATTTCTTTAACTCCATTATATATCATTTTTTCTATTTGCCTATCTGTCATTTTTTATTCACTCTTTTCTATTAATTCTTTTATAATATTAAATTTTTTTATTTGTTTTTCCTTTTTAATGTCTACATAATTATTTGTGTTGTTATTTATGTTTATTTTATTCTCTTTTAATTCTTCTGCTTCATTTATTAATTGCTCTATATCTTTGCAATGGTCTTCGCAATACTTTTCAAAATCACTTTCAACTTGATTTTTTTGTAATGCTCTATCTAATTCTATATATTCTTTTAAGTTTTCGATATATCCCATATATTTCACCTCTTGTTTTGATTATAGCAAACTTTTATTATAATAACAATAAAAAGCTAACAACTTAATTGTTAGCTTTATATTTCTTCATATTAATTTTATAAAAATTTAATTCTTTTTGTAATCTATGTAAATGCTTCGTTAATTCTTTCTTTTTTTTAAGATTGCTGGTATTATTTATTTCTTTTTTTACTTTTTCAATTTTTTCAATTATTTCTTTATTCATTAATACCCCCTTTATTTTTAGAAAAGTAACATCATTGTTATATTTATTTGATAAAGCTTCATATTTTAAATATATTTCATTATTCTTATCATCATTTATTGGATAAAATAGTTCATTATCTTTATTAAATTCTACGGGATATTCTTTAGTAATTACTGTTCCTTTACACAAACTATTTTCAAAATGTTTATGTTCTATAATTCTAGTATATTTTTTATTATGTTTTGTTATATTTAATATTGTATTGTTTATGTTTTCACTATCTGTTTCTTCTGGAAATCCATCTCTTTTTTCTGAGTACTGTTTACCGAGGAATATAGCCATGCTTGAATTTTTTTGAGTTATCTTAAATTGTATTCTTCTTAAGCTTATTTCACCTATTGTAGATTTATTTTTATATATCTCCGCATTTGATTAAATTAATTTAATTGCCTTTTCCCCTGTGTAATCTTCCCATCTTTTTATAATCACATCTACATATTTTGGGTCTAATTCCATCATATAACATTTTCTATTTAGTTGTTCACAAGCTATTAATGTTGAACCACTTCCACCAAATAAGTCTATTATATTTTGATTTTTAAAGCTATATTTATTTAAAAACCATATAACTAATTTAATTGGCTTCTGTGTTGGATGGTATCTTTTATGGTCAAATTCTTGTTCAGTCCCAAATACACCAGCCCATTTAATACGTGCAATATCTTGTTTGTGTTTATTTTTTGACCAACATAGTTCAAAACATGAACCATACATTTTGTCACTTGAATAATCAGCATCAATATCATCAGTGTTATTACTTCTTTTATCCCATACAATCCATGAGCCATTATTTCTATTAAGTAATAATTCTGCAAAATAATTTGCACCCCATACAAACGTTTCTTTTGCATTTATTTTAAATATTCTATCAATCATTTCAGGTTTAAAATCATCGACAAAGCCTTGTTCATATTTTTTGCCACCAATAAAATTTTTTTCTTTTGCAAAATCTAAGTTATTTCTCATGCCACTAAAATCAGTATTAAGGTTCATTCCGTATGGTGGGTCAGTGAAAATCATGTCTGCCTTTTGCCCATTCATCAATTTTTCTATATCTTGTTCTTTTGTACTATCACCGCACATAAGTCTATGCTTCCCTAATTGATAAATATTACCATATTTTGATTTAGGATTTTCTGGTATGTTTTCCTCTACGTTGAAATCATCCTCTTTTATTTCTTTCTCTTCATCCTCAAAATCTAAAGCAAAACTAAAATTAGACATATCTATATTTATAATTTTATTAAGTTCTTCTTCTAAAATATCAAAATCCCATTCAGCTTTTTCTGAAACTTTATTATCTGCCAATCTAAAAGCTTTAACTTGTTCTTCTGTTAAATCATTTGCAATTATACAAGGTACTGTTTTTAATCCTAATTTTTGTGAAGCCTTATATCTGGTGTGTCCTGTCACAATTACATTATTTTTATCAATAACAATAGGAACTTTAAATCCAAACTCTTTTATACTATTTGCCACATAATCCACAGCTTCATCATTTTTTCTTGGATTATTTTCATACGGTTTCAATTCTTCTAACTTTTTTTCTATTATTTCCATCGCATCCTCCTTTTCATAAATATACCATAAAATACATAAAAAAAAAAGATATTATATAAAAATAATATCTTTTTACGCCTAGACGTCCTTTGTTAAGTGCAGAGTATCCTTATTTTTTAGAAACAAGGAGAATTCGGGAAATGTTCTACCCTGCACTTAATAAAAGAAGTCAACCTATCATTAAGATAGGTCGCTTTGAAAAATGAGTTTACTTTTTGAAAGCCTAATGAACCTATAACTACTTAGTTATTATAACATATTCTTTATATTTTGCAACATTTATTTAATATTTAAAAAAGGAATTGTTTCAGATGTAGTCGTTGGTAACTTCCCATCCCATTTTTCGATAATTTTTTGCTGTACTTCTAACTTTTTTAATTCTAAATATTCATCAGTAATTTCTTTATTCTGTTGTTTCATAACTTCGCATCAGCTTTTGCATTTTCTATTTTCTTTTCATTTTCTACTTTTGCTTTTTCCAATTCGTATTGAGCTTTTTGAGTTTCTTGTTCTACAATTTGCTTATCTTCTACGGCTTTGTCAAATTCTTTGCTAAAACTTAAGTCCGTTATATTTAAAGCTGTAATTGCAATTCCTTTTTCTTCTAGCTTACCTTTTAACAAATCTAATATAACATCTGCAACTTCACTTCTTTTCGTGATTAATTGCTCTGCCGTATATTGACTCATACCTTGTTTAATGCTTTCTAATATTGCAGGTTGAATTAATACTGCTTGATAATCTATTCCTACTTCTTTATATATTTCAGTCGCTTTATTTTTATTTACATTGAAATTTACGACAATTTTAATATTACTAATTTTTTGTAAATCCTTTGAACTTGCTTCAGTAACTACTTCTGATTTTTGAGTTCTGCAATCAATTTTCACTATCTTTTCAATAAATGGTGCTTTAAAATTAAATCCTTCTTGTATTACATCTTGCTGGACTTGTCCAAATCTAGTTTTAATTCCTACAAATCCTGTTGGTACAGTTGCAATACTTGAAAAAAATACTATAATTCCTACTATAATTAAAAAAATTACACTTATTAAAATAATTTTATTTCTTGTTTCCATAATATCCTCCTTTTATTAAAATGTTTCACATTAAACATTTATTAATTTTTGTCATTATTCTTATATTTGAAACATATTACTTTTAAGGGTTCTAATAAACCTGTTTTTATACAGCAATTAATTTTGCCACATTTAAAATTATGTTTGCATTTACTACATCTTTTTATTTTAAATTCTTTAATTTTTTTATAAATTTTCATAATTTATTCTTCTTTCATTAAAAACTAATTTAATATTTCTTGATGTTCTTTTTCTAAAAATTAATAACTTTCTTTTCTTCTTTTGATAACATAAATTATTGCTCCTCTTTCATTTTTTTATATGCTTCTTTTAAATCAATTTGTCCTATAATCTCACAATCTTCTTTTGTTGCTGTATATTCCGCATATATTGCTACTTCATTTTCATATATTTGTTCTATAAATGCTGTTTCTAGTATATATCCTATATCATCTTCTTTGTCTAACCCAAATCTTATTATTACTTCTCTGTCTTGTTCCATTTTGCTTAATTTTTCTATTAATTCTTTTACTTTCATAAAATCACTCCTCTATAAATCCTAATTCTTTATACTTTAAATTTATTGCTTTTAGTTCTTGCATATCAAGATATGATTGATTATCATATTTTGCCATATAATAAAAAGTTGTAAAAGTCTTATCGTATAAATCAAACCTTATAAATTTACTACAATCACTTAATTGCTTTTTATATTCCAACAAACCTTCTTCATTAGTTTCTATTTTATATCCTAATTCTTTAAATAATTTATC
>CASELL010000038.1 GCA_949288805.1 uncultured Alphaproteobacteria bacterium | reverse complement strand
AAAAAATCTTGGAATATCTGGTGCTAGAAATAAATTAATAGATCTATCTAGTGGAGAATATTTAGCTATATTTGACCATGATGATATATCTTTACCTACTAGATTTGAGAAAGAAGTTGAATATCTTGATAATAATCCAGATGTAGGAGTTGTTAGTTGTAGTAAAGTAAAATATATAGTATCTAATACTATTGTTGAACAATGTATAGATGATCCTGATATTAAAAATAGTTTTTTTACTGGATGTCATTTTTTTCATCCAGCAGCAATGATTAGAAAATCTATACTAATTGATAATAATATTAGATATGAAGAAGAATATTCTCCTTCAGAAGATTATATGTTATGGTGTAGATTAATTAAATACACAAAATTTTATAATTTAGATGAAATATTATTACATTATAGAGATCATGAGGAAAATACTTGCCATAAGAAAAAAGATAAAATACATTTAACCTCAAAAAAAATTATTGATTTTATGAAAAATGAATATAAAGGTTTATATGAAGAATATTTAAATAAAAATACAAAAAAAATTTATGTTAAATTATTTAATTTTATTCCAATAGTCTTAATAAAACATAATATAATTTTAAAAAATATGAAAATATATTTTTTTAATAAAATTCCTATATTTACAATAAGATTTAAAGAATAATTATATTAGAGGTTTATTTATGAAATATGATATTATTTATTCTTTAGGTCAAGATTGTGCTTGTGCTATGTATATGATAAAGCATAATTTAAGATCTTGTTCAGGACCTTTTGATTGGTTAACTAATAGTGATTTTTCTACAAGATGTGAACTAATTCTAAATAATTTTAATAATTTTCTTAATATAGAAGATTTTGAATTTATGGAAAAAAATCCTAAAATATTTAATGATGAAAAATGCGATTATTATAAAAATAAAAAAACAAATTTTGCTTTTTTTCATGATTTCCCAACTGGTATAGATATAAAAGAATCTTTACCTGCTGTAAAAGAAAAATATGATAGAAGAATCAAAAGATTTTATGATAATATAAAAAATAATAATAAAATTTTATTTATATATTTTTCACAAACAACTATTACTGATGATGAAACTATTCTTAAATATAGTAAAGAAATATGTAATAAATTTAATAAAAGTATTGATTTTTTAATTATTGAACATAAAGAAAATATTATTAACCCAGAGAAAGTGGAATTATCAAATAATATTGTAAGATATTATATTCATGCTTTAAAAAAAGATGAAAAAGGAAATAATACAACAACTGGTTATGAAGAAAGAATTAATCCAATATTTAAACAATATAAATTAATACAACCATTAAGTTTATTAATTAAAAAAAATATTAAAAAAATATTAGTAAATTTAAATAAATTTGTATTTCAAAAAAAGATTACAACAAATAATAGATTAATTATTAAGGTATTTAAAATACCTGTATTTATAAAAAAAATGTAAGAGTATATTATGTCATTAAAATATATTATAGTTCAAGCAGGTGGCAAAGGAACAAGATTAGAAACTTTAACAACTAATAAGCCAAAAGCACTTGTTCCTGTTGATAATTTACCAATGATATTTCATTTATTTAAGAAATATCCTGATGCTAATTTTAAAATAATAGTAGATTATCAAAAAGATACTTTTAAAAGATATTTAAAAACTTTTGCTGATGTAAATTACGAAGTTATTGATACTAATAAAAAAGGAACTTGTTCTGGTATAGCTGATGCTACAAAATCAATTCCAGATAAAGAACCTTTTATGCTAATATGGTGTGATTTAATATTATCTAATATTGTTGATATGCCTGAAAAATTTGAAAAAAATTATCTAGGTATATCAAAAGATTTTTCTTGTAGATGGTCGCACAAAAATAACAAATTCATTGAAGAACCTTCTTGTGAAGATGGTGTTGCTGGTTTGTTTATATTCAAAGAAAAAAATATAATTAAAGATGTTCCAGAAGAAGGTGAATTTGTTCGTTGGTTGTCTACTAAAAATATAGATTTTGAAAGATTAAATATGTTCGGTGGCCTTGAAATTGGAACAATGTTATCATATTTTCAAAATGAATTAAACAAACCAAAATGTAGATCTTTTAATAAAATTGATTTTAAAGATAATCTTGTTTTAAAATACCCAACAAATGATTATGGAGTAAAAATATCAAAAGATGAAATTGATTGGTATAAAAAAGTAATTGAATTAAATTATCAAAATATACCACAAATATATAGTTTTGATCCATTAACAATGAATAAAATTGATGGCAAAAATGTTTTTGAATATGGTTTTTTAACTAATGGTTTTAAAAAAGCAATATTAACAAAAATTATTGATGCCCTAAAAAATCTACATAATATTACAGAACCTATTCCTGCTAATATAAGTGATTGTGAAGATAATTATATTACAAAAACATTTGACAGATTAAAAAAAGTAGAAGATTTACTTCCTTTTGCTAAAGAACAATATATTACAATAAACAATAAAAAATGTATTAATATTTTTTATGTAAAAGATGAAATTATAAATGATATTAAAAATATGTACCCAAAAGAATTTCATTTTATACATGGAGATTGTACTTTCCATAACATAATGATTGAAACAGAAGGAGTAAAACCTATACTAATAGATCCACGAGGTTATTTTGGTAAAACAAAATATTATGGCGATGTTGATTATGATTGGGCTAAATTATATTATAGTTTAGTTGGCGATTATGATCAATTTAATAGAAAAAACTTCTCATTAGAAATTAAAGATGATTCTGTTGATTTAGAAATAATATCTAATAATTGGAAGTCTTTAGAAAATGTATTTTTTGAATTAACTGGTGCTAATAAAAATAAAATTAAATTACTACACTCAATAATATGGTTGTCTTTAACTACTTATACTTGGGAAGATTATGATGCCATTTGTGGTGCTTTTTATAAAGGTTTATTAGAATTACAGGATTATTATGACAACAAATAATATAACATTATCTTCTTTACCTCATACTTGGCTCATTGATATAGATGGGACAATAGTAAAACATAATGGTTATAAAATTGATGGTTATGACACATTATTAGATGGAGTAAAAGATTTTTTTAATCAAATAAATAAAAACGATAAAATAATTTTATTAACAGCAAGAGAAGGTAAATATCTCGAAGATTTAAAATTATTTTTAAAAGAAAATAATATTAGATACGATTATTTACTCACAGATATGCCTGTTGGTGAAAGAATATTAATAAATGATAATAAACCTAGTGGGCTTGTTATGGGACATATAATTAATAAAAAAAGAGATGATCATCTTGATGTTAATATAATTATTAATGAAAAATTATAAACAAAATATGAAAAAAGATAAAATATATAAATTTTTTACAAAATTATTATGTTTATTTATTCCTAATAAAAAATTAATAAAAGGAACTAAAAATCATAAAACTATTTCAATAAACGAATTAAAAGAAAAATATCCTGATAGTATTTTTTTAATGTTATTAAATGCTGGATTAGGAGAGTTTTCTAATGTTGTTTGTTTATTAAAACCATTAAAAGAAAAAATAAATAAAAATATAGTTTTAATTGTTAATAGAGATATTGAAACAAAATTATGTTCTTTATTTGATTCTTTTCAATATTTTTATAAAAATAATTTAATAATTAAAGAAGAAGATATTGATTACAATAAAAATCATTTACCAGAAGTTTTAGACACAACAAAAATTTATCCTGCATACAAATATTTTCATACTGGTGATATTGTAAGAAAAGAAAAATTATGGATTTTATATTATAAAAATTATTTTAATTTAGACAAAACAATACTTTTGATTGTAGTATTATTAACAAAAATACTTGGTTAGATATTGCTAATAAATTAAAAAATCAAGGTTATACTTGTATTTTTAACTCAAAAGATAAATATGACAATTTTATAAATATTTTTTTTGATATTAAAGAAACTATTTATCTAGCAAATTTAGCTAATTCTATAATTTCTTTTAGAGCAGGTATGAGTGAATTATTAGCCATATCTACAACTTGTAATATGATTGTAGTATATCCAAATGCTAAAACTCATCTTTTTTCTAAATCATTATGTTATTTTGATATTAATGAATATTCTAATAAATTAAGAAACAATGAAATACCAATATTATTTGATTATAATAAAGAAGATGACAATACAACTATAATACAAAAAGCATTTCAACTTTATTCTATACCTGATAATTTTGATAGAGAAAATTGTGTAGAATATATTTACGATTTTAATGATAACGATTTTTACAATTTTATATTAACAAATATTTAAGGAAATCAATGAGAAAAATTATTAAAACTTTTATAAATATTTTATGTTTATTTATACCTAGTAAAAAAATTAGACAAAACATAAGAAACAAAACTTATAAAAAAATAAACAACTATAAATTATTAAAAGAAATCAATAAATTATACCCAGATAGAGTTGTTTTTTTATCTTTATCTAAAGGTATAGGTGAATTTACACAAGGTATATCTTTGTTAAAAGAATTAAATAAAAAAATAAATAAAAAATTTGTAATTATAACAAGTAGTAAATTAGAAAAAGATGTAATATCTTTAATGGATAATGATATTTTGTCTTGTTTTTATATTGAAAACAATACAATTACACTACCAACAATAGACAAATTACCAGAAAATAAATTTGATAACATATATTGTTTATATTTAAAAAATAATGATTATAAAATAATAAGAACTTATATTGATTATATTAAACTTTATTATAATTTAGATTTAGATGCTAAAATAGATAGAATAAAACCATCTAGACCAGAAAATAACAATCAAGATTTTTTAGATATAGAAAAAATATTTAAAAATGAAAAAATAATTTTTATTTTTCCAG
>CASELL010000037.1 GCA_949288805.1 uncultured Alphaproteobacteria bacterium | reverse complement strand
AAAAAATCTTGGAATATCTGGTGCTAGAAATAAATTAATAGATCTATCTAGTGGAGAATATTTAGCTATATTTGACCATGATGATATATCTTTACCTACAAGATTTGAGAAAGAAGTTGAATATCTTGATAACAATCCTGATGTAGGAGTTGTTAGTTGTAATTATAAAACATTATTAAAACAAAAAGAAAGTTCTTTACCTAATAATAACGAAGATATTAAGTTAGGTTTAATGGGTGGTTGTGTTATATTACATCCTGCTTCTATGATTAGAAAATCTGTATTAACTAATAATAATATTAGATATGAAGAAGAGTTTTCTCCCGATGAAGATTATATGATGTGGTGTAGATTAATTAAGTACACGAAATTTCATAATATAAAAGAAGTATTATTTAATTATAGAGATCATGATCAAAATACTAGTCATAAACAAAATACAAAAATGATTAAAGTTGATATTCTTATAAAATCAATAATTAAAAAAGAATATCCAGATTTGTATAATACTTTTTTGTCTTTATCTGGACAGATTTATTATTTTAAATTATTTAATTTAATACCAATAATTACTATTGAAAAATTAAATAGAAAAATTAGTATATATTTATTTAATAAAATACCATTATTATCAATTAGAACAAAGGTTAAATTATGAAAGGAATACTTTTAGCAGGTGGAAGTGGCACAAGATTATATCCATTAACAAAAATTATATCTAAACAATTATTACCTATTTATGATAAACCTATGATATATTACCCATTATCAATTTTAATGTCGTTTGACATTAAAGATATTTTAATAATATCTACTCCACAAGATACTCCTAATATTGAGAAGTTATTCCAAGATGGTTCTAAATTGGGACTTAATATTAGTTATAAAGTTCAAGAAAGTCCCGATGGTATAGCTCAAGCTTTTTTACTTGGTGAAGAGTTTATTGGTGATGATGATGTTTGTTTAATATTAGGTGATAACATATTTTATATGGGCGATCAATTAGATAGTTTTAAAAATGAAATTAATAAAAATAAAGGTAATAAAGCTACAATTTTTGCTTATCATGTAAATGATCCAGAAAGATTTGGTGTAATAGAATTTGATAAAAATCTAAATGTTTTATCAATAGAAGAAAAACCTGAAAAACCTAAATCAAATTATGTATCTGTTGGGCTTTATTTTTATCCTAGTGATGTAGTAGAAAAAACTAAAACATTAAAGCCATCAGCTAGAAATGAATTGGAAATTACAGACTTGAATAATTTATATTTAAAAGAAAATAAATTATCTGTTGTTCCTATGAAAAGAGGTAATGCTTGGTTAGATGCTGGGACTCCCGATAGTTTAATGGATAGTAGTAATTTTATTCAAATTATAGAAAAAAGACAAGGTTTGAAAATTGCCTGCCTTGAAGAAATAGCCTATAAAAATAAGTTTATAAATGATATACAAATGAAAGAAATAATAGATAGCCTTAAAAAGGGTGTTTATAGAGATTATTTATTAAAAGTATACGAGGAGAATCATGAACTTTATTAAAACAGATATTGATGGACTTATTATTGTAGAACCAAAAGTATTTGAAGATGAAAGAGGTTATTTTTTTGAAAGTTATAATGAAAATGAATTTAAAAAAAATGATTTGTTTTATAACTTTGTTCAAGATAATCAATCTAAATCAACTTATGGGGTTGTTAGAGGTTTACATTCTCAACTTGGAGATAAAGCACAAGCTAAACTTGTTAGAGTTTTAGAAGGTAAAGTTTTAGATGTTGTTGTAGATGTTAGAAAAAACTCTAAAACTTTTGGTAAAACTTTTTCAATAGAATTAACTGCTGAAAATAAAAAACAATTATTAATTCCAAGAGGTTTTTTACATGGTTTTGCTGTATTGAGTGATGTTGCAGTATTTACCTATAAATGTGATAATTTTTATTGTAAAGAAGCAGAATTTGGTGTTAGATATAATGATCCAGACTTAAATATTGATTGGCAAATTCCAGAAGATAAAATTATAGCTTCTGAAAAAGATAAAACAAGTCATTTTTTTAAAGAATTATTATAGTAGGTTATTATGAAAATATTAATTACTGGTGCAAAAGGTCAATTAGGAAGTGAATTATCAAAGATTATTCCTGATGCTGTTTTAGCCGATAAAGAAGAATTGGACATTACTGATTTTGAAGCAGTAAAACAATTTGTTAATACTAATAAAATTGATACAATAATAAATTGTGTTGCTTATACTGCAGTAGATAAAGCAGAAGATGATGAAGAAAATACATATAAAGTCAATGTATTGGGTGCTGAAAATCTAGCAAAAACAAATTGTAAATTAATACACATATCTACTGATTATGTATTTGATGGTAAAAATTATGAACCTTATATAGAAGAAGATAAAACAGAGCCTTTATCTGTTTATGGTAAAACAAAATTAGAAAGTGAAAATGTAGTATTAAAAAACAATAAACAAGCAATAGTTATTAGAACTTCTTGGTTATATTCTACATATGGTAATAATTTTGTAAAAACAATGTTGAGATTAGGTAAAGAAAAGGAATCTTTGAATGTTGTATTTGATCAAGTAGGTACTCCTACATATGCTAAAGATCTAGCAGAAACGATTAAAATAATTATTCCAAATATAAACGAAAAGACTTCTGGTATTTATCATTTTAGTAATGAAGGAGTTTGTTCTTGGTATGATTTCGCAACAGAAATTATGTCTTTATCTAATTTAAATTGTAAAGTAAAACCTATATTATCTATTGAATATCCTACAAAAGCAACTAGACCTTTTTACAGTGTTTTAAATAAAAATAAAATTAAAAAAACTTTTAATGTTGAAATTAGACATTGGAAAGAGGCTTTGATGGACTGTTTAGAAAAAATAAAGGAGTAAAATTATGTTTAATTTTATAAGAAAAAAATATATAAAACTTATATCTCATAAAATTAAAGACAAAGAAGAAAGAAGAATATGGAGATATAATAAATTACATGATGATGGTATATTATTAAAAGGACATTCATATATAATAAAACCAAGTATAATAGCAAAAGAAACAAAAATAGGAAAATATGTTTCTATAGCTCAAAATGTTATAATAGGTTTAGGTAATCATCCTATAAACTTTATATCAACCAACCCATGTTTTTATTTTAATAATCAAGATGTATTAAAAAAGTTGTATAAACCTTGTTGTATAGGTAATGATGTTTGGATAGGAACTAATGTTTTAATAAAATCTGGCATTAATATTGGTAATGGAGCTATAATTGGAGCGGGAGCAGTTGTTACAAAAGATGTACCTGATTATGCTATTGTTGGTGGAGTACCTGCAAAAATAATTAAATATAGATTTGATGAAGACACAATAAAAGAATTATTAGAATTAAAATGGTGGGATTATCCATTTGAAATTATTAAAGATTTAGATTATCAAAATCCTTTACACTTTATAGAGCAATTAAAGGAAATAAAAAATGAAATATGATTTAATATTTAGTATTGGTGAGGCTTGTAGTTGTTCAAGCTTAATTAGATCTTTAAATTATCAAAATTATTCATATCCGTTTGATTGGATAGCTGGTTGTAGTTTTAAAGAAAGATGTAAAATTTTAGCTAACGATTTTAAAGATTTTATAAATAAAGAAGATTTAGAATATTTACAACAAGTTAGCATTACAAATAATGATGTTTATAAAGATAAATATAATAATATAGTTTTTAACCATGATTTTATTACCGGAATACCATTTAATGAAATGTATATAAAAGTGAAAGAAAAATATGATAGAAGAATTAATAGATTATTAAAAAATATTGAATATGCAAAAAATATTTTATTAGTATATGTTGAAACTCCTATAAAAAATCATGATTTTATTGAAGATCAAGAATTAATTGAAGGTATAAATATTTTGAAAGAAAAATATCCTGATAAAAATATTAATTTGTTATATTTTACAAATAGTAAAG
>CASELL010000036.1 GCA_949288805.1 uncultured Alphaproteobacteria bacterium | reverse complement strand
ATTACAAGTTCTGAAAAAATATTAAAAGAAAAAGATGATACAGAATTATCTAAATCTAATATTTTAATGATTGGTAGCACTGGTTGTGGTAAAACACTTTTAGCTCAAACATTAGCTAGAATATTAGATGTTCCTTTTGCAATAGCTGATGCTACTACTTTAACAGAAGCTGGTTATGTTGGTGAAGATGTAGAAAATATTTTATTAAGATTATTACAGGCTGCTAATTTTAATATTAAAAAAGCAGAGCAAGGTATAATTTATATTGATGAAATTGATAAAATATCTAGAAAAAGCGAAAATCCTTCAATTACAAGAGATGTTTCTGGTGAGGGAGTTCAACAAGCTTTATTAAAATTAATTGAAGGAACAGTTGCTAGCGTTCCACCACAAGGTGGTAGAAAGAATCCTATGCAAGAAATGATTCAAGTTAATACACAAAATATATTATTTATATGTGGTGGAGCTTTTGAAGGACTTGATAAAATTATTGCTAATAGAACAAATAAACATAGTATAGGTTTTGAAGCTAGTATTAAAGAAGATAAAGATAAAGAAAAAAGTAAATTATTAAAATTAGTTGAACCCGATGATTTAGTTAAATATGGTATTATTCCAGAATTAGTTGGAAGATTACCTGTGATTACTTGCCTTGAAGAATTAAGTAAAGAGGCTTTAATTAAGATCTTAAAAGAACCTAGAAATTCAATAATAAAACAGTACAAAAAATTATTTAATCTTGATGAAGTTGAATTAGAATTTACTGATGAGGCATTAGATCTTATTGCTGATAAAGCTATTGCTAGAAAAACTGGTGCTAGGGGATTAAGAACAATAGTTGAAAATATATTAATGGATACTATGTTTGAGGTTCCATCTGAAAAAGATATTAAAAAAGTTATTGTTGGTGTTGAAAATAAAGAATTAAAAATATATAAAAAAGGTTAATATGCTATTAAAAAAAGAATACTATTTAATTCCAGTTAGAGATATGGTTGTATTTCCAGATTCTAACACTATGTTGATTGCTGGTAGATCAAAAAGTATTTTAGCTGTTGAAAAGGCTTATATAAACAATGAAAATATTTTTTGTATTACTCAAAGAGATAAGAATCTTGAAAATATTTCCAGCAAAGATGATTTATTTGAAATTGGAACTTTGTGCGAAATAACTCAAAAAGTTAATCTTTCAAACGGAGATATTAGGTTGATGGTTAGAGGTATTGAAAAATATCGATTAGATAGTTTATCAATCAAAGATGGTTGTTTTGTTGGTGTTGTAAAAGATATTAGAAAAACAAAAGTCGTTGATAATATTGAAGAACTAGAACAGATAAAAAAAATTGTTTTAAACAAGGCAAGTTCGTTTTTATCTCATTATATGAAAAGTAATATTGACTTAATGCCAATTTTTTCTTCTATGAATAATGATAATGATATTATATACATTTTAACTAATATTTTAAATATAGATATACAAGCAAAACAAAGTATTTTAGAAGAAAGAACTTTATTAAAGCAGTATGTAAAACTAAATCAATTTTTAGAAATAGAAAAGAGTTTAATCGATGTAGAAAAAGAAATAAATGATAAAATAGACAAAAAGATGCAAGAGCATCAAAAACAGTTTTATCTAAAAGAAAAATTGAAAGTTATCAAAGATGAATTAAATAATGATGAAGATATTGAAGAGGATGATAAGGGTGATATAGGACAATTTAAAAAAGAAATGAAAAAGTTAAAAGTCAATGATGACATAAAAGAAAAATTTAATATGGAAATTAAAAAATTGTCTACTATTCCTACATTTTCTCCTGAATATTCTACAATTAAAGATCATTTAACTTGGTTAATTAATTTACCTTGGAATAAAAACGATCAAGTAAGACATGATATTAAGAAAGCTGAAGAAATATTAAATAGAGATCATTATGGCCTTGAAGAAATAAAAGATAGAATATTGGAGTTCTTAGCTGTATTTAAAAAAACAAAATCTTTAAACGGTCCTATAATTTGTCTTGTTGGTCCCCCAGGGGTTGGTAAAACTTCACTTGCTAGATCAATAGCAGAGGCTACTAATAGAAAATATGTAAAAATATCTCTTGGTGGTGTTAGAGATGAGGCAGAAATTAGAGGACATAGAAAAACTTATGTTGGTGCTATGCCTGGTAAGATTATTCAGGCAATGAGAAAAGCAAAAACAAACAATCCTTTAATTTTACTTGATGAAATTGATAAAATGAGTTCGGATTATAAAGGTGATCCTACTTCTGCGATGTTGGAAGTACTAGATCCAGAACAAAATAAATCGTTTAATGATCATTTTTTAGAAGTAGAATATGATTTATCAAATGTTATGTTTATTGCTACTGCTAATACTTTACAAGAAATACCTATTCCTTTAAGAGATAGAATGGAAATTATAAAGTTGTCTGGTTATACAGAGGATGAAAAACTTGCTATAACTAAACAATACTTGTAGAAAGACATGGTTTGAAAGAAAAAGAATTAACTATTGGTGATGATGTTATTTTAAAAATAATTAGAAAATATACATTTGAAGCAGGAGTTAGAAATCTTGAAAGAAATATTGAAACTATTGTTAGAAAGGCTACTAGAAAGTTAGTTGAAAACGAAAAATTAAAAAATATTAAAATAGATATTAAAAATTTAAAAGATTATCTTGGTGTTGAAACTAATTCATATAATGAAGCAAATAAAAAAGATCAAGTAGGTGTTTCTACTGGGCTTGCTTATACTGAATTTGGTGGGGATTTATTATATATTGAAGCTTTGAAGTTTGATGGTAGTGGTAAATTACTAATTACTGGAAAATTAGGTGATGTAATGAAAGAATCTGTTGAAGCGGCATTTAGTTATGTTAGATCTAAAGCTAAAGATTTTGATATTACTTCTAAAATATTTAATAAATATGATTTTCATTTACATGTTCCAGAAGGTGCTACTCCAAAAGATGGTCCATCAGCAGGTGTTGCTATATCTAGCGCTTTGATGTCTTGTTTAACAGGTTTAAAAGTTAGAAGTGATACAGCTATGACTGGTGAAATTACTTTAACAGGAAAAGTTTTGCCAATAGGTGGTTTAAAAGAAAAATTACTCGCTGCTTTAAGGGGAAATATTAAAAATGTTTTAATACCAAAAGAAAATGTTAAAGATTTAGAAAAAATACCAGATAAAGTTAAAAAGGAAATAAAAATAATTCCTATTGAAACTATTGAAGAGGCATTTAAGTTTTTATTAGTTGGATATAAAAAAAATAAAAAGTAATATTATTCTAAATTACTAACACTATTATGATTAGTAGCGAAATCTTTTACTATAAAAGTTGTTGTTGGGGCATTGGAGTGTTTACTGAATAGTATTCCATGTCCTAAACAAAGTCCAACATTTATATTTAAGTCTGTTTTTTCATTATTTAAAAAATCAGCCTGACTTAATGGATCGCAAGATGGGCCTTTTGCTTCTTCCCCAAAAAGATCGCTATTTTGTAGACCACTATTTTTACAGTTTATACTAACAACTTCAAAACCTTCGTTTTTTAATATTTCAATTAATTTATCAGCGTATTTTTGCATAGATAAACAATTAGCTATTCCTATTTTTTTATAGTTTGAATTTTTAGCATAATTAATTAGTTCTTGTAATCTTGATCTGTTTAAAGAGTTTTTTATAATATCCATCTCTTTAATTTCTTGATCGCTATATTGTCCTTTATTTATCATGATTTTTTTTGATTAATAGTATTTAATTATAATAGTATAGGTAAAAAGCCTATACTATTATTGTTGTTAATTATAAAATAGAATCACCTGCAAAAACTGCGTCGTCTTCCAATTCATCTTCAATTCTCATTAATTCATTATATTTACAGATTCTATCTGTTCTTGATAACGAACCAGTTTTAATTTGACCAGAGTTAGTAGCAACAACAACATGTGCTATTGTAGTATCTTCTGTTTCACCAGATCTATGAGAAACAACAGTATTATAACCATTTTTGTGTGCTAACTCAATAGTATCAAGAGTTTCAGTTAATGTACCTATTTGATTTAATTTAATCAATATAGCATTAGCCATACCCATTTCAATACCTTTTGCTAACAATTTTGGATTAGTAACAAATAAATCATCACCAACAAATTGTATTTTATCACCTAAGGCTTGAGTAGCATTTACCCAACCTTCATAATCATCTTCTTGTAAAGCATCTTCAATTGAGAATATAGGATATTCTTTAATTAATTGTTCATAATAAGCAATCAATTGATCAGAATTTAATAATTGTTTTTCAAAGTGATATTTTCCATCTTTATAAAATTCACTAGCAGCACAATCGAGAGCAAATCTAAAATCAGTTCCTAAATTATAACCTGCCATTTGAACAGCCTCACACATGAAATCTAAAGCTTCTTTTGATGATTTTAAAGAAGGAGCGAAACCACCTTCATCACCAACACTTGTAGTATAACCAGAATCTTTTAATATTTTCTTTAAGTTATGGAATACTTCTGCACCCATTCTAACTGCTTCTCTAATAGAAGGAGCACCAACTGGAACAATCATGAATTCTTGAATATCATTACACCAGTTAGCATGAGCACCACCATTAATAACGTTCATCATTGGAACTGGTAAAACATGAGCATTACATCCACCAATATATCTATATAAAGGAATATTTAAGTGGTCTGCTGCTGCATGAGCAGTAGCTAATGAAACTGCTAACATAGCATTAGCACCTAAATTAGTTTTATTTTCAGTGCCATCTAATTCTATTAATTTGTTATCAATTGTTCTTTGACAAAGAGCATCTTCACCAACAATATTTTCAAAAATAATGTTATTAACATTATCAACGGCTTTTAAAACACCTTTACCTAAAAATCTGTTTTTATCGCCATCTCTTAATTCACAAGCTTCATGGCTACCAGTAGAAGCACCAGATGGAACTATTGCTGTTCCAAAAGAACCATCTTCCAAGTAAACTTCTGCTTCAACGGTAGGATTACCTCTTGAATCAAGCACTTCTCTTGCTTTAATATCTATAATTTCAGACATATTTTCTCCAAAAAATTAGTAGGATTATACTATAAAAATAATTTTTTTTATTTATTTTGCAATATATATTTAAAGATTATTATAAAGAAATATAACTTGAAAAATATAAAATTATTATTATATTCTTTATAGAATTAATAATTTTTTTATTATGAGCGAAAATCAAGAAACAAATATACAAGAGCAAGAAGAAAAAAAAATGGAAGAACAACCACAAAAAAAGTGGACCGATGCTTTTAAGTCAAAAAACAACAATGTTAACGATGATATTATTACAAAATTAACAGAAGAAAACGCCTCTTTAAAAGATAAATTATTAAGAAGTCTAGCAGAAGTTGAAAACACTAGAAGAATATGTGAAGAAGAAAAATCAAAAACAGTAAAATTTGCTATTACTAATATTGCAAAAGACTTGATAGGTATAATGGATAATTTTTATCTTGCTTTTGATAATCTAAATAATAATAAAAGTGATTTAGAATCTTTTTCAAAAGGTATTGAATTGAATTTTAATGAATTTAGAAAAGTTTTTGAAAAAAACAATATTAAAAGAATATTTCCATTAGACGAAGAGTTTAATCCAACTTTTCATGAAGCAATATCTCAAGTAGAAAGTGATAAAGCTAGTGGAACAGTTATTGAGGTTTTACAAGCAGGTTATTTATTGAATGATAGAGTTATTAAACCAGCTTTGGTTGTTGTTGCGAAATAATGTTATAATATTTTTAAAACTTCATCCATACATACTCCATTAGTAAACAAGTATGAATTATCATTAATTTTTTTAGATAAACCACCAGCTTCCTCTATGAATAATTTTGCAAGCAACATGTCGTTGTTGTCTGCATCTAATATAATACTAGCATCGTATCTTCCACAGGCTGTATTACAACAATCTAGAATAGAACAATTATTTATTTTAAACATTGGTAATTTATCAACTAATTCTTTAAATTTTTGCTTATTTAAATCGTATTTTACAGAAATTAATAAATTTTGTAAACCTATTCTATTTGAAACTCTTAATCTTTGATTATTTAAAAAAACACCATCACCACTTGAAACAAAAAACATTTCATTCGTTGTATAGTTATGTACTAATCCCATAACAACTTTATCATCTTTTAAAATTGATATAACAGTAGCAAAATATGGTATAGCATGTAAAAAGTTTTTAATACCAGATATTGGGTTGATTATTATTTTATATTTAGAATTTTCTACAATGTTATTTTTATAATTTTTTATATATAATGAATAGTCTGGTCTTTTTTTAGTAAAGTAATCAAAAAAAGTTTTTTGTAAATGTTCTATTGTTTTGTTAGTAAAATTTAAAGATAAATTATAGTTTTGTAAATTACTAACTTCTATAAAATCTCTATGAATTTTGTCCTCTACTAATTTTATTGCTCCAAACAATATATTTTTATCTGCTTTATCCATATTGCTAATACCTTAATATATTATATAAAAAACAATGTATGGTTTTTTTTATAAAAGTCAAGTTTTTTTTCTTGACTTTTCCCATTCTTATTTTTATCATAAAATCAAGTTAATTAATGATATAATTAATTTATGTTTAATATAAAAAATAACTGTTTCAGTT
>CASELL010000035.1 GCA_949288805.1 uncultured Alphaproteobacteria bacterium | reverse complement strand
TTAAAAGAAAAAACAATTAGATTTGATGTTTATATTAAAAATAATTAAAAAATATCTTTAAAAATAAAAATTAATAAACTATATTTTGTTATAGTTATTAAGAATATTTTATTATATGTTAAGTTTAAATGAAATTAGAGAAAAATATTTAAAATTTTTTGAGAAAAAGGGTTGTAAAATTGTAAAATCATCAAGTTTGGTTCCTGACGATCCTACATTGTTATTTACTAACGCTGGAATGGTTCAATTTAAAAATTATTATAAAGGAATTGAAAAACCAAAGTTCACAAGAGCAGTTAGCAGTCAAAAATGTGTTAGAGCTGGTGGAAAACATAACGACCTAGAAAATGTTGGTTATACTGCTAGACATCATACTTTTTTTGAAATGTTGGGAAACTTTTCTTTTGGTGATTATTTTAAAAAAGAAGCTATTACTTGGGCTTGGGAGTTTTTAACCAAAGAATTAAATATACCAGCTGAAAAGTTAGTGGTTACAGTTTATTATAATGATGAAGAAGCTTATGATATTTGGAAAAATATTGTTGGTTTACCTGAAAATAAAATTATAAAAATATCTACAAAAGATAATTTTTGGGAGATGGGAGATACTGGTCCTTGTGGTCCATGTAGTGAAATATTTTATGATCATGGTCCTGAAATATATGGTGGTTTACCTGGTACACCTGAAGAAGATGGGGATAGATATATTGAAGTATGGAATATAGTATTTACTCAATTTAATAGAAATGAAAAAGGGGAATTGGAAGAATTACCAAAAAAAAATATAGATACAGGAATGGGACTTGAAAGAATTACAGCAGTTTTACAAGGAGTTCATAATAATTATGATATAGATTTATTTAAAAAATTAATTGATAATTCTAAAAATATAATTGGTGGTGATGATATATTTTGTCATAGAATAATTGCAGATCATTTAAGAAGCAGTGCTTTTTTAATATGTGATGGTGTTTTACCAAGTAATGAAGGTAGAGGTTATGTTTTAAGAAGAATAATGAGAAGAGCAATGCTTCAAATTCATAAACTTGGTTGTAATCAAACAATGATGTATAGATTAGTTCCTTGTATTGTTAATTTAATGGGTGATTATTATACAGAATTAAAAGAACATGAAAATTTAATAATGAATACTTTAAAAAATGAAGAAGATAAGTTTAGACAAACATTAGATAAAGGATTGAAAAGATTAGATGAAAAAATTAAAAATATAGAAGATAATACTTTAAGTGGTTTTGATGCTTTTGAATTATATGATACTTATGGCTTTCCATTAGATTTAACAGAAATGATTTTAAAAGACAAAAACATTAAAATTAATATAGATGAATTTGATAAAGCAATGAAAGAACAAAAAGAAAGAGCAAAAGCTAATTGGGTTGGTTCTGGTGATAAAAAACAAAATGAATTGTATTTAAAAATTACAGAAGACACAGAATTTACTGGTTATAAAAATAATATGGAAAATACAAAAATTATTAGGTTAATCAAAGATAATCAATTTGTAAATGAAGTAAAAAATGGTGATAAAATAGAGGTTATTCTTGAAAAAACTTGTTTTTATGGAGAATCTGGTGGACAAGTTGGAGATCAAGGAATGTTTGTTTTAGTCGATAATAATGGCAATCTTGTTTTACCTATGTCTTGTATTAAAATTGAAAATACAATAAAGGTTAATGGTAAAATTATTCATATTGGTATTGTTGAAAGTGGAAGTTTTAAAATTAATGATAAAGTAAATATATCAATAAATGTTTTAAGAAGAAAGCAAATTACAGCTAATCATTCAGCAACTCACTTGCTACATTTTGCTTTAAAACATCTTTTAGGTGTTGAAGTTAATCAAAAAGGTTCTTATGTTGATGATAAAAGATTAAGATTTGATGTATCTTATATTGGTTCTATTGATAAAGAAACTTTACAGCAAGCTGAAATAATTGTTAATAGTATAATTGCCGAAAATACAGAAACAAAAATACAATATATGAATATAGAAGATGCTAAAAAAATGGGAGCTATGGCTTTATTTAATGAAAAATATGGAAATGAAGTTAGAGTAGTTAGTATGGGACATTATAGAGATGAAACAGATAAATATTATTCTATTGAGTTATGTGGTGGTTGTCATGTAAAAAGAACAGGAGATATTGGCTTTTTTAAAATAATTAAAGAAGAATCTATTGCTTCTAGTGTTAGAAGAATTGAAGCTACAACAGGACTTGAAGCTTTAAAATATGTAAATAGTAAAATTGATATTATCGATTCTTTGAGTGGTGAATTTAAAATACCTAGTGATAAAGTAATTGATAAAGTAAAATCTTTAATAAAAGAAAATAAAGAATTAAAAAAACAGGACAAAACTTCAAAAATAAATAACATGGATTTTGAAGAAGAAAATTATAATGATATTAAAATATTACATAAAAATCTTGAAAATGTAAATCCACAAGATATAAAACAATATATTTTAAGTTTAAAACAAAATGCTATAATTTTTGCTAATTGTAAAAATAATGATAAAAACATAACAATATTATCGATTAGTAAAGATTTATCTAATAAATATAGCGCAGTAGAATTGTTTAAAAAACTCGATTGTAAAGGTGGTGGTGTTGCTACTTTTGCTATGGGGAATGGAAATATTGATATTAATAATTTAAAGAGTTGTTTGTAAAAATATAATATAAAAAACAAACAAGTAAATAATTAATTATTTACTTGTTTTACTCTTCTACTGTGTTTTGCCATATAAAATATTTCTTGTTCTTTCAAACCAGAAAGAATATTTTTAACATCTTTTTTATATAGATATACTTTATCGCCGATTTTAGTTTTATTTGCTATGTTTTTATCTAATAATATGGTAGTTTGATCCATAGATATTCTACCTATTATTTTACATTTATAACCATTAACATAAACATAACCAGTATTGCTCAAATATCTATTAATTCCATCATTATAACCACCATAAAATGAGGCTAAAACATCACCTTTTTTTACTTCTGCTGTGGCACTATAACCAACAAATCCATCTTCATTTACCTTAATAATATCAAAAATACTACTTTCAATTTTATCTTTATAATTAAATATTTTAGTATATTTATAAGTTTTATATCTAGTTTTTCTTTCAATTAAGTTGTTATTCAAAATATAATATTTTTTATTTTTTTTAGATAATACCATTCTTAAAGCTATTTCTTGTCTCAAAATTTCAATGTTATTGTGAATAGTCCTTTCAGTTATATCTTTTATTGTATATTTTTCATTTGTAATATTAACTTCATCATTGATTTTAACTCTATTATTAACTTTAACAGTCATATGATTTAGATATATTTTTTTAATTAAAAATTTTTCATTATTAATAAAAACATATCCATTTTTATATGTTTCTGGTAATCCATTATTAATTCCAAATGGTATTATGGCAATATTATTTTTAATTGATTTAACATAAGACTTTATTTTAATAACATCCTTAAAGTTTTTGTGTATCTCTATATCAATAACACCAATTCCCGGTCTTGCTATATCATAATAAAAATTATTGTAATTTACAATTGCATTTATAGAAAAAATTGATTTTAAAACATTTTTAGAAAATAACTTTGATATATTATTAAAATTATCAATTTGAGTTTTTGACATAATATGGTTTGGATTATCAGGACAACCCATATGTGTCATTATTAACTTTGGTTCTTTATTTTTTATTAGTTCTTTTATTTTGTTTATATCTTCCAATAAAAACCCATTTCTATTCATACCAGTATTAAAAAATAAAGCATATTCTTTAATATTGTCTTTTAATAAACATTCTAATTGATTAAATGTTTCAATTACTGGAATTAGGTTGTTTTTAATTAAATCTTCTTTTTCGTTTTGTTGATAGCCAGTTAAAACATAAATATCTTTTTTATATCCCTTTCTTAATTCCATTCCCTCGCTAATATCAAATACAAAATAACCATTACAATTTAATAATTTTGCTACTTCAATAGTACCTGAACTATATGCTTCACATTTTAAAACAGGATATATTTCAGTATTTCCAACTTTATTTTTTAATACTTTATAATTATCTAGAACATAATCAAGATTTGTTATTATTTTGTTTTCCATTTTTGCCCTCAAATTTTTTAATGATTTCAACAATATAATTTTAATTTATTAATTGTTTTTTTCAATTTAATATTGACTTTTTTTATTTTTTTAATATAAAGCTTGAAAATAAAATATTATGTTTTATACTGTAATTACTGTTAATTAATTAACTTTTAAAATTATGTTAAATAAAAAAGATTTTTTAAAAATTATAGCTGAAAAGAATAATATAACTCTTTCTCTAGCTGAACAAGTTTATAACTCTATTTTTGAA
>CASELL010000034.1 GCA_949288805.1 uncultured Alphaproteobacteria bacterium | reverse complement strand
ATCTTTACTATTACTAATAGCACTTGAACTTGTATCTATATAAAAACCACAATATTCAACAATATTAAATAAAAAATCTATATAATTTAAAATCAAATCATTATTGTTGTAAGAAAACATTAAATTATAAAATATCTTGTATATAAAATCTACTTCCTGTTCTCTAATTAATATATTATTTAATATTGTTATAGTAGAATTAAATATAGCCATATATTCTTTATTAGAAAATAATATATTTAAAAAACTAATATTACTTTCTACATCAATTACATCATAATTTTTTTTAGTTGTCATTGAAAATTCAACATAAGTGCCAACTTGCCATTTATATTTATCTTCTTTATTATTTGATTTTTTTAAAAAAGCAGAAACTATCCCTCTTTCTTTACTAAATATTTTTACAATATTACTATTAGATATATGTATTATAAAACCAGTATACATTACATATTTTTAATACCAACTTTAAAGTAAGCATAACCGGTTATAACAGTTAAAACAGCTGATATATTTAAAAATATTTTTCCTAATGTTTCAACCCAACCGTAGAAGAATATTCTTAAAAATGGTTCTACTTCAAAAAAGTCCATTATAGTTTGATATGTATAATTAGAATCTTTGCTTGCTAACAATAAAGCAGTAATTGCTGTCATTTGAAAAGCAGTTTTCCATTTGGCAAGTCTAGTAACAGGAACACCAACATTTAATGTAGCCAAAAACTCTCTTAAACCTGAAACTAAAATCTCTCTACATATTATAATTATAGAAGGTATTAAAATATAAATACTATCTGAAAAATTAGTCAACATTAACAAAGAAACAGAAACTAATAATTTATCCGCTATTGGATCAAAACATCTACCAAAATTAGATTGAACTTTATATAACCTAGCAAAGTAGCCATCAAAATAATCGGTAATACTAGCAAGTAAAAACAAACTTGCTACAACTATATTTGTAAAACCCCAAGGTATATAGAAAGATATTATTATAACAGGAATTAATATGATTCTAAATATGGTTAACAAATTAGGCAATTCTTTTTTTTCCATCTTTCTGTTTGGTTGTTAATTGTAAAAAAAGGAGAGTAATTAACCCATCTACTTTTACTTACAACTGCTACCTTTCGGTTCTGATTTATTCATAAAAAAGGTGCCTAATTGCTCTCCCAACATGATAATAAGAAAAATTTTATAAAAATCAAGTATTTTTTAAGTAAATATATGTTAAAAATATTTATTAACAATAAAACACTAGCAAAAAAACTTGCTTTTAAAAAAATATATATTAGAATAATTTCGAATTATTAATGATGATTAAATAAAATGGCAGAAAAAAGTGCTAAAAAGAAGAGACCTGCAGTTTTATTCAAGTTAGTTAGTACTGCTGGTACAGGATTTTACTATACTGCTAGAAGAAATCCAAAAAAAAGACCTGCTAAAATGGAATTTTCAAAATATGATCCAATTGCTAAAAAGCATGTCTTATTTAAAGAAGAAAAATTGAGTTAATATAATTTGTCTCAATACCAATTGAGACATTTTTTAATTTTAATAACATTATAGGAATAGATATGAAATTTAAAAGAATATTATTTAAGATATCTGGTGAGGCTATGATGGGAGATAAACCCTTTGGTCACGATCTTGAAGCTATTAATAAAATATCAAAAGAAATATCAAAAATATATAAATTAGGTGTTCAAATATGTCTAGTTATTGGTGGTGGTAATATTTTTAGAGGAGTTTCTGTTTCTAATAAGTTAATGGATAGAGTTAGTGCTGATCAAATGGGTATGTTAGCTACTGTTATGAATGGTATTGCACTACAAAACTCTCTTGAAAGAATTGGAGTAGAGACAAGAATGCAAACAGCTATTAAGATGGACAATGTTTGTGAACCATTTATTAGAAGAAAGGCAATTAGACATTTAGAAAAAGGTAGAGTTGTAATTTTTGTTGCTGGAACAGGAAACCCATATTTTACAACTGATACTGCTTCTGTTTTAAGGGCTTCTGAAATGAATTGTGACGCTATATTTAAAGGAACTCAAGTTGATGGTGTTTATGATAAAGATCCTAAAAAGTATAACGATGCTAAAAGATATGATGTATTAACATTTGATGAAGCAATAAACAAAAAACTAGAAATTATGGATGCTACTGCTTTTACATTAGCTAGGGATACTGGTATTCCAATAGTTGTATTTAAGATAAATGAAGAAGATTCAGTATTAAAAGTTATTAATGGCGAAGGTAGATATACTACTGTTGTTTCTAAAATAGAATAGGTTATGATTAAAATAGGGAAATTAAATAATGGTATTAGAGTAGTTAGTGACTATATGAAAGATGTTGCTACTACAAGTGTTAAGATAATAGTTAAAACTGGTTCAAGAAATGAAGATATTAAAAATAATGGTATATCTCATTTTATAGAGCATATGGCTTTTAAAGGAACTGAAACTAGAACTGCTAAACAAATAGCTTATGATTTTGAAAACATAGGCGCCAGTTTTAATGCTTATACATCTAAAGATCATACAGCTTATTATAGCAAACAGTTAAAAGAATATACTGAAAATGCTTTTGAAATACTTGTTGATATGATAGATAATTCTATCTTTGATGAAGAAGAACTAGAAAGAGAAAGAGGAGTTATTTTACAAGAATTAGCCATGACAAATGATACTCCTGATGATATAATTTATGATTTTTATTCTCAAACTGCTTTTAGTAATCAACCTTATGGTAGAAGTATTTTAGGTCCAGCTGAAAATATTAGTAGTTTTAAAAAACAAGATTTTTTGGATTATATAAATAAGAATTACACTATTGATAATATTGTTATATCTGTTGCTGGTAATATAGATTTTGATAAAGTAATAGAAATTGGTAATAAGTACTTTTCTAAAAAAAGAAATAATAATAAAGTCAATGTTGAAAAAGCAGTTTATACTCCTAATTACTTTTTTAAACAAAAAGAATTAGAGCAAATGCAATGTATTATTGGTTTTGAAGGTCTGTCTTATAATGATGAAAATAAATATAAACTATCTGTTATGAATCATATTTTTGGTTCTGGTATGTCTTCAAGATTATTTCAAGAAGTTAGAGAAAAGAATGGTTTATGTTATACAATTTATTCTTATAATGATTTTACGTTTGATACTGGTTCTTTTCAAATATATACAGGAGTTGAACCAAAAAATATTAATAAAGCAATAGATAATATAGTTTTAGTTATTAAAGAAATGTTAGAAGATGTTAAAGAAGAAGAATTAAATAGAGCAAAAGTTAAATTAAAATCTTCTTTATTAATGAGTTTAGAAAATACTAATTCTAGGGCTTCTTCTAATGGACTTGATTTAATTAAATATAATAGAATAATTGATGAAAAAGAGATTATAGAAAATATTGATAAAACTACTATTGAAGATGTTAAAAATATTTTGAAAAATATAGTTTCAACACAACCTAGCATTGCTTTGTATGGTGATTGTAAAAATGTTTATTCATATAATGAAATAAAAAATAAGTTTAGTTATGTTTGAAGAAGATAAAGAATTTATTTATAGATTTTTAGCACATACTAGAAAATTACAAGATAATATGATCTATTTTGAGAATAGATTAGATTTATATAATTTTTTAGGTATTAATAATTTTGTTTTAGTGGATAGAGCAATGAAACACGATCTAGATAAACTAGAAAGTGGATTAAGAGATGTTTATTTAAAAATAAATGAATATCATTGTTCTAATAAAAATAATATGTCTTTTGAGGAAGTAGAGGACTATATTGCTCAAGCAAGAGACATGCATCATAGTTCTCAAAGACATCATTTTTACTGTAATGATGTAAGATATAACAATATAGATATATGTGAGATGTGTTGTGATATTGATGCTGTTTTTTGTTTATCTCGAAGCAGTGGAGAAAAAAACAATAAAACTTATTTTGTAAATTACATGTTATCACATTATCCAAAACTAGAACCAATAAAATATATATGTTTAAAAATATTAGACATATTAGAACATAAAAAAGATTCTATTAAAAACATTAAAAAGGCTAATTTAATAGATAATTATATTAATTATGTAAGAAATTTTCAAGATAACATGCTAAAATTAGAAATAAATAGAAATATGTTATATTTTAGTATTGATAAATGGGAAATTATAAAAACTGCTTTAAATTATAATAAAAATGATTTTTCAAATATTGAGAAAATAGGTGATAATTATTTTGAATTTAATAAATCCAAGATTATAGATGATAGTAATATAAATAAATGTTGTTTGGTTTGTAGCTGTTATTCTTTTTATAAAGACAAGTATTCTGATTATATTGATATTGATGAAGAAACAAAAAATATAATTAGTATTTTATCTTTGTAAATTTTTCTTGACTTTTCCCATTCTTATTTTTATCATAAAATCAAGTTAATTAATGATATAATTAATTTATGTTTAATATAAAAAATAACTGTTTCAATTT
>CASELL010000033.1 GCA_949288805.1 uncultured Alphaproteobacteria bacterium | reverse complement strand
GTTGCTGTAGAATTTGGAACAATGAAATTAATTAGGAGAATTAATAAAGAATTATTGGAAAAAATTGTAGTTTAATATCTATTGTTAAGTTGATAATGGGGGGTTATAGTTTTCTTGTTTAATTACAAAATTAGAAAATTATTTATAACTCGAATTGTATAATTTTTTATTGAAAAAAATATATCCAAAAAAATCAAGTGTAATTTCTTTTTTAACCTTTTAATTTATGTATCAAATTAAAAAAAATAATATTGGAATAGATTTAGATTATTTTGTATCAAACAGAGTTATAATAGACGGACTAATTTTAGAAAATTTTGGCGCTGGTAAAATTCCGAATCTGCAAACTCATACTTATGAATATAATCAAGATAGTTTATATGATAGGACATCTATAGTTTATGATAAAAATGATAATTTAAAAAAAATGAATAACAAAAAATCAAAGAGTCAATTGTTAAAGAATCATCAACCTTTAGAACAAGCACCGCTAAAATCCAAAGCAAAAGAAATAGAAGATATAAGTTATTACTGGAGAAATAAAATTAATAAAAAAGATAGGCAATTAGCTTCTTTTGAGATGGAATTACAGTAATAATCAATAATAAAAACTTGTTGTAATGTCTTTTTATTTAATAAATATCTTCAAAAAAATAATAATTATTATTATGAATTATTAATTAATAATATATTAAATTATAAAAATTTGTTTAAAAAGTCCTTGATTTTTCAGATTAAATTCATTATAATCATTATCAATCACTTATATTTTTATAATCTAATGAACGAAAAGAGAAAATTTTTATTACAGTACTATGCAATTTATTTTTTAAAGGGTTTCCTTTTTTTAAAACAATATTTAGTTTTGTTATTAAATTCTAATTTAACACCAGTTCAGGTAAGTTTGATAATATCTACTTTTAGTGTTGTTTCGGCATTGGTTGAAATACCTACAGGTGCTGTATCGGACTATTTTGGTTGTAAAAGAAGTTTAGTTACTGGAATATTATTTTATTTAATAGGTTATGTGGTAATATTTTTTGAAAAAAACTTCTTTACTTTTTGTATATTTTACAGTTTCTGCGGTTTATATGAGACTATTTTCTCAGGTTCAAAAGAGTCATTATTTTATAATAATATAAAATATCTCGATATAAAAAATGAATTTATAAAATATAAAAGTAGATCAAAGATAATACACTATATTGCCTTAACAATGTCTGGTGCATTAGCTGGAATGCTTTTAAAATATAATATGAATTACTTAATTTTAATAGATATATTTGTACTAATTATTTATTTCTTTGTGGTGCTTTCAGTTAATGAACATAGCAATGAAAATCTTAAAAAACTTAATACAAACTATTTAAAATCTATTAAGAATGGTTTTAAATATATCTTAAAACATCGTACCCTTAGATATTTTATATTATTTGAAGGTGTCTGGTATGGTACTTGGATGATATTTATAAATTATTCTTCCTTATTTTATAAGGAGATAGAATTTGGTTTTATGAGTGTTGGAAAAATGATTCCAATGCAAGTTCTGTTAGTCGCTTTAATGCAAGCTGTTTTTATAGATTATTTTATAAAAAAGGATGTTTATAATAATATGATGCTGTTTTTGATTGGTGGAGTATTTTGTGTATTATCTGTTTATTCTTACAAAGGACTTTTGTCATATATTTTAAATATAATATACTTTTTTTGTATACAAACAGGTGATTTACTTTTTTATCCAAAGATACAAAAACTTATTCCAGCAAAATCAAGATCAATAATAGTTTCTATAAGTAGTTTTATTGATTCTATGTCTAAACTATTATTCTTAAGATATTTTGGCTTAATCTCAAATAAATATTCATATCAAATAGGTTTTGGTTTTTTGAGTGGAATTTACCTTATATTAGCATTGATTTCTTTTCTATTTTTTATTAATGATAAGCATTTAAGAAAGATTAAAGAGAGATTATAAACGTTTTTATTGATTAATTAATAATATAAGTTAATCTTAGTCACAAAGGATTTTCACTATTTTGTTTTTTGTTATGATTTTTGAAATAAATATGTATCGATATCTCATAATAAGCTTCCTAATAACTTATTTGGCGTCGGTAGGATAGTTGGTTGTAATAAAAAATAAAAATATCTTTGTTTATATTTTTTTATGTTATATATATTTTGCAAATACTATCAATTATAACTACAAAATGGGACGCAAGTTATAAATTTCTAATAAATTTGCTAGATCACACCGTAATAAAGGCAGCTTTTTCGGTTTATACAAAAGAATCATTGTTGATATTGGTAATTTTAACATTAGTTTGCATATTAACATATAGAATAATTGTCAGAATTCAAATAAAAAATAATTATTTAAAGTCAATTATTTCTTACATATCATTAATATATTTGTTATGTCCGTATAGTTCAATTATAAGATTTATATCGGCATCTTTAAATATTTTGTAAATTCAGTATATAATTTAACACAGGAAGAATTATTTAAAGAAATAAGTAGTAAAAATTTTGTTAGTAAAGAAAATATAAAAGCAGAGATTAAAGGTAAACCAAAAAATTTAGTAATAATTTTTTTAGAATCACTTGAACAAAATATGCTGTATCAAGAATCATTTAAAGAATTAACTAAAAATTTGCAAAATATTGCAGAAGAAGATGAATTTTTTAAAAACATAATACAAACTGAATTTAGTGATTGGACTATGGCTGGGATTATACAGTGCTGTGTGGTAATATATTTGCATATCACTCAGCAAATGTTTTTAGGCATAAAAAAATTTCTAATTTTGTTTGTTTGTTTGTCGGATGTATTGAAGATTACAGGTTATTATATGGTTAATATAGGTGCTGATTATTAATTATTTGCTGGTAGAAAAAATTTTATGGAATTACATGGATATGATAAAGTGTATGGCCGAGAAGAAATAAAAAAAATAATGAATATACCTGATTTTTTGACCGAAGGTTGGGGTATAAAAGACATTGATTCATTTAATTTTGCAAAAGAAAAATTTTTGGAATTGAGTGAACAAAAAAAGCCGTTTCATATATTGACTAAAACTATTGATTTACACTATCCACAAGGTGAAAAGGAGCCAAGATGCCCAAATGTAACAAATAATAATTCAAAAAATATATTAAAATGTACAGATGATAATATAAATGATTTCATTAATTTTTTAAAACAACAACCTAATTATAGTGATACATTAATAGTAATTTTGCCTGATCATTTATACTTTGATAATGGCGATATCTCAAAAAGTCTTGGTAATAAAAAAGATAGAAAACTTTATGCTATAATATTAAATAGTGGTAAAAAGAATGTTTACGATGGTGAAATATCATACGTTGATCTACCAAATATAATACTTGATAGATTAGATATAAAGCATAATGTTAATTTTTTGCTGGAAAACATAAAAATTTAACTCGAAAGGAAAGAATTAATTTTATTAGAAATAATTTTGGAAAAATTAGAGCATTTAGTAATAAGACTGTACTACAAGAATAATTAAAAATGTATTACTGTATAGCTAATTTCAATTTTTTTACTATTAACCCAATCTTATTTAATAATTTATCAATACCTTTCTTTGACAAACTAGATATAATAAAAACTTCTTTATTTGATACTTTTTCTAATATATCTTTTTTAATTTCTAGTTCTTCTTGTGGTATTGAATCAATTTTTGTTAATGCTATAATTTCTTCTTTATTTGATATATTGTAGTTTTTTGATTCTAATTCTTTTCTTATTATTTTATAGTCTTTAACTATATCTTTTGAATTACAATCAATCAAATGCAATATGACTGAGCATCTTTCTACATGTTTAAGAAATCTATCCCCTAAACCCTTGCCTTTACTTGCTCCTTCTATTAGACCAGGTAAATCTGCTATTACAAACTCAAAATCATCAATATATGCCATACCAAGTTTTGGTTCTAGAGTTGTAAAAGGATAATCAGCTATCTTTGGTTTTGCTTTCGTTACTACAGATAAAAAAGTTGATTTTCCAGCATTAGGTAAACCTATTAGACCTACGTCAGATAGTAGCTTTAATCTTAATAATAAATCGAATTCTTCACCTTCCTGTCCAGAATAAGCAATTTTTGGAGCTTGATTTGTTGCTGATTTAAATCTTACATTCCCAAAACCACCATTACCGCCTCTAGCTGCTAAAAACTCTTTATTTTCTTCTATAATATCGAAGAATAAAGTTCCATCTTTGAATAGTATTTGTGTACCTATTGGAACATTTATAAAAATATCCTTACCATTTTTACCTTTTTGACATTTTGATTTACCATTTTGACCGTTTTCAGCTTCAAAAACTTTTTTGTATCTGAAGTCTAACAAAGTATTAAGACTTCCATCTGATTTAAAAAATATGTTTCCACCATTTCCTCCGTCCCCACCATCTGGACCAGCTTTTGGTCTAAATTTTAATCTTAAAAAACTAACTTTACCATTTCCACCATTTCCGGCTTTTATGTGTATATCTGCTTCATCTATAAATTGCATATTAATAAATGGTACCCTGAAGAGGATTTGAACCTCCAAAATCAAATGATTACCGGTACCTGAAACCGGTGCGTCTACCAATTCCGCCATCAGGGCAATTAATTAATGCTATTAAAAAATATTTGTGATAAAAAGACAATACACAAGTGTTTATTTTATATAAATGAATTTAAACTATTAAATTAATTTATTAGAATTGTCTTTTTTACCATATAAATCATCACTCCCGTCCCCACCAAACAAATTTTTTTTTAAAAAAATATTTATTACCTATTGACATTAATAAATTACATAATTATGATAATATTGTCCGAAAAGTACATAATCTTTTCCGATTTGGTGAGTGTCGATCATATGATAATCGTAGCTACAATGGTTATTATGTGATATAATTTACTTGGATATGACAGGTGTCCATTTGTTTATATTTTATTTTAAATTAAACAATAAACTAATATTATATTAATCTGTTAGGATTTGGTT
>CASELL010000032.1 GCA_949288805.1 uncultured Alphaproteobacteria bacterium | reverse complement strand
GTTAGTAATTATGAATTAAAAAACAGATTCTCAATTAAAAGTATATTTAATAAAATAAATATTAAAAGTATAGTTCTGGATGTGAATTATGGGGAGTGAAGAGTATTTATTATTTAAAAGTTTAATATAAAATATATTAATAGTAAAAATTATTTTAATTAAAAAGATCAGAATAAGAACCTAATCTGATTAATTTTAAATATTTATTATCTATTACTTGATATATTAATAAAACGTCTGGCATAATATGACATTCAAAATAATCTTTCCAATCCCCAGATAGAGGATGATTCTTGTATTTTATACTTAGTTTTTGTTTATTCTTCAAAATATCTATAACTTCATTAACTTTTTTTACAATTAAATTATTATTTTTAAATTTCTTAGCATCTTTTTTAAAAGAGTTTGTATATAATAATTCTAATTGTCCCATATATCTTTTGTACTGTTAGCTTTAAAAACTTTATCAGTAGTCATAGCTTTTATTGTTTTTTTATTTGGTGTATGATAAGTATTATTTTTTAAATCAAAAGGGATACCATCTTCAATAACAACCTTATTTAAAAATATACGACAAGCATCAGATATACTTAATCCAAAACTAGATAATATTGGATTGACATTATTTATTAGTTTCTCGTCAAGTCTCATATTTACTTGTTTTGTTGCCATAATTTTAATAGTTATTGATATGTAATGATAGTATATAATATATTTTAAAAAGTCAAATTATTTTTTGTTATTGTGTTATATAATAAAAATTGAAAATAAGTTTATAGTTATTAATGGTTTGTTGTGAGTGAAAAAAATTAGTATATTACATCATTTAAAACAATGTTTTAAAATACAATAAATAATAAATTTTATTTTATGAAAATAGATATTTATTTATATAAAAAGAATAGATGGTACCAACATTTAGAATATTTGATTGATGATAGTATTTTAATACAAGCAACCACTGAAGGTTTAAAAATAAAATATCTTAAAGAATTTAATTATAAAAAACTTATAAAAAAGAATCTAAATGGATATTTCTTATGTGGAGTTAAAGAAATTAATATTGATAATACAAACAATACAATTAATAAATTACATTTATATAATTGTATATCTATTGGTAAAATACTTTTAGGAATGAAAGGTATTTATTTTTCTTGTGAACAATTTTTTAATAAAGTTAAAGGAGATTTAATATGGCAACGGGAGCGACAATAGCCAGTTTAATAGCTACAACAGCAGGAACAATATCAAGTATAGATGCTAGAAATGATGCTAAAAAAGAAGCAAGAAAACAACAAGAAGAAATAGACAAACAAAATCAAAAAGTACTTAGTGAAAGAAAAACAAAAATTGACGAAATGAGATATAACTTGCTTGGTAGTAGTTCAAGTTCTAGTAGTAGTTCTGGTAGTAGTTCAAGTAATTTTAATTTGTTAGGTAATAAAGTTTTGGGTTAGTATGAATAAAATTGAAGAAATATTTAAAAATTATCAATCAGCAAAAAGTATAAAAACAAGTTGGAATGAAAAATATGAGGAAACTTGTAGATATATTATGCCATCAAAATATGATATTGGTAATAAAGAATATGTAGAAAAACATTCGCAGATATTGGCTTCTATTGGTGAAAGTTCCGCTAATTCTTTTGTAAATAGAATGCAACAAATAATAACCCCAATCAATAGTGATTTTATTGGTTTAGAGTTTCCTGACTATATTGAAGGAAAAGAAGAAAAAAATAAAGAATTAGAAAAATTATGTAAATTAATAAACTCTTACAAAAACGCTAGTAATTTTGATGTAACAATTACTGAATTTTATTATGAATTAATATTAGGAACTGCTTGTTTGTTGGTTCAGGGAAATAGTTTTAATAAGCCGTTAGTTTTTAAAACTATACCATTTAAAGAATATTGTATTCACGAAGGAGAAGATGGCACTGTTGATGCAGTTTATAGAGAAATAGAAATTAAAGAAAAACAAATAAAATATACTTGGACTGATTCTAACTATAAAGAAAGTGGTGAAGAAAAGAAAAAATTAAAATTATTAGAAACAACAATATTTAATTACGAAAATAACCTGTATGACTATTATGTTTTTATTAATGAAACAAAAGAGATTATAGTTAAAAGAGAATATAAAACTAATCCTTTCATAATTTTAAGGTGGAATAAATTTACTGGTGATTATTATGGTCGAGGTGTTGGTATTATGGCTTTACCAGATGTTAAGACTTTAAATAAAATACTTGATTATTCTTTAAGATCGTTGGCTTTTAATATTCCTATTTTATTAGCAAAAGAGGATGAATCATTTGATGTAAGTAATTTTAAATTAAAACCTGGTGCTATTAATAAAGTTCCAACTAATGAAACAGGTAATCCATCAATATCACCTTTAAAAATGGATATTAATAATGACATAACTCAATATAATATAGCAAATATTGAAATGAAAATTAAAAGAATAATGCTTGATAATACAATTCCAGATGATAGTAAAGTTAGAACAGCAACAGAAGTAGCAAGTAGAATACAAGAATTAAATGTTAATCTTACTTCTATGTTTGGAAGATTATTAAACGAATTTTTATATCCATTAGTAAAAAGAATAATAGAAGTTTTACAAATATATGGTTATGTAAATAATGAATTTGAATTAAAAAATATAAATGGTTATAAAATAAAAATAAAAATAAAAACTGCACTTGCTTTACAAGATAAACAAGAAGAATTACAAAAGACAGTTCAAGCTATACAGATTATATCTTCGTTTGATCCAACGGGACAAACAATACAAACTTATTTTAATACTGAAAAACTTATTCCTTATTTATTGAGATTATCAGGAATAAATGAAGATTTAATAAGTACTGATAAAGAAATAAAAGAAAAACAATTACAACAGCAACAAACAATTAGAAGTCAGCAAGAACAAGCAATACAAGATCAAGTTGATTTGTCTAATGCAATTGAAAGAGGTAAAGAAAATGTCAAAAATGGATTTTAGAAAAGAAGATAATTTATTATTATTTAAAAAGGCTTTTTTAAAAGTTTTTAATAGTGAAGAAGGACAGATTATTTTTGACTATCTAACTTTTAAATATCAAGATAATTTAAAGGCTAATTTTAATAATGTAAATATTAATTTTTATAGACTTGGCGAGTTTGAGTTAGTAAAAGATTTAAAAAAATTATATAACAATTTAAAAGAGGAGAAAGAAAATGGAGAAACAAGAATTGAGTATTGAAAATATAATAGAAAAAATTGAAAACAATGAATTAACTGTTGATGCTGGTTTATTATATACTAATTTTTTAATTTTAGAGAAATTAGATATTATTATAAAATTATTAACAAAAAAAGGTAATTAAAATGGAAAATAATTTATTAAATGATAATTCATTAAATGAAAATGTAGAAAATGTAGAGAATATAGAGAATATAGAGAATATAGATATAGTTAATAAAAAAGACATTCAAGAAGATAAAAAAGAGGAAAAACAAGAAGAGAAAAAAATTGAAGAAAAAGGTATTGAATATGATTACAAACCTGATAGTAAATATTCAAAGTATTATGAAAGTGATAAAGAAACACAAAATAATTTAAAACAATTTAATAAACTAGCAAAAGATAATAATTTTACAAAAGAACAACATAAGGCTGTTATTGATTTTATGAATAACATTATGGAAAAAGTCGGTATTTTTGATACAAGGAGTGAAACAGAAATAAAAGTTGATAATGAAAATTGGATAAAAGAAGAAAAAGCAAAACTTGGAGAAAATGCTGATAATATTATAAACTCTAATGTAGAATTTGTTAATAATTTTGGAATGTTTAACGAAGAGCAGAAAAAAGAATTATTAAACTTTATGGGTAAAGGCGCTTTAAGTTGTAGTATTGTAAATATAATTAAAAATTGTTTATTGGGTGGGACATCAAAAAATATACCAACTGATCTAAATATTGGTGGGCTACCTGACGATTATACATTGGCAAAAGAATATAATAATCCTAATACTACTGAAAAACGAAGAGAAGAGATAATAAGACAAAGAATTGAAGCAGGGAGAAATGGATTTTTACCAATAGTTGATTAAGAGGTTATATATGGTATTTGAATTAAGAAGATTTGGAACTCTTGGGGGAATTGGTAAAGGTAATTTGTCTTTTCAATTATTTTCTTATAAAATAGAAGAAGAAACTATTGACGACTTATTGACAATTGGTTATTTTAAAGATTTACAAGGTGTAGTTAATATAAATGATGTAATACTTGTTTTAGATCTTAAAAAAGACAGAGAATATAAAAATATTGAATATTTAATTGTAAAAGATCTAGATATTAGAAAAGGTATTACTGTTAGTAGATTAGATGCTTCTTATTTGCCTAGTAATGATATACCTTTAACAAGTAGTGATATTGGAGAAGTTGGAATAAGTATTGCTTTTGCCAGAGGAGATCATAGACATCCAAAAGCAATAGCAACAGAAACAGAAAGAGGTGAGATAATAATTGCTAGTCAAGAAGAAACAAACATAGGAGAAGACAACACAAAAGCAATTACTCCATTAAAATTAAAAAACGAAATAGACAATAGACAGGCAGTTGATGAAGAAATTAATTTAGGGGAAGATATAAAGAAATATATTAACCCGAAACAGATTAAAGCAATTAAAGATAATTTAAAAGTTATTATTGAGAATAATTATAATATTTTAGATGGTAAAATTGATATAAATGAAGAAAAATTAGATAAAAAGATTGATCTTAATAAAGAAGAAGTAGATAATAATATTAGTCTTATTAATAAAGATATAATAGATATAAACAATAACAAAGCCGATATTAATTTATCAAATCTTACAGAAGAGGGTCGAAACTCAATTAAAAATGTTGTAAATGAAAATGTATTAAATAGAGATATAGATAATATTACACAAACAGGTATAAGTAATATACAAAATTATTGTTTGCCTGATTATAATAGGGCTATTAAAATAGATTTTCAAGTAAATGTTGATTGGATTGCT
>CASELL010000031.1 GCA_949288805.1 uncultured Alphaproteobacteria bacterium | reverse complement strand
AATAATTTAATGTTAAATAAAACAGTAATAGTAATAGCTCATAGATTATCTACACTAAATAACATGGACAGAATAATTACAATAGACAAAGGACAAATAATAGAAGATGGAACAATGAAAGATCTCTTAAACAACCCTAACGGCTTGTTTAAGAGAATGTATGATATGCAGAAGGATGGGGTGCTGGGTGAATTAAATTAAAATCATACAATTAACTATTTAGAACTTTCTAATTATTCTTATAATTACACCAATCACGTATCGTCTTTTTATAAATATGTACTAGAAAGTTTAATCTACTTTTGTAAAGAATTTTCCTTATCTTCACTTGTTTCTTTAACCATTGTTTCTATAGCACCAACAATCCTTTCTTCCATGCCACCAGCTTTTATTTTTTCTATACTTTCTTCAAACACTTCAAGAGAATTAGTTTTTCTTACAAAATTAGAAAATAATCCTGCTAATTTCATTATAGCATGAACCTCTTCCCCTTCTTTTGGTATAGGATACCTTTCTAGTTTTGGAAGCTCTTCTATAACTTGTTTTAAAGGTGTAGAAGATGTTTCATATCTTTGATTAATTTCTTGCTTCTTTTCTTCTTCTATTACAAATTCTGAATCAGATACTCTAAAACCAATATCATCAAATGTTTTTTTTATAACGTTTTCAACATAATCTTCTGTAACAGGTCTAGTTATTTCTTGTCTTAATTTTACAAAATCAATTTCACCATTTTTATTAATATACTTGTCATAATCTTTTGGGTGTTTTTCTATATCTTCAATAAAATTAATAACCAATGGTAAAGAATTATAAGGACAATTGTTGGATACAGAAGCTATTCCTTTTTTGTTTATAACATTTCTAATACCAAAAGCTATATTATTATAAAACTCTTTTTTAATAGCATCAAGTTTTATAGGGTTATTTCTATTAATAATAGCAACAGCCATGGCGCCAAGTAAATCCGCTTCTGTTTCCATTTTTGTATTTACATAAAAAAGTTTATCAGCGTTTTCTTTGTAATCTTCATTAAACTTTTCTTTTGCTTCATTGATCTTATCATCTGTTGGTTCGCCATCAAAATATTTACTATCATAATTTATCTTTCTTTCTCTAATTCCATCAAGAACTTTTGTATAATATATTGGATTGTTTTCACACAAATACTCTTCATTACGAATTAAATCACCTTTCTGTTTAGTCCAATCATCTTGCAAAGAATGAGTTAGTTCATGAAAAAATGTTTGAACTGTTTGAAATTCGCTAAAATAAAAATTACTAATGGTAAAGTTTATTAAAGTAGTTTTACCATCTTTATCTTTTATTTCTAATGGATAATTACAACCATATGTTATAGGTAATATTTCTGCTATATAATTTGCAAAGTATTCTTTTTTTTCTTGATCTGTTTTTAGATTATAAAAACTATCAATATTATATCTCCTGCTACTAAAATTATTATGGTCTATTATAAACTTATAACCTTTACTTTCAATTTCATTCATGTTTTCTATTATAGCTTGTTTTGCTTTATCTTTATCATAATTGCCATTTTCATCAAGAAAATTGTTAAAATTTAATGGAAAAATTGTATTTATACCACTGTTAGGATCTTTTCCAGCTTCAATTAGTGCTTGTTGATTAGTTTTAATTACTTCATAACTACTTTTGGAAATAGTTCTTAATCTTTCTAATAATGAATCATAAATTACTTTCTTTTCCATAAATATAACAATTGTTATCTATAAATGTATTATACAACAAAAAAATATAAATCAATGATTTATGTTAATAAGAAACAAAAAACAACGTTAAGAATTAACATCAGAAATAGAAAAATTAGGACAAAAAGTTCAAGTAGCTATTAATGGTTAACGTGCTTAAAAATAAAAGATGTTAATTAATTTTATAGCCTTCTAAAGTCTCTATTACACTCATATCAAAAGAAAACTGTTCATTCTTTGTGGTTGAAAATTTAAAATTATCTTCATTACTTATTATATCATTATTTGATTTTTTATATTCAGATTTTTTGTTTGTTAAAATATTGCCAAAATCCAAAATATTTTTTTTAGATTTATTATCTACTATATTTTTGTTTGTCATACTTATTTATTTATATTATAGTAAGAACATTATAGTATTAATTTTAGAAAAATCAATATTTGATTTTTATATAAAAAATGTTAGAATAGACTAAACATCTATTCTTTAATATAATTATGGTTATTTTTACTAAAGAAATTGATAAAGAGAACATAAAATTATTTTGTGACAATATAGATTTTTAAGAATAAATAGATATCTTAACAATAAAACTATAAATAAAAAAAGATAGAAATATTTAAATCACTATATAAAAACTATAATTCAAATAATAAAAGAATAATTAATGACGTGTTAAAAGAAAATATAGAATATTATAAAGAACAATTAATAAATTCTTCAGAAGATAGCTTGTATAAATATTATTATAAAAACGATATAAACTGTTTAAATAAAATAAAAAAAATAATAAACTTTAATAAAAAAGGCTTTAATAGTTATAAAAAATATCTAAATGATTATAGTGTAATAGTGGAACTTATGATTAATTATAATAATATGGATTGTATTAATATAAATAAACAGGATGAAATATACCTATTAAAACAAAATAAAGATTATTTGGAAAAACTATTTAATGATGTTATAGAAGACTATAAAGATGCTATTTATAGAGAAAATACCTATAATAAAGCTAGTGAAGAATATAAAGATTACACAAATTGCTTGTATTTCTTTATTAGTCTAAAAGAAAGAATGTTGAGTTTAAAAGAATTAAATACTCATTTTTTTACAAAAGAGAAAACACAAAGCTTTATAAATCGATACTAAAAAATGTAAATAAAGATTTTTTATTATTAGAGTTCATATACAATAAAGATAAATTTAATTATATTATAAATAAATTAAAAAAAGATTCTAATATTCAAGAATTAGAACAATTAATAATGGAATTAGAATTTATAAGTACTTATGATAAAAAAATATTTATAAAAGAAAAAATAGACTATTTTGTAAGAAAGTATGGTTATAGAAGTTATGAAATAAATATTAATAGAATAAATTTATTATATATTTTATATAATGCTTATAGAAATGGATATAAAGATTTAATAAATAATTTATCAAATGAATTAAAAAAATCTTATAAATCTGAGAAAAATAACGAACTTAGTAGACTTTATATCAATCTTTTGAATAAGTTTAAAAAAATTATTAAATATAATAATAAACAATTTAAGAGCTTCATAAACAATCTAGATTTAGATAAATCTATAAACGCAATATTTCATGAAAATGGCAACAATAAAGTTCTAAAAAAAGACATTATATAAATCTTATAAAATATATACAGGAAAACAGAAATAATACCATTTTTGAGAATACAGCAAATATCATAAAGCTTTTATTTTATTCTTATAAAATTACAGGAAAACAATTTTCCATTGAAAATTACAATCTGGTAATAGAAAAAATTAATATTATTAAATCTCTAATCTTTGGAGTAGTTGATATATATAATATAAACTACACAGAAAAAGACGAAGATGAACAAGCAAAATATATGCTTAAAAAGATAATATACAATAAAGTACCAAAAAACAAAAAAGAACTCTATGATAATTTTATATATATAATATATTTTAAATTCCGAAATAATGGAGAAGATTTATATAAAATATTAGATAATATTAAATTAGATATAGTTAAAGAAGATAATACTCTACAACAAACAGATTATTATTTAAAATATGCAGATAGTTTAAAATATTATTATAGTAAAAATTTTTATTTAAGATATATAATAAAATCTAAAGAAAATATAACTAAATTTATTAAACTTTTTATTTATGGTAATGATGATATATTTAAAATAGGAATAATAGACACCATAAATAAATACAAAGATACAATACTAAATGATATATTACCAAATCTACCACAGGATATAAAAATAAAACTATTAAAAGAATCTATACTAAATATAGATAATATAACAGATAAAAAAATAAATAAAGAAATAAGCAAGCAAAATAAAGAAACAAACCAAACTGAAAAATTAAAAACCGAAATTAAACTCATTAAACAATTAATGTATAGAGAAATATTAGATAATTTACAGAACTACAAACTATTTAATACAAAAAACCTAAATAACATAAAAACCAAACTATATAAAATATATGAATCCTTATATCAAGATAAATCTGAAATAATAGAAATAGAATTAGATTATTTATTAGATAACTATGATAATATATCATTGAATAACTTAGAAATATTATTAATATATGGTTACTATAATAAATATAAAATCAAAGATATTATTAAAAACAAAAGAATAACATTTAACAGATATCTATATAATTATTATATTAATGAAGAAGATATACATGCTACTCAAACAATAAAACAAAGAATTGATAAGCTAGACAATTTAGAGTTTGGTATATTTACTGAAATAAGTTTATTAAAAAGAAGTAGCTTAACAAAAACTATAAAAAACTTTATATAATTTCTATTAAAATACAACAATAAAAAAGAGTATACTATAAGAATAAATTATATAAATAAAGTTATAAATACAATAAATAAATATAATAAAGAAGAATTTAATATTATAAAGCAAGAATTAAGAACCATAAATAAAAACAATAAACAAGAATATTGTAATTTTATAAAGATTATTAATTTTATCAAAAACATAGATACTACAAAATATGACAAACCATATGATTTATTAAAAAATTTAATAATAAATAAGCAAAAATCATATAAAAATAGTTATAATATATTACTAAACTATACAAAACAAACATTTGAAGAAACATATGATGAGCTGAAAAATAGAGGACAAAAAGATATTACAAAACAATTAAAAACAATAAAAAATGCCTTTTATACAAAAATATATTTATCTAGAGATTTCTATAAAAAACAAAAGCTAATAAAAAATTCTATATATTACTTAATAAATAATTATAATTTAGATTATAAAGAATATATAAACAAAGAAATTACTTAATAAATAATTATAATTTAGATTATAAAGAATATATAAACAAAGAAATATTAAAGTTTTTAATATTAGAAACTAAGTTTGATAGTAAAAATGTATATAATATAATAAACGATATTAAAGAAGAATATAGGAATAAATTAAAGTATAATAATAAAACAAATATAATATTATTAAATAAAATTAATAATAATATAAATAATATAATAAAAGAACTAAAATAGTTTTTATATCTGCTTATATATTCACAAATATATAATGGCAATTTTCTAAATATAAATTATAATAAGATTTAATAAATAAAATTATTAATTTTTATTTGAAACAATATTTTTTATTTATTTTTAATAAAATTATTGTATTTTTTTGGTACAAAAAATAATAATTGTTTCTATGTACATTTTACCTTTATTTTTGAAAATGGCAGAACCTCATAGATGGGGTAATGCTCCAATTAATTCAGCAGGTGGAGAAATAGCTCATAAAGTTGGAATAAGT
>CASELL010000030.1 GCA_949288805.1 uncultured Alphaproteobacteria bacterium | reverse complement strand
TTTTGAAGAAATCAAAAAAGAAGTTAAAAAAGACAAAGTTTCAGTATTTGGTTTTGGTACATTTAGTGTTGTTGCTACTAAAGAAAGAACTGGTAGAAATCCACAAACTGGTAAAGAAATCAAAATTAAAGCTAGCAAAAAAGTTAAATTTACTCCTTCTGCTACTTTCAAAGAAGAAGTTAAAAGTAAATAAATCGCCGATAAAGGGTTTGGTGTGGCTGGCTTTTCGGCGATTTAAACCCCTTACTGGGGTTTTATTTAAATAATAAATTAATATTCACTAGCTAACATTAAAACATCATTACAGAAAAATAGTGTTATTTCACCAAAAAAATCTGTAAAATCAATATATTTTTTGTATTTTTTTTCTTCATCATCACACCAAGTAATAACTCCTTTGTTATTTTTAGCTTCTAATTTAATTGAAACAAAGTTATTACTTAAAATTTTTTTATTAAAAATGATTTCTTCAACAAACCATAATAAACCATTCTTCATTATATATGCAATACCATCTGTAAATTTTATATGGCTTAAAGAATATTTATAATAATTTTCTGTGCCTATAAAATTACTACATAAATCAATTTTAAAATAATTATTTTCTTTTCTCATTTCTTTTCTCTCTTTTATTAATAAAATAATTAAATAACTAATAACAATTTATTGTTATTAATGAGGACTGTCCTCAACCCCTGCCTTAACGGCGAGTGGAAGAAAAACAAAATCTTAATGAAATGAGTTTTGAAAAAACGAAATTGAATTTAGATTTTCATTTTTCTGTTATCTTTTATAAAAGTCAAGAAAGAAACATTTAGAAAAAAAATATTTGTTTATTATTATAAAATAAACATTAATATTTTTTTCAAATGCTTGTTCCTGACAACACGGGAGGAATGAAATTAAATTTGAATGAATATAATGAATGTTAAAACAGTCTTTTTTGTAAAAAGACTTTTTACAAATTTAATGAAATGACGAATGGAGCGGGCAGGAAGGAATTTCGACCTTTACTTTTATAAAAGATACCGTAAATTCTTGTGTTGAGATGAGGGCAAGAGATGTGGTAAATATTATAATATATCGCTAATATATCACAAATAAATTTTATTTTAGAAAAATTTATTAATATATTAAGTAATATAAAAAATAATATATATGTTTAAAAATAAGTATATAAATAATTTTCTATATTTTTTATTATTTTAAATATATTTTATTTATAAAATAATAATTTTATATAATAGATAATTTATATTTTATTATAATTCATAATATTATTATAAACTGTTTTATTATAATTATATAAATTATAAACGTATAAAATAATTGCTTTATTACGAAACAAATATACTATTTATAATAGATTAACAAAGTAATACTTTATTATGAAAAGAATTTGTAAAAAACTTTTAATCTTTTTATTTATATTCACTACATTTATTGGTGGGGCTTTTGCTAGTTCTAGATTACCTAATGGTAAAAAACCGAATGAAGAATTAATGGCTGAACTAAGGGGGGCTGTAAGATTTCTAAGTTGTCACTATGCAACTTGTGAGGATATAGAATCACAAGATGAAGCAAGAGAACTAATAAGTTCTGTATTGGCAGATAAAAAATTTCATGATCATGCAGTATTGGCCTTTGATGATGTTGATAGAGAAGATGTAATAAATTATAATAAAGCTGTAGCTAATGATAATAAACAAATGATAAACGCAATACAAAATAGTATTATCCATACCAAAACAATAAGAAAACAATTTGGTCTTTAAATTTGGAGAACTACCGGCTTAGCCGGTGGTTCTTCTTGGTATTAGAAACCATAGGCTAAACCAGTAGGTTAAATTTAATGTTTTGGGGTTATATCATTTATTTCTTTATTAGATTTCTGAATTTTATTTCGAAATTTATTACTAATTTCCATATTATAGCTATCCTCAGCAACAAAACCAGAAAATTTCTTTTTTCTACTAAATTTTGGTAGTTCACTGTAGTCTTCATCAATTTCTTTGTTACCTTTTTCTGTATTTTTGATATCATCTTCAGTACTCAATCCTTCCTCAGATTTTTTGTCATCATTAATTTTATCTTGTTGATGTTGTTCTTTTTCACTGTCTTTTTCTTCTAATTTATTTTCTTCAATTTTACTCATATCTTCTTTATCTTTTTTATTTAATTTCTCTTCTTTATCTTCTTTTTGTTTTTCTTGTTCTTCTTTTAGTCTTTGTTGAATTTCTTTTTCTTCTTTTATTCTTTGTTCTTGTTTTTGTGGTTCTTCTTGTTTTATTTGTTTTTGTTCTTTTTGTTCTTTTTGTTCTTGTTTTATTTGTTGTTGATTATTATTTATTGTTGTTTGTTGTTGATTATTATTTATTGTTGTTTGTTGTTGTAATTCTTTTTTATCTGGTGATTTTAGTTCTGTTGTTTTTTTTCTTTTGGTTGTTTTGTTGTTTGTGTTTGTGTTTGTTTATTTTTAGATGTTTTTGTTTCTATTGTTCTTTCTGTTGTTCTTGTTTTAATTTTTATTCTTTCTTTTTCAGCTGTTAGTATATTTGATGGAACTAGAAATTTAGCAGTATTAATTGCTAGTTTTACTACTCTTTGTATTATTTGTGGTACTAGACCAATAGATTTAATAGTTTTAAGTAGTTTGGTTTTTAATTTATCTATTACTTTATTTCCTTTTTCAGAAAGTTGATTAATATTGTACATTTCATTAAATAGTTTTACTTTTTCTTTATTTGTTAATTTATTTATATCTATATTATTTAGTTTATTATTAAAATTTAATTTGTTTTTAAGTTTAGAATTAAAACTTACTTCGTTACACATTCTAGAAATAATTTTAAGTTTTTTAATATTTAGTTTTTCTCTTAGAGTGTTTATTCTTTCATTAATATTTGTTTTATCTTTTAGGTTATTAGTTTTAGTAATAACATTTAATCTTTTTGGATTATATTTTAATACATACTTTTGTATTAAAATATTAATTAAATTATCTATTTGATCTTTATTATTACCATTATTTTGTTTAAATAAATCTCCATTTCTTAAACCACAATATTCTAATAACAAATCTGTAAACTTAAATAATACTTTATCAAAGTTATTATCTTTAATATATTGTCTTGTTAAATAACATATATTATCTATTACTGGTTTATATGATTTATTGGATACTGTGTTGTTAATATAATCTATATCTTTACTTTGTTCTTTGGCATGTTGTAGTATATAAGTATAATTGAATATGTAAATATTTCTTTTATATTAGATTTAAGTATTTTATAATTTGTATTTTGTTTTAATTTATTATATATGTTGTTTTCAAAACAATTGAAGAAATAATTTGAAATTACGTTTATGTTTTCATGAAGAATAATATCTTTATTTATAGATATATCTTTATTTGAAGAAAATAGGTTGAATATGTTAGACATAATAAATCAAAATGTAGTAACTAGTTATATTAAATCATATTAAAATTATAAAATCAAGAGAAAAAGTCCTTATAATCATTTATTATTTATAATTTTATACTAAAATATTTCTAATCATTTATAAAATTAATATAATTTACAATAAAGCCATTAATGTATTCTTATATCTGGTTCCATTTGTCGTACAGTATCAAGAGCCCCAACAGCTTGTGATACTTGATTTAATTTTTTTAATTGCTCAAAATCACTTTTTATTTTTTTATATTCTTCAATATCTTTAGTAGCTCTAAAACTATGTATAGCATCTTCTATTCTTTCTCTTTCTGTAAGCTTATTTGTTTTAAAATATTCTTTATGTTCTTTTTGAATTTGATATACTGGATTTTTATCATTCTTCATTAAATTTTCATCATATGCTAAAGTAATGAGATTCTTTCCATTGTTATAAGCAAATTCTTCTATAGAATTTGTTAATGCTTGAGATTGTTCAAAACTAAAATTATATATTTTTTTATAATCTATATCTTTTTCATTAATAAATGAATTACGAAAATCTTCATCTTCTCTTAATTTTTGTAAAATATTTTTAGTTAACGAAAAATCACAATAACATCCTTCAAAAGGTTCTCCACTATAATTACTATTTGCTGTTAAAAGCAATTTTCTTTGAATATCATCTAATACTTCTTTACTTTCTCCATTATTTAAAGCTTGTAAAAATACTGCCATTGAACCAAAAATATTTGCTTGAACTTCAAAAAGAGTTTTTGTTTTTTTATATTTAACTTCAACTTCTTTCATATGGTTTACTATTTCTTCTTTTTGTTTTTGTAATTCTTCTTTCTTTTTCTCATCTTTTTCTTCGTTTATTTTTTGTTTTAGCTTAAAGCTATTGTAATTTAAATCATAGTATTTGTTTTGTAAATTCTTTAATTGCTCTTTGACATTTTCACCATCAAATTGTAAATAATCAGTATCTTTTATTTTATTTTCTTCATCATATGATTGTAAATGATGTGTTGTTTCATGAAACATTGTATGTAATGTATCAATTTTATTTCTATATGGACTTATAAGTATAAATGAAAACAATTTATCATTAATATTGTGATATTGGCAAGAACCTTTTTGATTTTGTGCTTCTTTACTGATTTTTTCTTTTATGAAATTAATATAATAACCAGCCTCTTTTTCATTACATCCATATTCTTTAATTAATTCATTCTTTACATCTTCAAAATTACCGTGTATAGGTTCATCACCAGAAATATCAAATGCTAACCTTAAGCTCTCAATACCTGCTATTTTTGGCAATTCTTCTTTATAAACTTGAACACAATCCCTGTGCCATGAAGGATTAAATCTATGCTCTTGTTTCATACCATATACATAAAATGGATAAAAATTACCTAAAAGATTTTGATATTCTTGCCTAATTTCCTCTCTATTTATATCTTTATTGTCTCTAGTTAAGATATCTTGTGCCATTTGCCAAAACATATTTTTTACATCATCTGTAATATCTTTTTTAGAATAATATTCATATCTCAATTGATCAGGCAAAAAAGAAATGCTTTCAGTTAAATCAACCATATTTATTTCATCAACAACATTTGTTTGTTTTTCCATTTTATCTCTATTTCTTTATCTTACATACATTATAATATATATATAATAAATGTCAATAATTTGACATAAGAACTATATTCTTTTGTTATAAATGTTAGTTATTAAATTTTTAATCTTATTATTAATATAGCCGGATATTTTAAAAATCTTATTAAATATCCAATAGTAACAAACTATATTTGTTTCTATAATACCCAAAATTAAAAATGGTATAATAAAATAAAAAAATAATTCTTCTTCAGATGGCAAAAAGAACATAAAAACAAAAACAATTAAAATACTCATATATATAGAGAATAATAATATATTTATTATATATTTTGAATATTTTAAATTAGTTTTTGCTAAATAATTAATTATAGCATATGTCGAATATACTGTTAATATTACAGCTCCAGCAACGTCAGACAATATATCAAATGTTAAAATAAAATTCGACAACATATCACCAATAAAACTAAACATATTAAAAACGCCTTTGTATAATTCCATCCTTTGGGGCAATTCCTTGCTCTCGAGCTAATTTACCATATTCTTTGTTAACTGCATTTTTATATTGTCTACAATTATGAGTAAGTGGATTATATTTTTTCTGTTCCCATTTTACTTTAATGTTTTGTTCTGCTTGTTTCATAATAGCATCATTTCTTATTGGGCCACTTATTCCAACTTTATGAGCTATTTCTCCACCTGCTGAATTAATTGGAGCATTACCCCATCTATGAGGTTCTGCCATTTTCAAAAATAAAGGTAAAATAAAAATATACATATAAATATTTTTATTGTATGTACTAAAAATATAAAATAATTTCACAAAAAATAAATAAAAAATATTATTTCAAATAAAAATTAATATTTATTTATTAAGTTTTTATTATCGATATTAGATTTAACCGGTATTTATAGAACTTTCTGATTATTTATTAGATTGATAAATTCAATTAAATTATTTTTATAAACAAAACAAGAAGTTAAAATTAAAAAATTAAATACAGATGTTTACATCTGTATTTAATTTTAACTACTTATATCTATGATCTATAAAGAAATAGAGATACTTTAAATTCTTTTTTATTTTTCAAACAGTACTGAGATGTATATATTGTTCTGAATTATGGTTAGATTTTTTACAGCAACCACAACAACAATTTCTCAATTTTCTAATACAGCCAGAAGGAAGATTACATAAGTTATCGTCAACATCTTCAGCAACTTTTATAAGAAAGGGCTTTTTTGTTCTTTTGTTTAATTCATTAATTTTTTCCTTAAGAACTTTTTTTGTTTCATCATCACTTGCAAGGAATTTGTCGGTCTCAGATATAGTTTTTATATTTTTTCTTAACTCTTCAGCATATTGATCACAACCATCACATTTAAAACAAGAGGTGAATAGACTAGATACAGTTCCAATAAAAGCATCTCTAGTAACTTTAGAAGTAGCATAAGCATTACAAAATCTCATAAAAGTCATAAAACAAAATAAATAAATAAAAAAGTTTCTCATTTCTTTTCTATATAATCGTTATTAATATTAACATCGTCATTTTTTTCTTTTTTTCCATTATATTCATCTTTTCTATTATCAGAATCTTCATGCTTTATTTCTCCAAATATAGCATCATAAACTTTACCCGCAATTATTCCTATTAAACCACCTTCAAATGCACCATTAATTGCATTAGCATTAAAGTTGAAAAAAATAAGTGGTACTGAAACAATTGTAACAAACAATAAATTTCTTTTCATAAGAACCCTCAAGTGTTATACTGTACCTTAATAGTATTTATATTTATATAAATATCAAATTTTAAGAATACATTAATATATATACTAAATTTATAGAAAAATATTGCTTATATATTATTAATAAACTATTCTTATGTAAGTTTTATTATTGTTTACTTTATACATATCTTTATTTAATTTGTTCATTATATTGTATATTATAAAATTCTTTTTCAGTATCACAAATAATTATAAATCAAGACATTATATTTTTAAGATATTTATATATACCGAACAAAAAAGTGTATGTTGCAAATATAATTACTATGTTATATTGTAATACTAAAACTAACAAAAAAGGAATAAGTCCAATAATTATAGAAACTGTTGTATCTCCAAAAAAATAACTCATTACTAATATATCTATTACAATGACAAGATTAATAATCTTAACTATATTTATAATTGTTTTTTTATGTTTTAGATTACTATTTTTTAATATAGTTAAAAGTGAAAATAATGACAAAATAAAAGATGGAATAATAAGCATAACGCCAACCTCATAAAAATCACATATTGAAACAAAAAAACTATTATCAACTATACCAAACATAAATTACCTAAAAACATCTATAGGGCCATTTTTTGGTGGTAACCCCTTACTTTTTGCGATTTTACCATACTCAATATTTACTTTAACTTTATATTCTTGACAATTATGAGTAAGTGGATTATATTTTTTCTGTTCCCATTTTACTTTAATGTTTTGTTCTGCTTGTTTCATAATAGCATCATTTCTTATTGGGCCAGT
>CASELL010000029.1 GCA_949288805.1 uncultured Alphaproteobacteria bacterium | reverse complement strand
TTCAAAAATAGAGTTATAAACTTGTTCAGCTAGAGAAAGAGTTATATTATTCTTTTCAGCTATAATTTTTAAAAAATCTTTTTTATTTAACATAATTTTTAATATTTAATTAAAACAACTTGATTTTATAACAAATAAATTAATTTACAAGATTTTATTTTTATTTTTTAAAAAAACTTGATTAAAAATATTTTTATTATAATATTCTTATCAAGAAACTAATAAATAGGCATGAATATATAATACATTTTTATTATTTTATTAATAAATTATAGGTGTATTATATGTATATAAATATAAACAATCTTGGCTTTAACAAGAGTTTTACTTTAAATGACAAAATAGGAATTATTGGTTCAAATGGTTGTGGTAAAACAACTTTATTAAAATTAATTTATGAATTTATTAAAGAAGATGTTGGTTATTGCCCACAAAATCTAAATAATTATAAAACAATAGCTGATGTTTTTGGCTTGGAAAAAGATGTGTTAGCAATAGAAAATTATAATTATGAAGATGTGGAGAATTGGAATTGTATTGATATTATAACTAAAAAATTAAAAAATTTTAATCTTGATTTTGATTTATTGAGAGATTTTAACACTTTGAGTGGTGGTGAAAAAATTAAAGTAATTTTGTCTAGTATTATTGATAAAAAAATACTATTATTAGACGAACCTACTAATAATATGGATTATGATACAAAAATATTTTTTTACGATTTTATAAAAAATTGTAATAAAAAAATAATATTAATATCACATGACAGAGAATTGTTAAATCTAGTAGATAGAATTTTTTATATTAGAAATGATAAAAAAATTATAGAATATGGTGGCAATTATGATTTTGCTAATGAAATTATGTTATCAGAAAATGAAGCAACAGAAAGAGATTATAACAACGCTTTAAAATCATTAGATAAACAAAAAAGAGAAATTACAAAGAATATTATAAAACATAACAAAAATATAAATAAAGGGCAAAGAGAATTTAAAAGTGGAAGTAAAACTAAAATGGAAATTGATTTTAAAAAAAATGATTCTCAAAAAAGTATTGGTAAATTAGTGAATAAAGAAAATAAAAATCTTGATAAAATTAATAAAAATATTAATGATATTAGAGAAAATATTGAAGACAAAAAGCAAATATATTTTAAAATGACTTATGATAAAATAAAAACAAAAAATATATTAAAAATAGATAATCTAAATTTTAGTTATGATAACAAAATAATATTTAAAGATTTTAATATTGAATTAAAAAGTAATGACAGATTAGCAATTAATGGCAAAAATGGAAGTGGCAAATCTACCCTATTAAAAATCATAATGAATAATGAAAAATATGATAATGTAGTGGTGAATACAACTAAAATAGCTTATATAGATCAAAATTACAATATTTTAAATTTTAACGATACAATATTAAATAATGTGTTAAAATATAATAGCAATGAAAAAATTTGTAGAGATGTATTAGCACAATTTTTATTTAGGACAGAATCAGTTTATAAAAATGTTAATGTGTTAAGTGGTGGTGAAGTTGTTAGAGTTGCTTTGTGTTGTGCTTTGATTAATGAACCAGAATTGTTAATATTGGATGAAATCACTAATAATCTTGATATAGATAGTATAAAAATATTAGAAAATATATTAAATGATTATAAAAATTGTTTGATTGTTGTATCTCATGATAGTGTTTTTAAAGAAAATATTAATGTTAATAAAAAATTAGTTCTTTAAAAAGAACTAATTTTATTTTTTATTCTAAATTAATATTTAAAACATTATTACAATAACTAACAAAAGGAGTTTTCAAACTTTTACATAACTTACAGAAAGTTTTTTTATTCATATTGTTAATTATTTCTAACATTTTATCAATATTTTTTAAAGCATCATCTTCTGTTTCGAAAGTTTTTACTAATTCATACAATTCATTAGAAAACTTTTTACCCATACATTTTCCACAAGATTCTTTATCATAAAACTTTGTTATTCTTTGTAAGAAAGTTAAAAAGTTTCTTTTATTTTTATCAAATATTTCAATAGAACCAGCACCACTAACTTGTTTCTCTTTAATCTGTTCACTATTATAAACTATACCACTAGCACCCCCACCTACTTGAACATAAAAATCAAAATCAGGAAGTAAGTTATTATTTTTTAATACATCGTAAATTGTATCAGTATCTTTATGTCTAACAACTTTTTTAGTATTACCAAAACAAGAAGTTAAGCCATCACCAAAAATACCAGTAAATCTAGAAAAATCCCAATCACCATCTAATGTTCTAGCTATATCATAAAAAGTTTCTACATTATTCATCATTGTAGGTTTTTCAAAAAGGCCTTTCACAACAGTTCTTGTGGTTCTAGGTTTAGGTTGAGCAATACCAGTTTCAATAATATTCATTAAAGCACTAGCTTCACCACCTATATAAGATGGTTCTTCTATATTAATATGGAACTTAATATCCCATTTATAATTGTTTATATATTCAAATAATTTAGGTTGTAGTTCATTTAAGTAATCTTTATTTATATGTATATAAACTTCTACATTTCTATCTAAAAAGTTTATAGCATAATCAATACCTTTAAAAACCATATCCATATGATTTCGCCATATGTAAAGATCTTTAAACAATCCCATTTCACCTTCGCTAGAATTAACTATTATATATTTAATATCACCTTCTGCTTCACTAACTCCTTGCCATTTATCAGCAGTAGGAAAACAAGCTCCACCTTTACCATAAAGTTTTGCTTCTCTTAATTTTTCTATTACTACATTTTTATCCATAAATAAAATAATTATTACTATTCAAAAATATATTATAATTAATTTTTATAAAAACAATTATTAATTATTGTCTTCAATAAAAACTTTAAAACCATTTTTAAATAATAAATCAATATTTTTGTCTTTATAAATATTTTTTATTATATTATAATCAATATCTTTATTGTTTATAAACTTGTTTTTTATCATTAATAATTTAATCAATTTAATAAGTTCAGTTTTATTATTAGCAGTAAATCTTGTCATATTTATAATTGTTATACAATAATATTTTAATAGTAAAATAACAATTATAAAATTACAATATAAAATTACTATTATTTTATAAATAAACAATAATTTTTTAAAATGTTAAACGAAGAAGATTTTTATAAACAACTATCAATATTGATTAAAATAAAAAGAAAGGATTTAAACTTAACAAACGAATCTTTATTTATGTCAAGTGGTGTAGATTTAAGTAAAATATCTTTATTACAAAACAATAAAACAGGTTGTAATGCCTATACTTTATACAAAATATTATTTACATTAAATATAGATATATTTAATATAAATAATATTAATAAAAATATATTAGATCAAAATATTAATAAACTAAACGAAGTTAGTTTATTTTTAAAAAAATTAAAATAATTTATATATCCAAATTAGCAACTTTTAAAGCGTTTTCTTGTATAAAATCTCTTCTAGGTTCCACAACATTACCCATTAATGTAGCAAAAGTTTCATCAGCTATTGCAGCATCTTCAATAGTAACTCTTAACAAAGTTCTATTTTCTGGATTTAATGTAGTTTCCCAAAGTTGTTCCGCATTCATTTCACCAAGACCTTTAAATCGTTGTATTGATATACCTTTTTGACCTACTTGATTAATAATATTCATTAATTCAATAGGAGTATTTATATTATAAATATCTTCTTTTTTCTCAAAAATAATTTGATTAGTAAAAATACTTTCAACTTCGTTTTGATGTTTACCTAATTCAATAGATTCCGGTTTAGTAAATAATTTTTGATTAATTAAATATTCTGTTTTAACACCTTTATGAGTTTTTGTAATTTTTAATTCTGTTATATAATCTATTTCATAATCCCAATGTATATCAATATCAGTTTTTAATTGATTTAATCTATCAACAATTAATTTTGCTTTTTCATTTAATAAATCATTATCTTCAAATATTTTCATATCAAAAGCCCCAGAATAAGCTATTGCTTCTAACACATCAATATTCATAAATCTAGAAAGATTTTTTAATAAATTAACAAAATGATTTACTTTTACTATATATTCATCTAATTTATCACCACTTAAAGTATTATTGTCGTATTTTAAAACAGCTTCATTTATAGCATTTTTAATTATATATTCAGCAAAAGCAGTTTCATTTTTAATATATAATTCACTATTACCTTTCTTCACTTTATATAAAGGTGGTTGAGCTATATATAAATAACCGTTTTCAATAATTTGTGGCATATGTCTATAAAAGAAAGTCATAAACAAAGTTCTAATATGAGAACCATCCACATCAGCATCTGCCATTAAAACAATTTTATGGTATCTTAATTTATTAATATCAAAATCTTCTTTACCAATACCAGTTCCAAGTGCAGTAATTAACATACCCATTTTTTCAGAAGATATAACTTTATCAAATCTTGATTTTTCAGTATTTAATACTTTACCAAAAACAGGTAAAATTGCTTGATATCTTCTATCTCTACCAGATTTAGCAGAACCACCAGCAGAATCTCCCTCTACTATATAAACTTCACTTTTAGCAGGATCTTTTTCTTGACAATCTGCTAATTTTCCAGGTAAATTAGCAATATCAAGGGCACCCTTTCTTCTGGTTAATTCTCTAGCTTTTCTAGCAGCAATTCTAGCTCTTGCTCCCTCAAAAGCTTTTTCAATTATTACTTTTGAATCAATAGGATTTTCTTCAAAATATTTTGATAAAGAATTAACTGTATTATTTTCAACAACAGGTCTTACTTCTGAAGAAACTAATTTATCTTTAGTTTGTGAAGAAAACTTTGGATCAGGTACTTTTACGGATAATATAGCAGTTAAACCCTCTCTAATATCATCACCAGTTAATTCCATTTTTAATTTTTTAAAACTTTCTTGTGTTTCTACATAATTATTTACTGCTCTTGTTAAAGCATTTTTTAAACCAGCAAGGTGAGTTCCACCATCTCTTTGTCTAATATTGTTAGTAAAACAAATTATATTTTCATTATAACCATCATTCCAACATAAAGCCAACTCAAAACTAATACCTTTATCATCATCTTTGCCTACTATATATAAAGGTTGATGTAAATGCTCTTTTGCTTTATCAACAAAATTAACAAATTCAACAAGTCCACCTTCGTAATGAAAAGTATTATCTTTAATATCTTCTTCATTTCTTAAATCTTTTAACTCTATTCTAACACCAGAGTTTAAAAAAGCCTTTTCTCTAATAGTTCTTTCTAATGTAGTATAATCAAATTCTATATTAGAAAATATTTCACTTGATGGAAAAAATGTAACTTCTGTTCCTGTTTTTGATTCTTCACAATCACCAACAATTTTTAAAGGTTCAACAGCAACTCCATCTTTAAACTCAACATAATGCTCGTGACCATCTCTCCAAATTGTTAATTTTAACCAATCAGAAAGCGCATTTACAACAGATACACCTACACCATGTAGACCACCTGAAACTTTATAAGAGTTTTGGTCGAATTTACCACCAGCATGTAAATCAGTCATAACAACTTCTGCTGCCGACCTACCCTCTTCTGGATGAATACCAACAGGAATACCTCTACCGTTATCTAAAACACTAACTGAACCATCTTTATTAATACTAACTATAATTTTATTACAATAACCAGCAAGAGCTTCATCTATGGAGTTATCTAAAACTTCATATACCATATGATGAAGACCAGTTCCATCATCAGTATCTCCAATATACATACCTGGTCGTTTTCTAACAGCATCAAGTCCTCTCAAAATCTTAATTGACGAAGCATCATATTCATTATTATTTTCTATCATTATATTAGTATATATATTATTAATAGCTGTATAAATTATAAAAACAAAGTTATTTAATTGTCAATACAATTGTTAAATAGGCATTGCCTAATAATTGTTTGTATCCACCGACTCCCCAGAATATAAACAATACTTAACTATATTTTTAAATATATCTTTCATATTCATCCATAAAT
>CASELL010000028.1 GCA_949288805.1 uncultured Alphaproteobacteria bacterium | reverse complement strand
TAGACAATGGCGAAATTTAAATTTTCTATAAACTAATTTTTTTCTATAGTAATAATTTTCATGCTGCAAATCAAAGAAATTAACCCTTTTTTATTAAACAATGCGTCATTATGACAGATTTAAAAATTCTTAACAACATAACATACGTAATTACGAATTTTGTTACATTTTTTTATGAATTAATTAACTTTATTGGCTATATAGTAAAAATGTAAAAAAAACTAAAAATTATTAAATTTTGATAACTTATATAAAAAATAATGAAATTCACTGAAAAATGTGGTATTATTTAAATAATGAAAAAAGATAAATTGATAAGAATTTATTATAAGCTTATTGAGAAACAGAATTTATTTTTCTTAAATGATAATTCATTAAATTTTTTTTCGCAGTTAAAAATGCGTTTAATAAAAAGAAGAATTTTAAAATATTTAGATAGTGACACTACTGAAAAACTTATGCTCGATAAATTATTAAATAAAATAGACAACAATCGCAATTTAAAAAAACTAGCAAAAAGTCTGTAGAGTCACTACAAGCATATATATCTTATAAAAACAAGTTATCTACGAGATTTGGATTTAATAACTTTCAAGAGGTAATTATAAAAAAAATTTCTTTATATTCCCATTCAAGGATGGATATTGATAAAATGGAATTTCAAATTAAAGAATTAAAAATTTCAAATTTTCAAAGAAATTACAATGTGGGTTTTAATTCTGTTGATATAGAAGATCTTTTGTCATTTGATAAAATGGTAATTGATACATACAAAAACCTAGAGAAAAATGGTTACATTTTAGAGGATAGCCGTTTAACTTGTGGTGCACTTAGTTTATATATGCCTCATTCCAAAAAAGGAATAATTATTCTGAAAGATAAGAATAACAACGATTTTGATTTTATAGCACATGAGATTGGACATCTATTAGAATATTCCTTCTTGGACGATAAGAATATGCTTTTTAATATTTTACTGGTTCAACCTATGAAAGAATTTTATTCAAGTCTGTGTGAAATTAGGGCTCTAGAATCAAATAAAAATATACCAGAAGTAACAAAACTTATAAATGAATTCATTATTCAAATAAAAGTGTTGTATATTAAAATTAAATTTGAAGAGTATTTATATACAACTCAAAATAAATTAAATGAATTAAATTTAAATGAAAAGTGGAAAGAATTGACAAAAAAATTTTTTTATGAAAAAAGTAACGATGAAAATTTTAAATGGAATTTAAATTATAACATATCTATGGATAGTTTTGATAAATGGATGTATTTTTTAGGTAAATTTTTTGCAAATCAAGTAAATAAGAAAGAAACAAAAATTAAGAAAATTTATGGTATAAAGGGAAATGATGGTTTTTTAGAGATATTAAAAATTACAAACTTTGATAAAGGTATTGACTTTTAAGATAAACTCAACTATAATTTTTTTAGGGTTGTGATTTTGAGGAGGTGTGATTTATGAGTTTAAAGTTCTCAAAATACAATAAGATTGTAAAACTTAACAATGAATATATCGTTTTTAATACAAGGACTTTATCGCTACTGTTATTTGAACAGAAGTTTATAGACATGATAGAAAATGATGATATAAAATCATTTGTAGATTCATTTAAACCAGAAGAAGTTGATATGCTGATTGAAAATGGTATAATTCTTGAATCTGATATTGATGAATTAAAAATTATAAAAGATGAATATTGGTTTAATAAATATACAGACGAAACCCTTAATATATCTATTTTAACAACTTTGGCTTGTAATTTTGCTTGTCCATATTGTTTTGAAACTCGAAGAAATGTAAAGTTAACACCAAAGATCGAGAATGCTATATTTGAATTCATTAAAGAACAAAGTGTTAATAAAAAATCTGTTCATGTTGATTGGTATGGCGGAGAGCCGTTATTAAATTACGATTCTATAAAATCATTGTCTCAAAAATTGATTAGATTATCAGTAGAAAGAGGATTTACATATTATTCTTCTATAACAACAAATGGATATTTATTAAATAAAGAAAAAATTGATGAGTTGGTTAAATACAACTTAAGAAGTGCTCAGATTACGTTAGATGGCCCTAAAGAGATTCATGACAAAATGAGACCATTGATAAATCAAGAAGGGACATATGATACTATCATAAATAATATTAGATATGCTTCTCAATTTATAACAATAAATTTAAGAGTCAATATTAATGCTGAAAATCATTTGAAGATTGATGGTTTGTTAGATGAAATAAAAAATATTCCAAATTTAAATTTAGCAATTAAAGCAATAGTGCCTGCATCATACAAAGAATATAACAAGGATGTTTTGTCTGCTCAAGATTATGCGAATATTGTCATTAATAAATACAAATATGCACAAAGTTTAGGAATAAATACAGCAATAGACAATGTTTTTGAGGGGTCAATGCATCGATATTGTATTGTTGATTCCGATTCTCAATTTATAATTTCTCCAACAGGGAAAATATTTAAGTGTGGGGAAAGTTATGCTGATGATGAAAAAGGTATAATAGGAGGACTGGATGAAAATGGAAAAATCGTAATAGATGATCAAAGAAAGCCATTTTGGGATAAAGACCCTTTTTCTTTTGAAGAATGTAAAAATTGCATCTTATTACCATTGTGTTTAGGCGGTTGTCAAATGAAAAGATTAATTAAGAAAGTAGAATCTTGTAGTCCTGAATATAAATATAGTTTGGATGAATTAATAAAAATATATTATAATTTACAAAATAGTGAGGGATAGGATCATGAAAATAAGTAAATATAATTTATTTTGTAAATTCAAAAGAAATGAATATATTTTGCATAATATGATTTCTAAAGAGACAGTATTATTAAACAAAAAAGAGTTTAAAGACTTTAAAAATATGTCTGGAGACTCGGATTTTTGTAAAGAACTTTTAAATTCGGGATTTTATATTCCAAACAATCAAAATGAAATAATAAGAATTAGAGAGGAAAACAGGCAAGCATGTCAGGACTATTCTAATTTGAATATAACATTAGTTCCAACTTTTGCTTGCAATTTTAAATGTAAATATTGTTATCAAAATGGTTTAGATAATAGTATTATGAAAGATGAGGATATTGAAGTGTTTATTGAATTTATAAAAAGAAGATTAAGTAAACACAAATCAAAATCATTTCATTTATCATGGTTTGGTGGTGAACCTTTATTAGTTTATGATATAATTTATAAAACAAACAAAAAAATACTTGATTTCTGTGTTGCTAAAAACATTGAATTTTCATCAAGTATCTCAACAAATTTATCATTAATAGATGATAAAAAGGCAAAATTATTAAAAGATGTTGCTGTTACACGAATTGAAACAACATTAGTAGGAAATGAGAAAACACACAATGATTTGAGAGTGTGCAATTCTTTAAACTCTTTTGAGTGCACAAAAAAAGGTATAATGATAGCCGCAAAATATTTTACAGTCATGGTAAACATGAATTTTTGCAAATCAAATTTTCATGATATAAAGAATTTTTTAAAACATGATAATACACTTAAACAGCAAAACATTTATTTAAATTTTAGCGAGATTATTAATTATAAACAAAATAGATTTCAAGTAAAACAATATAAAAATTGTGAATTAAAGAAATTAAAGTTATATTGTTTAGCATTAAAAAACAATTGGAAGATTTGTGATATAACAAATTTTTGTAGCGAATCAATTTATTGTTCATATTATCACGTTAATAGTTTTTCGATTGATAACCAGTTGAACGTTTATAAATGTGCTGAACGTTTTGACGAAAATACTCAAATAGGCATTATTGATAAACATTCGTATGATTGTAAGTACAATGCCAATTATAAAGATTTGTATGAACTTGAACAAAGTTGCTTAAGATGTCAATTTTTACCATATTGCAATGGTGGTTGTCAAGTCAAAAGACAACAGAATATTAAACCTTGTCCAGAAGAATTAACTTCTGTTTATAAATATTTAAAACTTTTTGTAAGGAGAAGGACTAACGATTTGTGACAAGGTAAAGGAGGGTGCTATGAAAATAGTAGCAAAGAAGAAGGCAACTAAGAAAAATAACACAATTTCTGCTATCCAAGAATGCTGCAGAGGTTCTGTATAGTTGCCACAAGAGGCTCAAGAGGCTGTTAGCCTCTTGGGACTTTCTTTAACTTTAAGGAGAAATGATATGGCTTATATTTCAGCAAAAAAAATAAAAAAAACATATGGACCAAAATTAATTTTTGATAATGTATCATTTGAAATAAATAATAAAGATAGAATTGCATTAGTTGGTAGGAATGGTACAGGTAAAAGCACAATTTTCAAAATAATTACTGGAAATGAAAATTATGATAGCGGTGAACTGTATGTAAAGAAGGACCTTAAGATCGGTTATTTAGAACAGGAACCAGACTATGGAGATAAAAGTGTCAGAGAGGTAATCAATTTAGCAAAACAAGAGATTTTTGAGATTAACGAATTGATTTCCAGCATAGTAGAAGAAATGACTAGAGAGACAGACTCGGATATATTAATGAAACTAAGCGAAAAATACGATAAGCTATTAAACGAGTATGCTTTTTGTGGTGGATATGAATATGAGTCTGAAGTTTCAAAAGTTATCTCAGGATTAAAAATTCCTGAGTCATATTTAGATGTGCCATTTAAACAACTTAGCGGCGGAGAAAAAACAAGAGTATTATTGGCAAAACTTCTGTTAGGCAAACCCGATATACTATTACTTGATGAACCAACTAATCATTTAGATATTGAATCTATGGAATGGTTGGAAAATTACTTACAAGACTATCCAGGCGCTTTGTTTTTGGTGTCACATGATAGATATTTTTTAGATTCAGTAGTGAACAAAATTTATGAACTAGATAGTGATGGCATAGAAATTTACGATGGAAACTATACAAGATACACAGTAGAAAAAGAATTAAGATATTTAAGTCGATATAAGTCATACTCTTCTCAACAATATACAATTAACAGAATGGAAATGCAAATAAAAAAATTTAGAGCATTAAATACCCCTGGGCTTAATAAAAAAGCAAATGAAATTGAACATAGATTAGAAAAAATGGAAAAGTTACCAAAGCCGATATTAGAGAAGAAAAAAATGTCTTTAAATGATTCATTTGTAGAGAGAACAGGCAATGATGTTGTTTCAATACAGAATCTGTCAAAAAGTTATAATGGTAGAAATATCTTTAAAGATGTTGATTTAAAAATGAGATATAAAGATAAAATAGCTATAATTGGCAGAAATGGTTGTGGTAAAACAACTTTACTCAGAATAATACTGGGAGAAGAACAACCCGATTATGGAACTGTTAAATTGGGGACGAAATTAAAAATTGGATATTTACAGCAAAACACAACTTTTGAAGAGACCACTGCAACTATTTTGGATTATTATTGCGATCAATTTGGTATTTCTCAGAATGAAGCACGGAACCAATTGGCAAAAATTTTATTTACTGGTAATGATGTATATAAAAAGATTGGCACATTATCTGGAGGAGAGAAAAAAAGGCTGCAACTGTCCATTTTAATGAGTAAAAATCCTAACTTTCTAATATTGGATGAGCCAACCAATCATTTGGATTTAGCATCGCGGGAAATTTTAGAAGAGAATTTGGAAAATTTTGAAGGAAATTTGTTGATTGTCTCCCATGATAGATATTTCGTGAATAAGATGGCATCTCGACTATGGGTTTATAATAATGAATCATTTCAAAGTATTGATGGTAATTATGAATATTATAGACAAAACAAGGAGAAACTCTTAAAAAAGACGAATGATTCAAGACAAAATGCATACCCTCATAACAACAATACTAGTAAAAAAAATGTTGATCAGGAAGAATGCGAGAGAGAAATATGATAAACGAAAAGATCGTAAAAGAGTTTAAGATTTTTCGCAATAAGTTAATAGAAGAAATTTACTTGCAACAATACATGGAGTGGTTGGCATTAACAACAAATAGTAGTTCTGACATACTGTCAGACATTATTGTTGCATCTACAGAAAGGGTTAAAAAATTAGAATGCTCTCAAAAATTTAGAAATATTTTAGATGAAATAATTAACAATCCAATAAACTTTGATAGCGATATTTATTGTGAAGCTAAAATAATTAATAAAAGGGTTAAAGATAATACGAAAATTTATAGTAGGCAATTATGTAATGCTTTATTAAATGTTAAAAGAAGTTATATTTTAGCAAAACAAAAGAACGATTTTCAAATTGTTAAACCATTTTTACAAACTTTTATTAAAATAAAGTTAAAAGAAGAAGGTATTTCAAATTATGAATCTATATTATCTAAAAAAATTGTTGAAATTTCATCTTGGCAAGTAACTGAGTTGTTTAAATCTATTAAATATAATATTCATTTATTGATATCTACAGAAGAGAAAGTTAAATATACAAATTGTTCTAAAGAAGATATGGATAAAATTTTAGATTATCTTAAAGATTTAGTGAATTTAAATGAAAGGTCATTAGAAATTTATAAAGGTGATGAATCTTTTATGGTATCTTTTGGTACTAATGATGTAAAAATTTCTCTTAACTATAAAGAAAAAAATATGTTTGAATTCATAACAA
>CASELL010000027.1 GCA_949288805.1 uncultured Alphaproteobacteria bacterium | reverse complement strand
GCAAAAGAAAATTATATTCCAAAATATAAATATTTACAAAAAATACTAAAAAAATATAAATTTAAAATGTCTTTAAAAAGAAAATTACAAATATTATTAATAAATCATATCCCATTTAGAGGTGTTAGAAAGCATTGTAGAAAAAAATATCATATTAATATGTAATTTTTATTGCAATATTAATAAAAGATTTTATTATAAAATAAATTATAAAAACTTTAAAAAATATGAAACAAACAGTATTAATTACGGGTGGGGCTGGTTTTATTGGCTCAAATTTTGTACCATATTTCTGTGAAAAATATATAGATTATGATATAATAAATCTTGATAAATTAACATATGCTGGAAATCTAGATAAAGTTAAAGAGTGTGAATCTATGTCAAATTATACATTTATTCAAGGGGATATATGTGATTTTGATTTTATAGATAATTTATTTAAAAAATACAATATTACAGGTGTAATACATTTTGCCGCAGAAAGTCATGTTGATAATTCTATTAAAGGACCTAGGGCTTTTATAAATACAAATATAATTGGAACATTTAATTTATTAGAAGCAGCTAGAAGTCTTTGGATGGACGCACCTAATAAAATAAAATCTGGTTATGAAAATTGTAGATTTCACCACATATCAACAGATGAAGTTTATGGCACATTAGGTGAAATTGGATTTTTTACAGAAACAACTGCATATTCACCTAATAGTCCCTACTCTGCTAGTAAAGCAAGTTCTGATTTTATTGTTAGAAGTTATAATCATACATATGGTTTAAATACTACTACTTCTAATTGTTCTAATAATTATGGTCCTAAACAACATAAAGAAAAATTAATTCCATTAATGATAGAAAAGGCTTTAAAAGAAGAATCTTTACCTGTTTATGGTAATGGTATGAATATTAGAGATTGGTTATATGTTTTAGATCATTGTAAAGCTATTGATTTAATTTATCATAAAGGTAAAACTGGTGAAACCTATAATATAGGTGGTCATAATGAAAGAAATAATATTACAATAGTAAAAACTATATGTAATATATTAGATAATAAAAGACCAAGAAAAAATGGTAAAAAATATGAAGAATTAATTTCATATGTAGAAGATAGAGCAGGACATGATTTTAGATATGCTATTGATCCTACTAAAATTGAAACTGAACTAGGTTGGAAAGCAGAAGAAACTTTTGATACTGGAATTGTAAAGACTGTTGATTGGTATTTAAATAAATTATAATAAAATTAATTTTAATTATGAAAAGAATTTTTTTAGATTTATAAAAATCTTTAGTTTTCTTATAATTATTTATTAAATAGATACTAAAGAATATTTGACTTTTTTATTTACATTTTATAATATCTATTTATGTTTAAATATGTTTTAGCTAATGATAAACTTTAATGTTCCAACTTATTCTGATAAAACTTTAGAATATATATTAGATACTTTTAAAACTGGTAAAATATCTGGTGATGGTAAATATACAAAATTATGTCACGAATGGTTTAATAATTATTTTAAATGTTATCAAAGTTTATTAGTACATTCTGGAACTGCTGCTCTTGAAATGGCTAGTATTATAGGTAATTTTAATATAGGTGATGAAATTATAATGCCTTCATATACTTTTTGTTCGACTGCTAATGCTTTTGTTTTACAAGGTCTTGTGCCTGTTTTTGTTGATATTAGAGAAGATACATTAAATATAGATGAAACAAAAATTGAACAAGCTATAACTCCTAGAACTAAGGCAATAGTGCCTGTTCATTATGCTGGTGTTGCTTGTGAAATGGATAAAATTATGGAAATTGCTAAAAAATATAATTTATTAGTAATAGAAGATGCAGCACAGGCTTTTGATTCTTTTTATAAAGGTAAAGCATTAGGAACAATAGGAGATATGGGTTGTTTTAGTTTTCATGAAACTAAAAATATCATGTCTGGTGAAGGTGGATTATTTATTACAAATAATAAAGAATTTGCTGAAAAAGCAGAAATTATTAGAGAAAAAGGTACTAATAGAAGTAGATTTTTTAGAGGGCAAGTTGATAAATATACTTGGGTTGATAAAGGTTCTTCTTATTTACCTAGTGATATAATTGCAGCTTATTTATATTCTGTTTTAGAAAGGTCTACTGATATACAAAATAAAAGAAAAGATATTTGGAATAAATACAATGAATCATTTAAAGATTTAGAAAAAAAAGGTTATATAAGATGTCCAATTATTCCAGAAGAATGTACTAATAATGCTCATATGTTTTATGTTATTTTAGATAGTTTAGAAACTAGAACTAATTTTATTACATATTTAAAAAATAATGATATATATGCTCCTTTCCATTATGTACCACTACATTCTTCTTCTGCTGGGATTAAATATTGTAAAACAGCAACAGATATGACTATAACTAATAGAATATCTGAAACATTAGTGAGATTGCCTTTGTATTATGATTTAACATTAGAAGATCAAGATAAAGTAATAAATTCAGTCATTAAATTTTTTAGTAGTAAATAATATGAAGTTATTTGGTTGGAATAATAATAAATTAAAAATATTTAATTTAACTATTTTTAAAATAAAATTAAAAAATGATAAAATATGTTTTTATTTATTTTTTATTAAAGTATTAAAAATAAAAAGTAAAATAAGTAAACTAATAAATAACTTTAAAATAAATAAAAATTTTGATGTTAGAAATTTTGATGAAGAAATTAAACATTTTGTAAAATATAAACAAAATAATAAAAATATAACTTTAAATGAAAACAATATAGTGTTTTTAGCTACAACAATATATGATATAGGGGGACATACTAAATGTATTAGAGATCTAGCAAAATCTTTAACAAGTGAATATAAACAATTTTTATTTTTAACAAACTATGATAATAAATTTTATAAATCATATAATGAATTAAAAAATATTTTTAATGAAATAACAACTGATAATTTTTCTATTTTTAATTATAAAAAAAAATTAACACAATTTATAAATAAAATTATAGAAATAAAACCTAAAATATTATTAGTTTACATACATCCTAATGATTTTTTTGGAGATATGATTTTATATTATATAAAAAATTATACAAATATAAATATTTTATATTTTAATCATGCTTCACATTATCCTTGTTTAGGTATGACATTTGCTGATATTATTTTAGAAGCAAGTAAAACAACTGAAAATATAACAAAAACTAAAAGATATTTAAATAATACAAAAATAGTAGGTTTACAATCTGTTAGTAAAAATGATACTATCTATTTTTCTGAAAAAGAAAAAAATATAGAAAAAACAAAAATAAATATTAAAGAAGGTGATCTTGTTAGTATGAGTGGTGGTGCTAGTTATAAATTCTTTGATAAAGATAATAATTCTCAATATTTTGAAATGATTTATGATTTATTAAATGAAGAACAAAATTTAAAACATGTGATTATTACAGAATTATCACAAGAACAAGAAAGTATAGTAAATAAAATATTTGAAAAAAATAAAAAATTAAAAGAAAGATTAATATTTGTACCATATAGAAAAGATTTTGATATTTTGTTTCAATGTGCAGATGTATTTATTGATAGTTTTCCAGTATCTTCTGCTTTAACTCAAATAGATTTAATGAGAAATAAAGTTGCTTCTGTTGTAAAAATAAATAAAGAAAATCCAGAGTTTTCTTTTGAAGATTATCAAATGAAAGACTATCCTTATATGTTTGAAAATATTGAAGATATGAAAAAATGTGTTATTGAATTATTACATAATAAAGAAAAAAGAAATGAAATTATAAATAAAAATTATGATTTTTGGTTAAATACATATGAAAGAGATGTTGTAAAAAACAGATATATAGAAATATTTGAGGAATTAAAATGAATGATGTAAAATTAATATCTTTTTTAGATTTACCATATGAACTTCAATTAGAAACTAGAAATTGGAGAAACAGTGAAAATGTTAGTAAATATTTTAAAATAAAATATATTGAAGAAGATACACATAAAAAATGGTTATCTTCTTTAAATATTGAAAAACCTAAAAATATTGCTTTTGTAATTGAAGTAAATAAAGAATATATTGGAGTTGTTTATTTTCATTCTATTGATTATGATAAAAAACAAGGTGATTGGGGAATTTATATATATAAAGATGATTTTAGAGGCAAAGGTATTGGAACAGAAGTTTTAACAAAAAGTATAGAATATGCTAAAAATGAATTAAAATTAAATTTTTTATTTCTTGATGTTTTAGATAGTAATAATAAAGCCAAAAAATTGTATGAAAAATTAGGCTTTATTTTTACTGGTGATAAAGATATTCAAGAGAATAAAGTTTTTTTAAGATATAGATTAGAGTTATAGTATTTTTAATATTCTTTATCCCAATCAATATCTTCTTTAATAATTTTAGCAGGATTACCAGCTATTACAACATTTGTTTGTCCTTTAAAACTTTTACATACAAGTGAATTAGCACCAATTACTGTATTATTATCTATATAAGTATTTTTTAATAAACTAACACCTCTTCCAACCCAGACATGATCTCTAATATACACTCCATCTTTTGGATTATTAATAATTTCTTTTGTTCCCTTTTTATAAATAGGATGCCCATCATGTGGATATATAGTTATGTTAAATGAAAATAAACAATCTTTTCCTATTTTTATAAAATTATTATTACCATCATGTAAATGAATATTACAACCAAAACAATTAAAATTTTCTCCTATAATTAATTGATTATAATTATCTATATAAGGTATAGTTTGTAAATTTATTATAGAGCAATTTTTACCTATGGAAACAGTAGAATTATCTTTTAAAATTAAACAAGAGTTTATAAATTTGTATGGTTCATATAATATAATTTTAGAATTATTTCCCATAAAGTTAATAGACAAACCATCTGGCAAAATTTTAGGATTTTTAATAATTTCTCCATTTTCTTTGTATATTATAAATTCATTATTATCCTTATATTTTAGATAACTTTTATTTTGAGTTTTTAAATATTTATTTCTAAATTCATGTCTTTTTTTTCTATTAAGAATAAAACAAGACATTATTTTTACTATTATTTTATTCATTTGTGTATAATTAATTATTATTTATTTAAACCATAATAAACTTTAAGAAAGTTTATATAATCTTCACCTAAACAATAAACAAATTTATTATTTAAGAAATTATAACCTTCTTCTTCTTTTATATTGTAATCAAATTTAATACAATCTTTATCTATATTACATTTTGAAAAATCTTTATTATGTAATATATTATCTAATATTGGAAAATATAAAACATTATTTTTATGACAAGAAAACCAACTCCCAAAGATATGAAATAAAAAATCACCCCAATGTATAAAATACATATTTTCAATATAAAAAGTTTCATTTTTCATATTTTTAACATCTCTACAATAAGTAAAATAACAATCTAAAGAAACAGTTTCTAAATAAAATCCATCTTTTCTATATTTTCTCCAATTAAGATTAGTTTCTTTTTCAAAAATATCAAAATAATCAATATTCATATTTGTATAAGTAATACCAAAAGACCATTGTTTTCCAGCAGTTCTACTTCTCCACATATCTAAAGATAGATTACTTATATTATTTTTATTAGCATAATTTGATATATCTTTTAATATACCAGCTATTTTATTTGGTTCTAATAAAATAGTTGTATCATCAGCATCAATATTCCAAAAATTTTCTATATTATTTAATTTAGCATGATAATAAGTTGTTAAATGAGCATTTCCTGCTTTAACCCAAAATGGATCAACTAATTTATTTATAAAATTTTTAAATGGTTTACTATAACTTTTTATAAATTTAATATTATATAATTTATCATCATAAAAATTAATTTTTTTATATATTTGTTTTTCAAGTTCTTTTTTATCGCATATTATAATAAAATCAGCATTCATTTCTTTTATAATATTAATCCAGTGTTGTAGAGATAAAAAAGAATATTTTTCTAATTTATTCACTTTTAAATAAAACATTTGTTTTGTTTTATCTATTTTCTGTTTTGGAAAAAAAATATATTTTTTCTTTTTAGAATTTTTATCTTTTGAAATATATAAAATATTTTTATTAAATAATTTTAAAAATTTTTCTTTATAATTATTTCTTCTTTTTATCAATAACATAAATACCTTAAATATTTGTTAATATAAAATTGTAAAAATCGTTATCATTAAAATAGTAAATATATTCTATACAATTTTCTCTATCAAAATTTTTTTCTATAGAAGTTATATTTAAGAATTGTTCATTTGAGTAAATACTTTTTATATCACTATTAATTATAAAATTTTTAGTAACATCTGGATATATAACAAACATTTTACAAGTAGTAGATATAGCTAATAATTCAGCAATACCGGATCTAAAAGTTATTATAGAATTAGTTAAATTTGCTAAATATAATGTTTCTTTAATATTAAAAAATATATTTTTAAATCCATCAAATTTTTCTTTTGAGTTAAAAATACAAGTATAACCTTGATTTTTTAATTTATTAGCAATATCTAACCAAGTATTTTTGTTAATAATACTACAATCAAAAGTATTG
>CASELL010000026.1 GCA_949288805.1 uncultured Alphaproteobacteria bacterium | reverse complement strand
GACTATTTATAGCAAAAGCAAAAGAATTAAATATAAATATTAGAGTTGGTGCTTTATGGGATAATAATAGTATAAAGAATAATAGTTTTGTGGATGGGTATCATGTGGAATTAATTTAATATTTTATAAATTTTATTTTTCGGTTTTTTTTTGTTTTTTTATTATGATAAAGTCAAAATTATATTTGATATTATATATGATTATATATTGGAAAATAATTTTAATATATTTAATAATTTAAATATAATTGAATTTAAATAAACATTATAGTTTTATAGAACCAATAGTTTTATATATCTATATAGATAAGGACAAAAAATTATAGTATATCCTAAAACAAGATTATATTCTTATCAAATTATAAGTCTTTTAAATCAGTATATTATAAATTAAAAATTAAAAAAATATCTATCAAATGTTTATGATGTATCTCTTTCTGTATTAAGAAATCTCCTATGGTTTTTTAATCTTATTTCCTCTAAGAATGATAATATTATTAAGATATCAGATAAATAATATACCAATAAAACTATTGATATTTTTATTACTTTAATATCAATATTCTTAGAATTCCACTTCAGTTAATAAACAATAAATATCAAACCTTAATCTTAGCAATTTAACATAATTAATAAATAATACAAACAACAATCTAAACAATAAAATAATAAATAGAGTAGTTAAATATTTAAGAAATAATAAAAAAGATTTCAAACTAATATATAATTAGTATTTTTAGATTCAAACTATATATTAAAGCTAATGAAAAAAATAAATAAAAATACTTTTAATGTTAATCATAGATATAAGGATTTATTAACAAGTATTTTAAGGGATTTAGAATGACTATACTATCAATAAAAACTAGAATTAAATCTTATAGATTTGTTTTATAATCTATAACTAATAACTGATGAACGATATGATTTTAGTTTCTTACATTAAAGATACTTATGGTAAATAAGAGATTTTAGTCCAATAGTATATTGTATAATAAAATAAAAGTTTAGGAAGGAAAAAACAATAACAAAATAGAAGAGATATTCATATCACACCTTAAATAGATAGAAATTAAAGGACTAATAACTTTTAATACAACTATAATAGAAAATACTATACTAACAAATAAAAAAGTATGGCTTATTAAAAACATCTAGAGAATTAAAAATAAAAAACATATAATTAGATATATATACTAAAAGGTAAAAAGAACTGTAAATTGATAAATATGAAAAAGCTGTTGAGGCTTTTTATGGTGTAAAAACATAATCAAGATTATTGCAAATATACTATCTATATTGTAACAATATATTACAATTTTTTATAAAAAAATATAATTTTTATATCAAAATATATAAATAATTAATAAATAATTTTTATAATGTTTTAATAAAGTTAGATCGAAAAAACTAATTTGTATGTATACAAATATTACTGGTACCACTAACGTTGGCAATGTTAACACTCCTAATGTTGTTGAAGAAAGTGTTTGCAATGAATATAGTTTTTATCGTAAAGATATCAGCAGGGAAGAGATAGCTAAAATAAAATCCGAGATAGAAAAGACAAAGAAATGTACTGCAATGTCTGATGAATTAGAAGAAAAGTATTATATTTTTATAGAGTGTGCAAATAAAAAAAATTCGGAGTGAGTTGTATATAACCATTAAACAGTAGTGTGTTGTATATTCACTTTTAATAATAACAAATAGTGATTGTTATGTCAGAAGAAGAAAAAAAGGAAGAAGAAGTAGTAGCAGATAAAATACTAATAAAGCGAGTGGATGAAACGGAAGCAAATGAGGAATATATATTGAATGTTGATGGTAGTATGTCGGATGACGACGTTGAGAAAGGGATTATTATTGAGCAAGAAAAATTGAATTCTGATATTGCTACTCGTATTGAGGATATAAGACGTTACTACTTTGAGAAAGAAGAGGAAGAAAAGGCAAAGTCAGAGATAGAATCTTTTAAAAATTTTTCTAATAACTATTATGTACATCCTAGTATTATTAAATTGGTCGGAGTGTATAGGGAAGATAAAGATGGAGAATTGTCAATACCCCGCACAGAAGACATTAATAAGTCTAGTTTAGAAATATTAGAGAGAGCTGAAGTTGAGGGCAAAGAGAAGGTGAATTTTTATATAACAAAAATTTCCACAAAATATAGAGATAGACTCAACACACACTTTTTACTCATTATTAAAGATAACAAAAGTAAAAAAATTTCAATAGTTGATTCTAGCGCTGGTCTGGGATTTGCTGAACCCATCAGGGAGGCTATTAAAACAGCCCTTAAAGATCATGTTGTTGATTATAATTTTACAAATAACGAACAAACTTTACAGTATTCTAGTGGAGTATGCGAAACATATGCTATAAAATTAGCATTCTTTATAATTAGAAATGAGTTATTTAACAATATTTCTGCAAGATTGGATGAAATGCGTATAAAATTTTTGGATGAATTTGTTCATATTGGTATTAACGAATTGCCTTTTGGAATGAACATGGATGAAAAAAAGAATATTATTAAACAGTTTTCTACCATTAACAAAAGAAGTGGAGAAATAAATTATTTTCAAGAAACTTTAAAAAAAATGATAGAACGTAATTATTCAGGTAATAAGAAATTTAATAAAAAGTTTGATAAAGCAAGGCGCAGAGATAAAGTGTTTTTAAAGCAATGTGTTAGGCATATATTACTGCCACATATAGATAAAATGGTTGATAGTTGTGTTGCTCTGAATGAAGAAGGATTCATAGTAAGTAAAGACAAAATTAATAAATATATAAATAGCGAAGAAAATAAAAAAGATTTTGAAGCTTTAGGAATAAAAGATAAAGACTTAGTTAGTACTATAGTACAAAAAAGAATCACAATAAGAGGTGATGATGATAGTTTTTTAAAATACATCTTTGAAGAAGTACCTTTTAAATCCATCAAAGTTGGCTTTATGTTAAGGGAAGCTATAAAACTAAAACAAAAAATAGAGGAAAGTAAGACAAGTATTACTACACCATAAAAAATAATTTTTATACAAAAATCCAAAAAAAACATTTTTTTACTCACATTTCGTCTTTTAAATTAACATTTTGTAATTTACCTAGAGAGAGGATTATCTCTAAAATAAATCAATACACTAATTTAATAATTTAGCTTATATATCTTTTTATATTTATAAATATCTCTTTATCTAGTTGTATAGGTATCAATTTATTAGAGAGTCTTTTTTGTGATTATTGTTTATTAAATAAAAAGAATCGGAAACAATAGATTAAAAGGTTGAGTCTCATTTATACAAAACTGGCAAGAGTAAAACTTTAAAATCTAAACATACAGAATTAAAAGCAATAGATATATGTCCTTATATAAATAATAAATTAGATTATGAAGAAACTAATGATTTGTTTATTATAGTTGGACTCTTTATAGCAAAAGCAAAGGAATTAAATATAAATATTAGAGTTGGTGCTTTATGGGATAATAATAGTGTAAAGAATAATAGTTTTGTGGATGGGTGGCATGTGGAATTAATAGATTAATATATGTTAGTATATAGATAATCCTGTACTCTTATTTCTATTAGTAACCCTATCAACAAAAGTTCTCTTACCCGAACCAGTACCTTTAACCTATTCTAATGAAATATTCCCATTTTTCTTTAATTTATCAAAATCAATACTATATCTATTTAATATTTCTTTTACTTCACTAACTAGATATCCTTGCATTGAACAATTTGAAAAAGATTCTCTTAATCCGTTAAAATTACCATATGAAGACGCTTTCTTTATAAACTCAATTGTAAAAAGCCAACATAAACCGGATTCTTCTTGCAAGTTTTCTGCACATAATATTTGGGGATTTTCAGATAAACCATCTTTAGTTGATATATAAAGGTCTTCTTTCGACTTTTGTTCACTATCAAAAATATAAATATCTCTACTACCATCTCCTTTAAAATTAACTATAGCTGTTAAGAAGTGTCCTTCTTTATATATAGGACACAACAAAAAATCCGAATCGATATCACTAGTCAAAGTTTCTAAATCAGAAATATTTTCTATTTCTTTATATTTATCAGTACCTTGCAAACAAGCTAAAAGCTCTTATGAATATAAACCTTCTCTATGGCCAATTGATTTAATAAATTTTAAATTAAAATCAATTATAAAACTGCTAATATCGGGCCCTACAACAGAAGTACAACACGATTCAATCCCGTTATTGTTCAACTTATACATACCGTCTTGAGTTTCATAAAATACATCCTGTTCTCGCCTATATTTTCTAATTACTGAATTATCCATATATATTTACTTATTGTTTTCATTAATAATACCAAAATATCTATCTTCCTCCAACAAAAACGACTTAAATTCATCTTTATCCATTTGTCTAACAAATTTTGGGTGTTCTCCATACTTTGCTTCATATATTCTACCATCTCTAGTGATTTCTCTAGAGCTTCCATCACTATATATAGCTGATGAGATTATTTCTCTACCATCTATAACCATACCTCCAGGAGTTCTTTTAGGAACCTCAATTGTAACTGTTTCATTACTATAATTATTATACATAGATTATTGTTGAATGTTGATGTAAATTTACCATATAAAAAAAATAATATTTGTCAAGTATTATGTATAAATAGATAATTATTCATATTTTATTTAAATTAATTACTATTAATTGTTTTTATTATTAATCTTAAATCATAATAATCCACAATTACTTTATCAACAATTTCAACATTATTATTTTCTAAGAAATAAGCAAGATCTTTTTGTTCCTGTTTTGTATATTGTTGTAAAGGTATATAAATACCATTATTTAAATTACTATAACATCCATTCAATAATAAAGAAAATAATAAAATAAACTTTCCTTTTTTTAATTTATTTATTAATTCTTTTTTGTCTATTTTTTTTATTTTATTTATTTTCTTTTGTAATTTATTATTGTTTTTATATTGTTTATTTTCTTGTTTAGTTTTTCCTAATAAATAAGATACATAAATAATAATAAAAATACATAAAATTATTATGACTTCTTTCATATAAAATGCTTATTAATTAATTATATTTTAAATACTTTTAATACTAATGAAAGTACATTAATAATTATAAAATAAATTATTAAATTAAACAATATAAATTAATAAATTAAAAATATTGTATTATTATGAAACAATAATTATAATGATTTTAGGTTGACCTAATTATAATAATTTATGAAAAAGAAACTTTTATTATTTTTATTTATATTTCTAACTTTTGGAAAACTCTCTATGGCTAGTTCTAGACTACCAAACGGAGCAATACCAAATGAAAGATTAATGAATAATTTAAGGGGAGCTATTCGTTTTTTAAATGATTATTTTGGTGTAAATAAAAAAATAGAAGATCAAAACAGGGCTAGAGAATTTATAAATAGAATTCTAACTGACTCAAGGCTTTCTTCATATGTTCCATTAGCTTTTGATGATACAGATAGAGAAAGACTTGATAGTTATAATAGAGCTCTATCTAGTGGAGATCAAGTTAAAATAAGAGCAATGAAAAAGGAGGTAGAAGATAATAAAAAAATAAGAAGACAGTTTGGATTGTAATCTATATTTGTTATTTCAAAAGACGTATCTTATGATACATCTTTAATATTGTTGTATTTGAGAACCAGCACTACGTTTGCGTTTTTCTTCCTCTTTGTTTCGAAAAGCATATTTTTCTTCGGTGTCTTGCTCTATTTCATCTTTCTTGTCTTCTCTATATTCATAGGAACCCCATTCATTACCAAGATCAGACACGCTTGATGGGACCTTAGAACTATCATCAATTCCCTCTGGTACATCTCTAGTTTTCGGCCCTTGTCCAGTTTTTACTGTATTGCGTTGTTGTTGAATAGGCTGTCTTTGTATATCTATATTTCTTCTTATATCTCTTTGTATTTGTATACGCTCTTGTACATTTTCCTGTCTGCTTTCTTGTGTATTTATTCGCATATTTTCCTGTGTGTTTCTTTGAGCATTACTCCATACTGACATTATTTCTTCCATTTTTTGTCTTAGTTCTTCCATTCTTTGTTCTTTTTTGCGTTGCTCACGTTGAAACTGTTTTTGTTTCTTTTTTTCTTTCTTCTTCTTCTTTTCTTGTTCTTTTTGTTTTTTGGACATAACCACATTTGTTTCTTTGTCTACAGTTTTTTTAATTTCTTTTGATTCTTCTTTTGCTTTAACTCTTTTTACTGCTAAAGATATTGCTTTTATAGGTAATTCTTTTATTATATTTTTACTGCTTTGGTTAATAATACTACTTTTGTTATTTTATTTATTATATCTCTAAATGACCTTTCTGTTATCTTCTCCTTTATATTATTATTAAGCATAGCTTGTCTAAATGTTCTTATAAAGTCTTTTGTATTTTTTGTATTTTTTAATTTGTCGAGCAGTATTTCGTTATCAAATAACTTAAAATTATCTTTATATTTTTTTATTAATTCAGCAAGGTTCTTCCTTCTTTTTATTACTTCTTCTTGTTTTGAAGCTAAACCACTATATAATCCGGATTCAATTTTAAAAAATTGATCTAATTGTTTTGGTGTATATTTTAATTTATACTTTTCTGCTAATATATTTAGAATTTTATCTATTTCTTTTGTATTATTATCATTTTTAAGTATATCACCATCTCTTAATCCACAATATTCTAGTAAAAAATCCGAAAAATCAAATAAAATTTTATTAAAATTTTTGTAGTCTCTTTCTCCAAGATTATATCATACATTTAAATTTAATATTTTGTTTAATATTTGAGTGTAATCTTTATTTACTACTATATTATTTACATAATTTATGTCTCTTTCCTGTTCTTTGGCTAATTCATATAAATAAGAAGCAACAGATGAAAAAAATATTGGTGCTAATTCTGGTTTTAATAGATCTCTATTATTCTTTTCTTTTAATTTATTATATAATTCATCACCAAAATATTCAAGAAAACAATTTAAAATTATATTAATATTTTCATGAAGAATAATTGTATTGTTCCTAGATCTACTTATAAAATCTAAATAAAAATTTTTGACATAATAAAATAAAATATATTTCTTAATTATTGAAATCGATTAAAAATTAAAAGCAAGAAAAAAAATACAACCAAAATTAATATCAATATAATTGCCTTTTCTTAAATACCCTAGGTTTTACAAAGTTAGGACATAATTTTTCATTATAAACACCTATTCTTTCTTTTTTGTTTTTGTTATCATACTTTTTATAATTTGCTTTTTTATTTGTATAATCAGCAATAGCCCACCCATTTTCAACCATATATTTATTTATATTTCTATTTTTATAATAACATATAGCAACATATCTGTTATAAACATCTTTCGCAAGAGATCTACAATAAACTTTTTTATTGTATATAAAATTATTTAAAAATTGTTTTGATTTATCTCCACATATTTGTTTTAATTCTGGGGCATCAATACCTGCTAGTCTAATTTTATAATATTCATCTTTATTTTTTAAAGTTATAGTGTCTCCGTCATTAACTTTTACAACATTACCCGATATAATAAAAGATACTAATAAAATATTTAATAACATGTTTTAAATAATATTTTTTTTTAATAATAAAAAAATAAAATAAAAAAACAAACTATTTACATTTAAAAAAAACTTTTTATTTTATTTAAGAAATAATATTATTTTTATAAATGAAAACATTAGTTGTAGTAGAATCTCCTGCGAAAGCAAAAACAATAAATAAATATCTTGGTAAAGATTATACAGTTTTAGCCTCTTTTGGACATGTTAGACAATTACCAAAAGAAAATGGAAGTGTTGATGTAGATAATAATTTTAAAATTAAATATGAAATATCTTCTCAAAAACATATTAAACCATTAGTGGAAGCTATGAAAACTTGTGATAAAGTAATATTAGCAAGCGATCCTGATAGAGAAGGAGAAGCAATTGCTTGGCATGTTTTAGAAGTATTAAAGCAAAAAAAAGCAATAAAAAAAGATACAAAAATAGAAAGAGTTGTTTTTAATGCTATTACAAAAAATACAGTAGAAAAAGCAATACAAGAGCCTAGAGATATCGACATGAATCTTGTAAATGCTCAACAAGCAAGAGTTGCTCTTGATTATCTTGTAGGTTTTACATTGTCGCCTGTTTTATGGAGAAAGCTCCCAGGTAGCAAATCAGCAGGTAGAGTTCAGTCAGTTGCTTTAAGATTAATATGTGATAGGCAAGCAGAAATTGTTAATTTTAAAAGTGAAGAGTATTGGTCTGTTGATGTAAATCTTTTTAAAAATAAAGATATCATAGCAAAATTAATTGCTATTGATAGTAAAAAAATAGATAAGTTATTTATTAAAAATAAAGATACAGCAGATAAAATTAAAAAAGAGTTAGAAAAAGAAAATTATATTGTCGATAAAATAGAAAAGAAAGAGGTAAAAAGAAATCCTTTTGCTCCTTTTACAACTTCTACTTTACAACAAGAAGCGTCTAAAAAATTAGGTTTTTCTGCTAAAAAAACTATGTCAGTAGCACAAAAATTATATGAAGGTGTGGATGTTGGTGATGGCACTCATGGTTTAATTACATACATGAGAACTGATGGTGTTTATACTGCACCAGAAGCTGTAAACGAGGCTAGAAATGTGATTAAGAAAAATTATGGTGAAAAATATTTACCTAGCAAAGCAATAGTTTATCAAAACAAAGTAAAAAATGCACAAGAAGCGCACGAAGCAATTAGACCTACTAGCCCTTCTACTACTCCTGAAAGTATAAAACAATACCTAACTAATGATGAATTTAAATTATATGAATTAATATGGAAAAGATTAATTGCTAGTCAAATGGCTAGTGTAGTAATGGATCAAGTTAGTATTGATGTAAAAACTTCAAAACATACTTTAAGAGCAGTTGGTTCTACAATAAAATTTGATGGTTTTTATACTTTATATAATGAAACAAATGAAGATGAAGATGAAGAAAAAGAAGCAATCTTACCCGAAGTAAAAGAAGGTGAAAAATTAGAATTTAAAAAAGTGCTTACTAAACAACATTTTACTGAGCCTCCTGCTAGATATACAGAGGCTAGTCTTGTAAAAAAAATGGAAGAATTAGGTATTGGTCGACCTTATTTCAAAAAATATGTAGAATATGATTACACTGCTAATCTTGAAAATGAATTAGATATAGTTTCTAATGGTAAAGAAGAATGGACTAAATTATTATCTGCTTTTTGGAGCCCATTTAAAACTGAAATTGATAAAGCAATGGAATTAAAAAATCCTGATGTTTTAGAAAACATATCTAAGGCTTTAATTGATTTTGGTATATTAAAAAATACAAAATGTCCTGATTGTGATAATGGTATTTTAAATTTGAAAGCTGGAAGATATGGAGTATTTTTAGCTTGTTCTAACTATCCTACATGTAAACATACTGAACAATTATTATCTTCTATAACAGAAGAAGAAAATAATGAAGAAAACAATAAAGAAGACAATAAAGATCAAGAAAATAAATTTGAAAATAAATTATTAGGTGAATTAGATAAAAACAATGTTTATTTAAAAAAAGGTCCTTATGGTTTTTATGTTCAATTAGGAGAAGATAAAGGTAGTCCAAAGCCTAAAAGAATAGGAATACCTAAAAATATAGATATAAATACTATTGATTTTGATAAAGCAAAAGCATTGTTAGAATTACCTAGATTAATAGGAAAGCACCCAGAAGATGGTGGTGATATAAAAGCAAATATTGGTCCTTATGGTCCATACTTAATGTGGAATAAAAAATTCTTTTCTGTAAAAGAAGATGATATTTTAACTATTACACTTAATAGAGCGCTTGTAATTATTAATGAAAAAAAATAACATTATTGATTTATAAAAAATCAATATTATATTCTTATTAGAGTTATAAATAATAAGGAGTATTATGAAAGAATATCTGGAAAAAATTAAAATACATCATATATTAATTGTTGTATTATTAATAATAGTTGCTGTTCTTTATCTTGATAATAGAGAGTTTAAAAAAATGTTATATAGACAACAATTTGCTATTGACTCATACTATGATAATATGAATGATTTTAATGATAGAAGACAACACAATAGATTTTATGATAATTATGATAATTATGGTAGAGAACAATATTACAACTACGATTGCCCCAGAAGACAATATTTTATGAATGATTACTTTGATAATATTGATAGAGATATTAACAGTAAAATTTTAGAAATGGAAAGAGAATTCAAAAGGTTAAGTAGGGACTTTGAAAGATTAAATGGACGTCCAATTGAACTAAATAGAAAATTAGAAGAACCAAAAAAACTAGATGACAAAAGATTGCCAAGAAAACCAGAAGAAAAAAGAAAACCAATAGAAACTATGGATTTTGTATATAACCCACAAGTAAGACAAGATGAAAAAAAATTTGAATTAACTCTAAATTTACCAAAAAATATAAATAAAGAAGATATAGATGTTAATTTTATAAATAATAATTTAGTGGTAAAAGTTAATAAACATATTAAAGATGGTGATTCTTTTTTTAAACATACATTCTTTGAAAGTTACTATGTTTCAGGAACAAAAGCAACAAAAAAAGACATTAAAATAGACTTAAGAAAAGATACATTAAAAGTTATAGTTCCTATAATAAAATAATTATAGTAATTATAATAATTTTAAATTAAATACTACTTTATATAAGTAGTATTTTATTTTATAAAATCTATTTTTAAATCTTCAAAATCAAAAATATAGTTATTATTTTCATCTTTTACTGTTGGCAGTGTATAAAATATATTTTTTTCTATACCAGTTATATTTTTCATTTCTTTATATTTTTTATAATTATTATCTCTAACAGAAAATAATATTTTATTAAAATCTCCCATTTTTATACAACCAACTTTTAGTCCAGAAATATTTTTAGTTAATATTATTTTAAATCTATTATCCCAAATAACTTCTTGATTATATATTAAATCAACATCTTCTTTTATTGAATTGTATTCTCTATATACCATAATATCGTTATTATAAGATTCAAAAACACAACCATAAAAAGTATATTTTATTTTATCTTCATTTTGTATAGTATCTAACAACCTTCTTAATTTTTCTAATCTAGGTTTATATTTGTTGCCACTTACTATCATTGATATTTGTGCTAATATTTTTAAAATAATATTTTCGTCTTCTTGTAATAAAAAATGTTTATTTAAAATACATGTTCCAAAAGAATTAAAAGAAACAATTTTTCTTTCTATTTTTTTAATATAACTATCAATAAAAACTTTATAATCGTTAATTTGATTAACAGCAAAATCTATTCTTTTTATTATATCGTCCCTATTCTCAAAACTATTTAAAAACAATCTTATTTTATTTCTTAAATATTTTTCATCATTATTGCTTTCATCTTCAACCCATTCTATTTTATTTTCTAATAAATATTGTTTTAAATCTTCCTTTTCTATATTTAAAAAAGGTCTAATAATTTTTAAATTATAATTTTCAGCAATTTTTTTCATAGAAGAAAGTCCATCAATACCACTCCCTCTAAACAATCTAATTAAAAAAGTTTCAGCTTGATCTTGTAAATGATGAGCTATAAAAACGTAATCAATTTTATTATTTTTACAATAATTAGATATTAATTTATACCTGTTTTCTCTAGCTAACAATTCTACATTATGCTCTGGTTTTTCTCCTTCCCAAGTTAAAATTACATGTTTAATGTTCTTTTCTTTACATAAACTATTAACATAAATAGCTTCATTTGTAGATTCTTCTCTCAATTTATGATCCACAGTAATAGCAGTTAAATTAGTATTATTGTTTTTACACCACAAATCAAGAATCAACATCAACGCCATTGAATCTATTCCACCAGAAACTGCAACGGATATATTTTTATTTTTAATTATATCTTTGTATTTATCTATACAAGAATATAGCAGATTTTCTACCATTTACAAAAGGACCAAATATTAATCTAAGAACTTTTATTACAAAATTTTTTATACCAATCAAAATAGACTTAATTATATTAAAAACTTTTACTATAATTTGATATAATTTAGATTCCCTCTTTTTTTCTTCAATTTTATCAATTATATACTTTTCAACCTCTTTTGATACAGTTTTTTCTACATTGTCCTTTATACCAGTAGTATCAATTGCCATAGATTGATTAATAAATAATAATGTAAAAATAAAAAATAAGATTTTCATATCATTTAAAAAAGTTAATTATAAAGTCTTTTATTGTATTAAAAAAATTTGAAATTGATTGCATAATATTAATCGGATCTTCTCCTATTAAGCTAGAACCAAAATATATTACTAAACCTATAATAATAGCCGGTATTAATATTTTTAAAAAAAACCCCAGACTCAATATATAAAAGAATATATTAAACACAACAAACAAATATATTGAAACTTAAAGTTATTGTAAAATATTTAAAAATAAAAAACAATAATTATTTGACTTAAAAAAAATTATTATTATAATACTTATAATGTGGTATATAATTATAAAATTTATGAAAGTTTTTAAAAATTTATTCTCAAGCCCACTTTTTTTATTAAAACATATATTTTTATTTTCAATTCTAAATTCATTGGGTTATTACTTATTTAATGTTTTTTTATTTAGTCTTTTTTATAACAATCTTTCTGTTAGACTTGATAGAATTATAGCTAAATTTATAATTAATAATTATATAACTGGTGATAATATTTTTTATTGTTTTTGTATTATATTAAAAACAATAATTTTTTTTGCTTTTTATTCTATAGCAATGAATAATGATAAGGAAGAAATAAAAGGAGATATGTTTTTATATGTCGGTGATTTTATGAAATCTTTATTTTATATAATAACAACCGGATTAACATTTGTTACTATATGTTTGTTTTCATCAATTGGAATTATAACTGGAATATTATTTTTTGATTTTTGTATTTCTAGTATTATTATAGCAGCAATTAGAACTAATGAAGGTGGAAAAAAATATTCTGCCACACAAGCAATAGCAGAAAGCTTTAAATTAACAAAAAATCTTAAAATTAAAATATTTATTTTTAATAATACTGTATTTTTTACCTTGTTTGCTGGTATATATTTTATGCCACCAGAAATATATATAAATACTTTTAATATAAGTCCATTACTTAGAACATTACTTTATAATATTTTTATTGTATATACAATAAAAAACTTTTTTACATTAGAAAAAATTAGAAATGATAAATTAGAAAAAATAGCACAGAAAGAACAAGAAAAGCAAAATGAAATAATAATAATGAGACGAGATATATGATAATAGTAGATAGTCATTGTCATTTAAATTGTTTAAAAAATGAAGAAAATCTTGATATAGATAAAGTTATATTTGATGCTAATTCAAATAATGTAAAAATAATAAATAATATATGTACCAATATTGATGAATTTGATGATATTTTAGAATTATCCAATCAATATAATAATGTATACTGTTCAATAGGTCAACATCCAGAATATACAAATAGAGTAAATATTGAAGATTTTTTAAACAAAGATATAAAAAACTATAAAGTTATAGGAATAGGAGAAACAGGACTTGATTATCATTTTACAACAGATTTTATTAAAGAACAAAAATATAATTTTGAAATACAAATAGAATTAGCTAGACAAACAAAATTACCATTAATTATACATTCTAGAGATGCTGATAAAGATATGATTGATATTTTAGAAAATGAAATGAAAAATGGTGAGTTTAGCTTTTTACTACATTGTTTTTCTTCAAGTAAAGAATTGGCTTATAAGGGACTAGATCTTGGTGGTTATATATCTTTTTCTGGTATATTAACTTTTAAAAATGCAACACAATTACAAAATATAGCAAAAAATATTCCATTAGACAGAGTATTAGTAGAAACTGATTCTCCATATTTAGCACCAGTACCTTTTAGAGGGAAAATCAACCAACCATCTTACACTAAAAATGTTGTAGATTTTTTATCAAATCTATTAAGTAAAGATATAAATGAAGTAGCAAATATTACAACAAAAAATTGTTTTACTTTATTTAAATATAAAAATTATTTAGAATCTTAAACTTATTTTACCAAGTTCTACTATAATTTTTTTATCTAATTGTAATTTAACTATTGTTGAATTTATTAAATTTAGATCATAGCCACACATATCATCAATTAATTCATTTATATTTATCGGAGTGTAATCTAATTTTGACAAGATTAAGGAATCTATATTTTCAATATTAATAGATTCTTGTTCCAGTTCATCATAATAATCATAATAAAAAGTCTTATTGTCTTTAAAGCAATGATCAGGAATAAATTGTTCAAGATTTTCTATAATATCTTTTGAGTCTATAACCATATTAGCTCCATCTTGTAATAGTTTATTAGACCCTTCAAATCTATCATCATAAGGATTACCAGGAAAAATCATAACATCTCTTCCATATTTATTTGCTTGATTTATAGTATGCATTGTTCCAGACATTTTAGCTGCTTCCATAACAACTATTCCCCTTGATAAACCAGCTATTATTCTATTTCTTATTGGAAAATTTTCAGGTTTTGGGTTTGTATTAAATGCAAATTCACTTAAAATTAAACCATTATTATTAATTATATCATAATATAAATATTCGTTTTCTTTTGGATAAACAACATTAATACCAGAACCTAAAACAGCTATCGTCCCATTTTCTACAGAACCAATATGTGCCGAAGCATCTATACCTTTTGCCATACCTGAAACTATTGTATAACCATAACTTGAAACTTCTTTTGCTATTTTTTTACAAAAATTAAAACTATTTATTGAGCAATTTCTGGAACCTATAATAGCTACTTTCCTTTCATTTTTTAATAGTTCAATATTTCCCTTATAACTCAAAACTAATGGAAAATTATCAATTGAGCGTAAAAGTGCTGGATAATAAGTATTTTTAAAAGTAATTAAGCTAGCTCCAATATTATCTAATTCTTCAAGTTCTTTTTTTAATTCATCATCAGACATAAAAACAGCTTTTTTAGATAACTTATTATTTATAATATCTTCTAAATCACAATTATCATTTAATAAATTATATAAAATAGAGGTATTAACTCCTTTTACTCTAGATATTTTAAATATAAGATAATCATCTCCGTTTTCTAATATGTATGACATATTATTAATCTGTTTTTAAAGATTATAAAATCAAATTATATTAAAAACAATAAAAAATTATAATAATTACCAAGTTATTTTGGCATAACCATTTCCGGCTCTAGAACCACTAGATCCAGAACACGATCCATAGGAACTATTACAATAACCAGAGCCGCCACCACCGCCAGAAAGATTACTGGAGTTACCAGTATTACCAGCTCCTCCACCATAATAACCACTGCCGCCGCCGCCACCTGGATAGGCACCATCAACATCGTAACAGCTACCACCCAAACCGAAACTTGATTTGGTCGGATATTTTCCTTGGGTTTTTGTATAATAATTACCATATCGAGTAGCATCACAATTTCCGCTAACACACCCTCCAAAACCATACCACTTTCCGCCCCCATTATTGCCAGAATTATTATTTCCTCCACCATTACCTCCGGCCACCAGATTATCTTTAGAGCTTCCGCCACCACCGCCTGCAACAGCTATTACTGAACTTTTACTTCCAGATAAAGACGATAAAACTCCGCTTTTTGTGGCTAGATGGGTAGCTCCTCCCCCACCATAACTATTATTGCCAAAAGACGATCCACCACCATTATATCCACCAGATCTATAAACACCCTTCCCTCCAACTCCAACATATAGGACAGTTCCTTCATTAAATTTATTACCAAGTTGAGAAACTAGTTTTGTATAACCGCCTCTACCACCTTTGGAACCACCACCCTGTCCCCACCCTGTCCTCCCCAAAGCTCAATTGTAAATTGTTTATTACTTTTTTTTGCTCCATTTATAACAACAAAACTATGAGCTTCTATACTTACCATGTTGTGATAACCACTTCCTAATTTCCAAGTTCCATTTGATTGACAAACAACAGTTCCTTTTGCTTCATTTCCACTACCAATTTCTGATTGTTCTACTATATCATTTATAGATTTTACTGTTGTTTTAAATGTATCTTTGTTTAAAGTAACACCACCCCAAGTAGTTATATTTACAGTAGCATTAGCATTTCCTGTTAGATCATAAGGTATAGTAGAACCATGACAATATTTATGTTGTTTAACATTAGGATTAGCTTTAAATGTTTCTCCTTCTTTTGCTACTATATAACCATTTACTTTACATACTTTTTTTGTACCACTATCTATGTTTTTACCAAATGTTGAAGCATCACAATAAACACTTTCACCATTATTAAAATTTTTAGTTATTTTTTCTCCATTTCTTGGACTATTGTATTCAACTATAACAACCATCTTACACTCTCCCTCTAGAATTATTTCATCATCACCATTACATTTTAAAGTATAACCATTGCCTGTATAACCTGTTTTACATGTTAGAGTATCTATTATATCACCT
>CASELL010000025.1 GCA_949288805.1 uncultured Alphaproteobacteria bacterium | reverse complement strand
TTTACATTTAATATTATTACACATATAATATAAAGTTGTTAACACAACTTTATATTATATTGAAAAAATTAAAAGTAAACAAAAATTAGGCAATGCCTTTTTTTAAAAACGAAGCTTGACATTTAAAAAAATATATGTATAATATAAATGTATTTTTCAAATACATATTTATTAATAAGTACAATAGGTGTAGCTTTCTAAAAATTATTTCATAATAACAGAAAATCTTTTTAAAATAATTAGTTTTAAAAAATTTTATCTAATCTAGTTATATAGATTGGGAGTTTGTATTATATTTTATAGTAATTTATGATAATTATTAATTTTATAAAGGATAAAAATGAGTTATATAGACGGTGTTATAGATGAATTTAAAAAAAAAATTGAACAAGATAGTAAAAGTATTGAAAAACAAGAAAGATTAGGTATAGATTTTACTGAACAAACAGTTAAGTTGTTTGTTGAGCATTTGGATGAATCAATTTCTAATGAAGATGATAAAAAAGAGATTTTAGAGTTTTTGTTTTTAAATAATCCAAATAATAGAATTGAAGCAGCTTTTAATTACGAAAAAAACAGTCAAACAACATTAGAAGAAAAAAAAACAAGAATATCTAAACTAACCTCTGAAATGAATAAAATTAAAAATCAAATAAAAACGGAAAAAGAAGAAGAAAAAATTAGAGAACTTGAATGTTTGTTTGAAAATAAGAAAAAGGAAATTTCAATTTTAAGAAATGAGGTAAGAATACAAACTAATAATCCTTCGAATACAATATTTTATAAAAATTTATGTTCTTCTCTTTTTTTAAATGGTAATGGTTCCTTAAATGGTAGAATAAAAAATGAAAATCTAAACGATAAATTTTTATTTTTATTAAAAAATAGACCTGATTTAATTCCTGAAAAATCAGAATTGTTAAGATTTGATAAACAGAATGTTGATGGTACAAATGGTTATACGGTTGAAATATTATCGAAAGATAATATAGCAGAGAATCTGGCTTTTGGTGTTACAACTCCTTGTTGTTTAAATCTTATCGCTTCGGGAACAAAATATTTATATCTTTCTTTATTTGATCCAAATACATCAATGGTAGTTGTAAAAGATAAAAATGGAAAAGCGATTGCTACTTCATTAATAACTACTAATGGAAAAGAAATTGGAGTATGGCATATAGATAGTCCAAACAATAGCAAAATAAAAAAAGAAGATGTGAAAAAATCAATCGATTTTTTATGTAGTGAATTAAAAAATAGAAAATCAGTATTTATGGCCCCAGGTGAAGCAACTTTACCTAATTTGAAATTTTTGGATCAACAAAATACAAAATATATTAATGAATATTTATTAAAAGATTTAATTAATAAAGATTTTTATGAGTTAGATCAAAATCATGAACAAAATAGAGAACTAACTAAAAAAATAAATCAAGAATTGGAAGATGATTACGAATATAATGAATATTTGTTAAATTGTAGAAATGAATATGAAAAATCTGATTTGTTTTATGATAGTATTGTTAGTGCTAATGAAGCTATAAATGAAGCAATGAAAGATACACAAAACAAAGTTAAAGAAAAAGTAGAACAAGCTGTTGGTAGTGGAAGAACTGATGTTGGTGATTTTCAATATTTTGCTTATGCTTTAGAAAACATAAACGAATTAACTGAAGCTGGTAAAGATACACTAAATGAGTTTATATCATCTAAAACAGGTTGGAAACATAAAAAAGAATACACTCCAATGTCTGATAAATTTAGAGCAAATAAAAATGAAGGACATGGACTATGTCAAACACAATTTTATTTGTAATATAAAGTTTAATAAAAACTACATAGATTTTATGTAGTTTTTAATTGAAAAAATAAAAAATCATTTTACTATTTTGTTAGGCAAATATATTTTTATTATGTTTTTATTAAGTGCTTTTTTATTTCTTTTTAGTTTTAATGTTTATGCTACAAATAATGATAATATTGATTATAAAATAGATGTCTTTAATCCATTAAAACAAACACCAGAAGCTTTAATTATAGACAATTTAACAAAACCTAAAAGTTTCAATAAAAATAATAATTTAACTAGAAAAACTGGCTCTTTTGAAGTTGCTATTGGTGAGCCTTTATATATAGAAGGAACTGTTATTGATGCTTTTAAAATACCAATAGAAGGTGCAGTAATTAAAATATGGCAAACTAATTCAGCAGGTCATTATCAAACATTATTAGATAAAAGTAGTAAATATTATGATAAAAATTTTATGTCATCAGGACAAGCAATAACAGATAATTTAGGAAGATATAATTTTTTAACTATTTTTCCTGGATTTTATGATGATAGAGCTCCTCACATAAATATAATAATATCTCATAGAAAATTTGGAACAATAGAAACAGAAATATATTTTGACGGACATTTTAGAAACAGTACAGATCCAATATATTTAACTTATCCAGAAGAAGACAAAAAAATGTTAACTGCTCCAGTAAATTATGTTGATAGAGAAGATCTAACAAAAGGAAAAATAATTAGATTTAATATTGTTATGGACGGAATACATCAATACAAACGATATTAATCTATTAAAAAGTTTTTATCTATTATTTTTAAAATAAAAGCAAGCCCCATATATATAATGCCCGATATACCAGCAATAGTGAATAACTTAATTAGGTTTAATATAAAAGAATCACCAAACAATAATACATTTTTCAGTAATGTTATACTAATAATCATAAATAACAATGGATATATTGTTTTTAATGATTTTAATATAAAATCTAAAGAAAAAGATAATTTTTTATTCTTTAATAAAATTATAAACAATACAATACAATTGATATATGATGATATAACTGTTGATAAAACTATACCTCTATAACTTAAATATTTCATTAAAATAATATTTAATATTATATTAAAAAATAGATTAATAATAGATGATATTAGTGGAGTTTTTGTGTCTTTATTGGCGTAAAATATTGTTTGTAGTATTTTTATTAAAATAAATATAGGTAAAGAAAAAGCATATAATTTTAAACAAGATATAACAGCTAAAGAATCACTATGAACAAACTTTCCTCTTTCAAATAATAATGGTATAAACAAATCAGCTAATGTGTATAATCCAATAGCACAAGGTATTCCTAAAAATAACCCTATAAATATTGATTTTTCTTGAATATAATTAACTTCTTCAATATTATTTTGATATATTTTTTTAGATAATAATGGCAACAAACTAATACTAATAGCAGTTCCTATTAAAGCAAGTGGTAATTGTGAAACTCTATCAGAATAATATATAAAAGACACAGCACCAACTATATGTGTTGCCATAATTGCATCTATCATAGAGTTTATTTGTATTACTCCGTAACCTAAAAACCCATTAAAAAAGTTTTTAAGAAATTTTTTTATATTTTCATCAATTTTTGGATATACCGGATATAATATTAACTTATTTTTTAATGTAAAAAACATTAACCATAAAAATTGCAACAGACCACCAACAACAACACCTATTGATAATACAAATGCTATATTTTTGTTTATATATTGAGATATTATTGAAAAAAATATTAAAGTTATATTAAGTATTATAGGAGTTATCGATGGTGAAGCAAATTTTCCATAAGAGTTTAAAACAGCAGACATAAAACTTACCAACGATATAAATATTAAATAAATAAAAGTTATTCTTGTTAATGATATTATTATTGTATTTTTTTCATCTAAAAATCCAGGAGCTAATATTTTAACTAATTGTGGCATAAATATTTCTGACAATAATGTTATAATAAGAATTGTATATAATAATATTGAAAATATATTTCTGGCAAAATCATCTGTGTTTTTTTTGTTATTTTTTTCTAACTCACTTGAAAAAATAGGAATAAAAGAAGAATTAAAAGCGCCCTCTGTAAAAATATTTCTAAAAAAATTTGGTAATTTAAAAGCGGTTAGAAACAAATCAGCAAGATAGCCTGTTCCTAAATATTTAGCAAAACAAATGTCTCTAAAAAAACCAAATATTCTTGATAATAGTGTACATATACTTACAATTACTGTTGATTTTAAAAAGCTCATAATTTATTAATTAATATCTTGATTTTATTTTTAACAATATTATTCTAAATATAAAATTCAATTATTTTTATTTAGTGATAAAAACTTCAATATTAATTGTTTTTTTATTTTTTGTTGGCAATGTTTTTGCTATGGACACAGCAAATACTAAAAGTGCAATTTTAGACGAATTTAAAAAAAAGTTATTAGAAGAGGAAGAATTACAACAAGAATTAAGAAAAAACAAAACCTTAACAAATGAGGATTTAGAAGGACTTATACAACAAGAAAAAACAACTTTTAAAGATTTATTAGACTTGAATAAACAAACAGAGGCAGAAAAGAAATTTAATGAAGAAATGGAGAAACAAAGACAGAAAGAATTAGAGAATATGAAAAAAAGAGTTGAAGAGGAGAAAAAAAGAAGAGAGGCTGAAGAAGAAAGAATAAAAAAAGAAAATGAAAAAATTGCCGAAGAAGAAAAGAAACTAAAGGAAGAAGAAGAAAAATTGAAAAAAGAAGAAGAAGCTTTGGCAAAGGATTCAAAAAATAAAGAAAGGGCTGAGAAACTAGAAAAAGCTAAAAAAGATTTAAAAGATAAATTTGATAATTTATTAAAAAGAAAAAATAAAGTTGAAGAAGATACTAATGCATTAATAGATGATGTAAATAGCAAGGTTGATGAAATGTTGTCCAGCGTTGGTACTAATGGTACTACTCCTGTTGTTGAAAAAAGTGGAGTATTAAATAAGATATTTAATATTACAGATACTGGTGTTTCTGAGGAATTTTTATACACAGATGAATATAAACAATTGGTTAGCAACAAAACAAATATTAGTAAGATTGATATAAATAAAGAAAGTGATATACCAGTTATAGGAATACAAGAAAAGAATTTAATTAATTTTGATACAACAGATATACCTCAAGAGTTACTGGCTTATAAAAGAAGTGAACAAAATAGGCATATACCAAGTATAATGTCTGGTAAGGATATACAAAATATAGCTATTTCTGCTATTGAACAAAATAATTTATCAGTTTTAAGGGGAATTGTTGAACAAACAAAAGATCCAGATTTTCTTGTTGATAAAAATAGGACATTGTTGAGTGTGGCTATAGCTTCAAAAAATTATATATTATCTAGATATTTAATATATAGTGGTGCTAGTATAAACAGACTTGATAATCACAAGAATAATCCTTTACATATATCTATTAACAATTATAGCGAAGAAATATCTAATTTATTACTAGAAAATGGAGTTGATATAAATGCTCAAAACGAAGATGGTAATACGCCATTAATGTTAGCCATTTTAAGCGGTCAAGAAAATTTAGTTGTTAACTTGTTAAAAAAAGGAGCTGATGTTCATATTAAAAATCTAAATGGAGATGACGCTATGTCTTTAAGTATTAAAAATAACAAGAGAAAAATTCAACAATATTTAAGGGAAATTATTAGGGAAGAGGAGTATAAAAAATGATATATTTTAATAAAAATGATATATTTGAAAAAGTACAAAGATTGAATAAAGGTTTAATTTTTATTATTTTGTTTATTTTTTTATGTGGTTTACTGATATTATATTCTGCTAGTGGTGGAAATATGAAACCATGGGTAGTTAGACAATTAATTTATTTTTGTTTGTTTGCGCCAGTATCATTTTTAATATCTATTACTAATATAAAATTCTTTTTTAAGATGTCTTATATAATTTATTTTTTGGGAGTTTGTTTATTATTACTTGTTGAAATTGTTGGTTATAAATCTATGGGGGCTACAAGATGGTTAAATCTTGGTATAATTAGAATACAACCATCTGAAATAATGAAATTATGTTTAATATTAGGATTGGCAAGATATTTTTATCAACTATCATTAAATGAAATAAAAAAAAATAAAAAACTCATAATACCAATTTTAATGTATATTGTTCCAGTTTTATTGATATTGAAACAACCTAATTTAGGAACAGCTTTGATATTAAGTGCTATATTTTTTTCGATATTATTTTTTGTTGGAGTTCAATTTTGGAAATTTATTTTGTGTTTTGTTATTGGATTATGTTGTATTCCTATTATTTGGAATTATGGGCTTCATGACTATCAAAAACAAAGAGTTTTAACGTTTTTAAGTCCAGAAAGCGATCCATTAAATTCTGGTTATAATATAATACAATCAAAAATAGCAATAGGTTCAGGTGGAATATGGGGTAATGGTTATTTAAATGGAACACAAGGACAACTTGAATTTTTACCAGAAAAACATACTGATTTTATATTTACAATTTTGGCAGAAGAATTTGGTTTTATAGGTAGTGTTTTTGTCATAATGTTGTTTATAATTTTATTTATGTTTTTATTATATATAATAACAAAATGTAACCATTCTTATGGTAAGATAATAGTTGCTGGAATATTTATAAACTTATTTTGTCATTTTTTTATAAATATAGGGATGACAACTGGATTGTTGCCGGTTGTTGGGACTCCTTTTCCATTTTTATCTTATGGTGGAAGTATAACTGCTTCTACACTAATATCAATGGGATTTGTTTTAAATGTTGATCTAAATAAAAACGAAGAATTTAGAATATTTTAATCTGTTTTAAATGTGTAAAAGTTATTGACTTTTAAAATTGTTTTTATAAAATATAACAAGGTCGGGAAGATGGCCGAGTGGTCAATGGCAGCAGACTGTAAATCTGCCCTCTTTTGAGTTCGAAGGTTCAAATCCTTCTCTTCCCACCAGTCGGGTTTGTAGCTCAGGTGGTTAGAGCGTTGCTCTGATAAAGCAAAGGTCGGTGGTTCAAGTCCACCCAGACCCACCATCATTTTTTAATATTTTTAAATTTTTTCTTGAAAAATTAAAATAATATTGTATAATATAAATGTCGCAAGACTATGATAATAAATGTTGTACATAATAGATGTTTTGGACTCGGGGGCGGTACCCGACACCTCCACCATTATGGGGGTGAAATAGCTTTGACATGCATTGAAAGGTATTAATTTTATCCGGTAAGATACAACCGTAAAAGTTCAAATAAATTAAATGCAAACGATAATGTTGCAAACAATGTTGCTGTAGCTGCTTAGTCTTCGGACTATATTTCAATAGAAATATTTTTGCTTTTTAGCATTTAGCTACAAAAACGGGGTTCGGGAGCACCTGTCAACAGAAGCTCCTAGGCATTGCCTAATAATTGTTTGTATCCACCGACTCCCCAGAATATAAACAATACTTAACTATATTTTTAAATATATCTTTCATATTCATCCATAAAT
>CASELL010000024.1 GCA_949288805.1 uncultured Alphaproteobacteria bacterium | reverse complement strand
AATGTCCAGCACTTCCAATTCTAAATCTACTAATGAAAAAAGTTAATAAAATTATTATTAAATCTATTATACTTGTATTCAATAATTTTACTGCAATTATTGAGATTATAGTAAATTCAATTAATTCAACTAGAAATGCTAATACACTTTCTAACTTCTTATTTTTAATTTTTTTCATATTCTCTCCTATTCCCCGTCAATAGAACCTAATCCCCACCATGTATTCATATAGTTCACCTCCTTATCCGTTTAGCAAATAATAAAGATATATTTACTAAAATAAATATAATATTGAAAGTCACAATACATATATTTCTTAAGGTTAAACTCTTAATTTTTCTTTTTTCTGCATCGTTTCTATTCCATAGTTTACATATTTTAATATAATATTTATTTATTTTATCTTTATAAAAAATAAAAGAAATAAATAATATCACTTTTGAAATAATACAACATAAATAAATATTTTTTACATATAAATTTAATATTAAAAATGGTACTGAAAAAATACCTAATATTATCGTAGAAAAAGTAAATAAAAATATATCTGTTATTTGTGCTTTTTCTTTATAAAGGATTTTCAAAATCATATATGATAAAAAAGTATATATTATCTGAAACCATATATTTAGAACTAAAAATCTAGTCAATAATATATATTCTAAGGTCAACAATACAGTCAGTAATAATCTTTTTGTTTTAATATTTTTAGCATAAATCATAAAAAGTGAAAAATATATAGCTTCAGGTATCTGTCCAATAATTAGTTCCATATTTTTGAATTCCTTTCCCTCTTTAATTATATATTAATTTTTGTTTTTTTGCAAACAAAAAAGCTATTGCTTTTGATTTAAAAAAATCAATTTCAATAGCTCCTCTTGTTTGGTAGATACTTATATTATACTATTCCAATTTATTCTTGTCAATAAAAAAAGGAGCATTGCTCCTTTTTTGTGAAGTAAAACGAAAATTCCAAGAATTAATCGCAACTAAATTATAACATTTTTACTTCAAAAATACAACTATAATTTAATCTTTTGACCTACATATATTTTATTTTTATCTTTTATGTTATTCTTTTTTACTAATTCATTTACAGTTGTATCATATTTTTGTGCAATTTCTGAAAGAGTATCTCCTTTTTTTACTGTGTAATAAGTTATTGTTTTTCCATCAACTAAATTATTGACGATTTTTTGAACTTCCTCGTATCTATTGCTTAAAACAACTTTTCTAGTTTCTCCATTGCCGTATTTCCCGTCTATTACTTCATTTGCTAAAGTGTTAGCACTAGCTTCATCAATATGATTAATTACTTTTTGAACTTCATTATATCTATCACCTAGTTTTTTTCTTCTTTCATCACCATTTCCGAAGTCGCCTTTCATTGTTTTTTCAACTAGTTTTAAAGTTGTTCCTTTAACCGTAGAATTATTTTCTGTATCTGCAACTTCTTTACTGCCTACATATTTATCCCAATCGTTTTTATCTCCGTAAAAAATGTCACAATCTATATTTGCATTAAAGCCATTTAATCTTCCACTTGAAGTCCACTGCCACATAGCACAAAAATCCCAGTGCTTCACAGAAGGTTTACTTCCAGCCTTGCTCATGTCATAATTATAGTCTTTTTCATTATCTCTATATTTCGCAACCCACAGTCCATAATTAGCTTTTGCAACTTTACTCCAATTGTAAGAATTAACAACACTTTCTGACATATAAATTAAAGGTTTACAACCATAAGCTTTTTCAACTCTTTCCAGCCACTCTAATGCCCAATCAACATCGCTTTTGACATTATCTTCCCAATCTAAAACAGGTATAGCTTTTCCTATATATCCCTTAGTATTTTTTATAAACCAATCAGCTTCTTCTTTAGCTGTATTATCTGAATTGTTTGCAAAGTGATATACTCCAAGTTTTTTTCCTAATTTTAAAGCTTTTTGAAAAAAGCCGTCGCAACATGGGTCTACATAACTTTTGCCCTCTGTTGCTTTCATAATTACAAAGTCGCATTTAACTTTAGACAAGTCTATTCCTTTCTGCCATTTACTTATATCAATTCCATTTAAAGACATATTTATACCTCCTTTTTATTCTGTTTAATTAATTCATTAATATATACTGATGCTCCAGATACTAACACTCCTTGAACTATCGCTGTAAAAATTCCCATAAAAACTGTTTGGTATCCATTAAAATCACTTGTAGCTACTACATATATTGCAGATATAATAATTCCTATGCAACCTAAAATAATCGGTATATATTTGTTTTTTATTTTTTCTGTATTTTTTATACCAATTCCTATAAAATAAAGTACAAATATTAATACTAATAATTCGGGTTTAATATAATTTTGTATTGCTTCTACTAAATTCACTATAGTTTCCCCCTTTCAAGTAAAATATCAACTTTTTTATCTGTAGTTTCCATTTGCTTTTGCAATAATTCTAACGACTTTGCGGTGTTTAAGTTTGTCTGTTTCATCTCAATTAAACAATTAGCAATTGTATTGGAAGTTTTATCTACTGTCAATAAAGTATTTTTTATTATTTCTTGGTCTTCTTGTAATTTCTTTTTTTCAACTATATAATCCCATAAGAACAAAATCACAATAACAATACTTATTCCATAAGTGCCTATCAATTGTCCTATTTGAGTCATTTGTTCCATATTTTAACTTCCTCCTCTATTTTATTTACTTTTTCTTCATATTCTATAATTCTATTCTCTACTTGAAACCATCGTTCATTTCCAGATTCTTTTCTTTTTTCATAGTCAATAGCCGATATTATAGAATAAATAAAGTTAAAGCATAATAATATTAAAAGTAATATTAATATTATAATTATTATTTTATTTCTTTTCATAATATTCTCCTATTAACCTATAAAATATACTATATTGAAAGGCAACCAGTTTCCTGGATTGGCTGAAGCCCAGCCTGAAGTTCCATACCTTGAAAAACTAACACTGCCATTAGTATTAACAGTTAAAAGCCACTTATTAACACTTGTACCTTGACACACCTGATAAAAAACTTTTGATGGTCTTATTTCTACAGGTATAGTAAATAATTCTAGTAGCGTAGTATCTGCTGGCGTTTTAGCAACTGGTGTAGCTAAACCCTGTAACATAACAACATTTCCTATTTTTCTGTATTTTGGGTTATTACTTGCTGCCCCATTATAATTTTCAAAATCACTTGAAAACTCTAAATCTATCCAGCCTGTATCGTCTATTGCATTTAATATTTCAGGTCTGCTCATTTTTATTCCCTCCTTTAAAAAATTCCTTTTGTAACTACAGTAAGCGTATAATCTCTTGATAATTTTCCCCAACTCAACAAAGTAATTCTATTCGTTTCGTCTCCGTCTTGACTTGTGCCATCAATTTTACCTTCTTTATAATGAACATCTTTTTGTAATAGCATTCCTTCTAAATAAAGTTCTAAACTATCGTTTCCTACGATATAATTTTGTGTTAACGTGAATTCCATATCTTCTGTCATATTTCTTGCTGTAATTGTTTCTTCTCCTCTATATTCAATTAAATCTTTTTGCATTTTATTCAAATTTTCTGCTGTAATAGGCGTTGTTCCTTCAATTTTCGGAACATATAAATAATGCTTTTCGCCATTAATTTCTATATAAGCTCCAGTTAAATCAAATTGTCCTTCTACTAATTGTCCATTTTCAAAAGTAACCATAATATCCTCCTTCCTATATTCTATCATAACTTAATATTAAATCAACATTTTTATTTTTTGATAAATTAATTTCTTTAGCTTGTAAATAATATAATCCCGTGTCCCTATCCTCTCTAACCCAGCTATCTTCTGTAACATCATAATATAAAATATAATCTTGAAAAAGCTTATATTTATATACAATATATTTGAATTTTTCTTGTAGAGGATATAAATTTAATAAAGGAAATACATTAATATGAGAATAGATTAATCTTCCTAAATATTTATTTTCTATATTGGTGATTTTTAATTTATTATTTTCTTCAACTGCTGTAAAGTCTTTGCCATTTATAAATTCATTTTCTATTTTATCTATACTATTTGAAAATCCTATGCTATATAATTGTGAATATGCTTTATGTGCTTTAGTACCAATATAAGCACCTTCTTCATATTCATAAGAAATTTCTCCTTGATTAAAAATATCTAATACTTTTATTGGACTTAAATGTTCAGGATAATTTATTTCCTTATTATTTGTATAAAAAATAGCATCAGTTGTAATCATATCCTTTCTAACAATATATATATCTTGATTTTCCTGTATGTAAATATTAAAATTAGAAACATCTAAAATAGCATCAACATATAATGGATTATTATTAAGTCCTATCCAATAACTTGCGAAAAAAATTTGTGCAATTTTTTTGCCTTTAAATTTTTCTAGGCTGTATATTGCAACATTTTCTTCAGTATTAAGTTTATCTATATCAATATAATAGACATTTGAACCAACTGTGCTATATGGTATATTGTATCTATAATTAATATATATATTTTTTTCAGCACCTTCAACTGTTTCAAATAATGAAGCCGAATAAGTAACGATATCACTTTCTAAAATATTTATTTTGCTTTTTTCATTAATATCTTTTATCGGTTCATCAAATTTAATTCCAATCGTTTTTAAATTTCTTCTCAATCTTACATTGTCATCAGTCGATACTAATTGACTATGAACGAACTTTTGTAAATAGGTATCTAATATTAAATTTTTAAATTCATATTTTTTATTGCCTATTTTTATTTCTATACAGTCGTTTTTAATTTCCATTATTATCATCCCTTTCTACAATAGAATGTTTTTCTTGAATTCCTTCATCTGATAAAACTCCGACTAATATGCTGTTAATATCTTCTTCACTTTCTTCTTTTTCTTCAGGTCTAAACATATCAATGTAGGTGCTTACGAAATTTGAATTTTTTACTATAACATCAATTTCTATATCTTCATCATTTTTATATATCTTTTCTATTTCTGTTACTGCAAAAAAACCTTCTGTATAATAATTTGGCATTTTTATTTGAATAATATCTCCTATTTTAAAATTAATATTTTTAGTAAAATGTAAAGAAATTTCATTAATTAAATTCGTATTTTGAACTATTAAATTTTTTGCATATTCAGCTAAATCCTTCCACCACGTCCACTTCAAATTGTAATCAACCGTCTTTTCTATTTGCCCACTATCAGAAATAATACTTTTTAATTTTTCAATTTCTTGTGTATGCATGAATTTTAAATTAGTTTTTCTTAATCCTGTATCCGTTATAATTCCAGATATTTTATAGGGTTTAGTCCCATTATATTTGAAGCCAGTAATTAAATTTTTTAATGTTTGGTCGCGTTGCAGAACAATTTCTCCTTCTTCTGTATCATCACTAAAAGTCACTGCCGAAGATATATTGAATTTATTATATAAATCCCCCATATTTCTAAATGTGCTAATATATATATCCCAATTTGGGTACTCTTCTATTGGATAATTTGGGTCTGTATCGTCTAAATTAATTTTTAAACAATAAAAATTATATTCATCGAATGTTTCATCTTGATTTGAATAAAATTCTGCAATGTATTCCCTTAATGTTTTTTCATCTACGATAACTGGATTTAAAAATTCAACTGTATCTCCTGGATTTATTATTTTACCTGCTGGAAGTATCGGATAGTTTCCATAATCATAGGCAATTGCCTCCCCATCATCATTATATATTTCTGCAAAACTAGTTTGATATATTAATCTTATATTTTTTATATTTATTATATTTGCATAATCAATGTTTTCTATCTCGGGTTCAAATTCATCTAATCCTATTTCTGATAACTTGCTATTTTCGTCTATTGTCAAAACTGGCTCTCTTGATAACATTAAATCAATACTTCTTATGAATATTTCTCTTTTTTCATTTATAAACCAGAAAATATTCTTTTTTGAACAAATTTTATTCATACAATTTTCAACGGTTTCCATAATAAAGTTCAAAGAAATCTGCCCTTCAAAGCTATCCATTTCTTTAATTATAAAACCATCATCTAATAAAGGTTGTAAAGCTCTTTTTATTGCTTCTTCTGTTTTTAAAGTTCCTATAATTGAAACTGTTCTAACTGTCGCCATTTTTAGCGGAGATAATAAAGTAAGTTCTAAAGTTCTATATTCATCTTTCATTTTCATATCTGGTAACTTAATTTCGTCTAAGTATCCAACAAAAATAATTTCTCCATTTAATATATCAGCTTCATTTTCGCTTCTTCTTATCTCCATTTTTTGATACTTAAAAGGAATATCTTCAATAGTTTTTCCTGTAAAATCTATTGTAACATCACTAAATTTGACTTCATTATTTGAGTTTGAAATTGTATATTTATCTTGTATTTTAAAAGCTTTATTGTTATATACTAAAGCATACATTATGCTGTTACACCTCCTGTTCTGAAAGTTTTTGTTATCTCAGGAGCAAGAATTTTTCCAGCTCTCTTTCCGTCAATATCTACGCTTCCGTCTACTGCTATATTTAAAGTAGTTACGTTTAATAAACTATTATTAGCTTTTACAGAAGCTTTACTATTTATATCTCCCATTTCAGCTGTAACTGCTTTTCTCATTTGCCCCTCAATGTCATCTGTCATACTCTTTACTGCTTTTATTGCTTCGTCTGTATCAGCTTCAATTCCTAATGCAAAACCTTGTGGAACGAATTTTCCGAATTTCTTTTGCTACTTTTGAAGGTGAGGCAATTCCTAATTGTTCTTTTATTGCGTCAATTACTCCTTGTGCAAATTCTTTAACTTTATTCCATAACCAGTTTCCAGCATTTTTAATTCCATTCCATAATCCTTCAACAATGCTCTGTCCTAAATTCTTCAAGTCGTCAGGTAATTTTTTAATTTTTTCTACAAACTTATCTACTAAATCTTTCGCCGCCGTTTTTGCTTTATTTACAATATTAGTTCCAAATTCTTTTACTTTATTTATTGCGTTTTGTAGCCATGTCCAAATTTTGCCTGGCAAACTTTTAAACCAGTTTATTACTGCATTAATTGCTTGTCCTATCCAGTCGTTTAAAGTTGTTAATACATTTAATCCCCAATTGCCTATGTCTGTTATAATATTAGTTAAAAACTCCCAAATCCTTCCTGGTAAACTTGCGAACCAATCAATTATTGATTGAATTATTTGAGGTAATTCTGTAGTAACCCAGTTCCATAGACTAACTCCAAGATTTAAAAAATATCCAATAATTGTTCCTATTGCATATCCGATATTATAAGGTAGGTTCATAAACCATTCAATGACTGATTGTATAAAGGCTGGTATTGTTTCTGTGAAAAACTCAACTAAAAATTCTTTTATGCTCTCAACAAAATCATCTATAAAATTTCTAAAGCCTTCGCAATTATCATATAATAATTTAAAAGCTCCAGCAAAAGGATTTGCTATTAATAAAAGTAAGTTTTTCCAATTTTTCTTCACGAAATCAATTACAGTATTAAAAATATTTACTATGAAATTTATTGCTGTCTCGAATGCACTTTTAATTGCATCCCATATTGCCCCTACTGCATTTCTAAAGTCTTCATTTGTGTTCCATAAGTATAGAATAGCTCCTACAAGAATTCCTATTGCTGTAATTATAAGCATTATAGGGTTCGCATTCATAACAGCATTTAACATTGCTTGAGCTTTTGCTAATAACCCCGTCGCTACTTGAGCTAGTGTTATTTTTCCAGTAAGTAACCCAATCAATACTTCTGTCGCCGATAAAGCCCCATTCATTATTCCTTGAGCAATTCCTGCTTTTCCTACCGTCAACGTATATAAAGATAATGCAACTTGTGCTTTTTGAAAAGTTATTACTAAAGATTGAACTATTCCTCCAATTTTCCAAGCCAAGAAAGCAACGCCAACTGACTCTACAACTGCAAGTAATCTATTCAACTCGTCTATTAATTTATTAAAGTCTATATTCTGAATTCCTTCACTTGCACTTGATAGAAGTTCATTTAATTGTGGTAATATTTTCTGCGTTAAAATTTCATTGACTGGCTCTAAAGCTGTTCCTAAAAAATTACTGAAATTATCCTTTAAAGTTGATAATTGCCCATTCAAAGTTTGTGATTGTTTATCCATACTTTGAAAATACTTTCCACCTGCACTTGTTGAACGTTCCATTGAAGCGGTAATCTCATCAACTGAAATTTTACCATCGCTTATTCTATCGTATAAACTAGCCATACTTTCACCAGTCGTGTCTGATATTTCTCTCAATGGGTTAAATCCTGCTTCAATCATTTGTTTAATATCTTCAAGTGATACTTTTCCAGCAGAACTCATCTGTCCATAAGCCATAGCAATTCTGTTCATTTTTTCTGCTGAACCTTGTGAAATATCGCCTAGCATCATCATTTTATCAATTGCATCATCTGCTGACAAGCCATAGTTCATCAATAGTTGCGTAGTTTCAGCAAGTCCTGTAAATTCGAAAGGTGTTTTAGCTCCAATATCTTTTAATCTTTCTACAATTTCCGTAGCTTTATTTGCTGAACCTGTCATTACTTCAAAAGAAGTTTTTAATTGTTCTATTGTTGCATTATATTTAATTCCTTCTTTAATTGCCGTTGTAACAGTTGACGTCATTTTTGTAAATGCATCTGCTACTACATTTCCTACTGCTACCGCTGTTGTGTTTAATCCTTTTAGCCCCTTCTCAAAACCTTTACTGTCAATCTTGGTATCATACGTCAAGCTTCCTGCTACTGCCATTTTTTATCCTTTCCGTAGACTTCTATTTCAACATATCATAAAGCGCTTTTAATCTTCTTTGTTCACTTTCTGGAAGCGGTAACTTATAAAATTCTTTTAATTGTTTCAAATTTTTATCGTCACCGTCATACGCTCTATAACTTTTGATTTTTTCAAATTGAACATCATCTTTTAATGATTTTAGTAATGCTTTAAATTTCCACCAATGAAGCTTTTCACAAGTTAAGTCAATTCTATACTCTTGATAAAATGCAGAAAAAATATATTCGTCATCATATTCATAAGAAAATATTTGTGACGCCCTTGCTGTATTCCCACTTGCTCTATTTTCTGTATAATCTTTTCTTCCACATTGATAGAACCAAATTAATTTCTCACATGCTTCTTTATATAATTCCTTATCTTGTATTAATTCATAAAATTCAAAATCATTAAAAAAAGCAGGATAAAACTGCTGTAAACCGCTTCTTGATTTTGTCGATTTTAGGCAATGTCTTATCCTGCATGATATTTTCAAACTCAATCATTTTTCTGAAGTCTACATTTATTTTATATTTTCTATTTTTTAAAAATACGGAATAAGGTAGCTTCTGAAACATAATCATCTTTTAATATCTCCTTCTATTTCTTCTATAATAATTATTGTTATACTTTGCACTTCTTCTTTCAAATCTATTTAAACTTTCCATTTCATTTAAACTATTATTCATATTTCCAATAGTTTTAGAAATTCTTCCAGTAAAGTTTCCTATTGTTTCGCTATAATATGCTTCAAAAATACATCCTAGAATAGCTATTTCTATTTCTATTGATATTTCATCATGTCCGTCTTCTATTCTCTTTTTATTTATTTTCTCAATACTTCCTTTTCCTAATAATAGTTCAATTTGTTCTTCTAATATTTCTTTATCTTTTTTTCCTTCTCTTTGTATCTCATCAATTTTATCTGTATTCTTAACTTCAAATATTAATCCATATATATCAACTTCAATTTTCTTATCTGTATCCTCATATCCAATTTTATAAACTTTATTTTCCATAATTTCCTTCCTTTTCTATTATGTTTCAACTAACTTATTCTATATCATTTAATAAACTTGTTCTTTGCATTTCACTCATTACTGCTTCGTCAGCTGTAAAAGTTTTTGTTGCTGTATCAAATTTTCCATATACAAAATCTCCAACGCCTTTAAAAGTTCCGCTTAAATTAATGTTTTCTCCTGGTGTTATAGTTTTTGTATCTAGCACAGTTGAAGTCTTAATTTGTCTTGCTTCATATTCTGTTGCCTCTCCATCAGCGACAGGTTTCCATAATTTTACGATTGTTAAGTTCTGTTCAGCATCTGCTCCAGTTAGTCTTTTCTCAAATATATTATTTATATATTCTACAACTTTATTATTTTTTATTAAATTTGTTTCAAAAGCAAATTGATTATCATATCCAGTTACTTTATTTGTTTTTGATTTATCGCCGATGTATTGCACTGAAACTTCTGTTGGATTTGTGCTTTCTTCCAATGATGTAAAACCAACATTCATTAATTCATTTTGTGCCGTCGCTTCAGCACCTTTTTCAGGCTGTACATCTAAATAGTATGCCTCGTCGTACGCCATTACATCTTTTTCTAATGTATCTGCCATTTTTTATTCCTCCTTTTTAATTTAATGTGCTTATATCAAAATATAATTGTAAGCTATAAACAGAAATGCTTCCATCTTCACTTACTTGATAAGTTAAAGTGTTTGCGCTTTTTATAAAAACGCAATTTTTATTTTCTATAATAGGAAAATTTCTTTTTTCAATTTGTTTTTCAATCCAATCCCTAAAATCATCTAACCAATCTAAGTTATTTATTCTTGCTTCATCATCTTCACTTTCTGATTTTAAAAAAAGCATATATTGATATTGTTCTTTTTTACCCTTATAGTATCTAGCAAGTTCTTCAATTCCAGTTCTTTGTAAAGCCAAATTTTTCACAGTATCTGAATATTCTTCAGTATGAATTTCCTCAACTTGCGCAACTCCAAGAATAGGTTCATAATCTAACAACCATTTATTTATTGCTTTCGTTACATTATCCATAAAATCCTCCTATCTGTCAGTCATTCTTGAATATTTTTCTAATTGTCTAAAAATAGAGTCTTTCTTATCAGCTTTCATTCTTTCAAAAGGTTGTGTTCCTCTTTTGCCTACTCTTTTTTTAATCTTTTTTGAATAAGCTTGATATTCTGCATAAGTTACATTTATTATAACTTTGCCACTTCCAAGAACTGTGGCGATTTTAATACTTTGCTCTTGAGTTCCTTCATCTTTAGATACATACGCCATTAAGTTATTTCTTACTAACTCATCAGCTTTTGCTTGAACTCTGCCACCTTCTGATATTCCTAAATCTTTTTCTAATTGAAGTGCAGGTTTACTTTCAAATTTAATAGCCATCTACACCGCTCCTATCTTAATGTGGTCAAGCTGTTTTCCGAAAATAAATTTATCAATGCTTGTAACTTTATGCACATTTTCTTTCCCATATTTTTTAGTTAATTGAGTAAGAGGCGTTGTTCCTTCTACTTCATCAGTCACTTCTTTGTTTACAATAATATCTTCTTTAGTGACGTTCCATGTTTCGCCTAGCTCTTTAATATCAAATATTCTAATTAAAGCATTATCAATGTTTGATGTTCCTGTATTAGTTCTATTCAATATTGATGTGTTTCTATAACTAGCATCTTTTATATATCTTATATATCTATTATTTTCTTTATGATATATTGTTATTTTTTGCATTGGAAAATTATTCATTAATATCGCCTCATTTCTATTGGAAGCATATCTAATATTTTAAACTTTTCTTTATCGAATTGTTCTTTACTTAATTTGCCATAAACTTCAGAAACTCCATCTATTGAATAAGACTGCACATTTTTATCATTTAAGGTTACATCATTTGCTTTTAATAAATCGACTAATTCGCAAGCCACCATTTTCACGTCTTCATTCTGTGCATCTTCTTCTACTATTTCTCTATTTACATTGTATTTTATAATAAAACTTGCTTTAGGGATTAAACTTTCAAAGAGGTCAGAAGATAACTGACCCTTGTAATTATTCGAATAAAAATTATAGTCTGCCAATAATATCATTCTAACCTCTCCTTTTTATTTTGTTTTTTTATTTTCTTTAACTTCATTTTTTTTCACTTCTTGAACAATTTCTTTTTTTACTTCTTCTATAATTTGAAACTTATCAGGATAGCCTTTTAATTTTTCAATTCTATCTTTATCATTAGTTTCAATTATTTTTTGAGTTTCTAAATTTTTAAATTTCATTTATACTCCTCCTTATTCACCAGCTTCTACTTGTATTCCTCTTAGTACACCAGCTTTATTAGTATTTTTTAAAGCTACACCAGCAACAAGTTCAACTTCTCCGTCTTTAACTGCTCCAGGTTCGTTTAAGTCAGGCATATA
>CASELL010000023.1 GCA_949288805.1 uncultured Alphaproteobacteria bacterium | reverse complement strand
AAAAAAAGAACAAAAATAAATAAAAATAAAGGAAAATAAAAAAAAATAAAAGAACAAAGGAAAAAAATGGAAAAAAAGAACAAATAATCAATTTAAAAATACATAATAATAAAAACACCCCGAGGGGTGGTTATTTAATTCTAACAACTATCAATTTTAGTTTTTCTTTTTCTTTGAAGTAGTTCAATGGTTATGTAATTAAATACTCCTATTTATAATAGTATTTCTTATTTTTTAGTATTTTTATGTTATAATGCTATATGGAAGTATTTTAATAATTAAAATTTTATAATTTAGTTATTAAAATCTATTTAAATTCTATTTATGAATACAAAAAGGATTCTTGTCTCCTCCATTGATTTCATTTATTAGGTCTAAAATACGATTAACATCATTACTATTAGTAGTAGTATTGTTTTGGCTACTTTCAGTCATTTTTTGGGCTACCAAAGGCCTATCACCTCCACTTAGTTCATAAATAACTTTGTTTAAATTATCAATAACACGATTTATATCAAGATGATTATCTTTCAAATTTTCAATTCCTCGTATTTTTCTTTCACTCATTCTTTCTCCAATTAAAATTAATAAATACTACTAATTATATATGTTTTTTTTAAAAAAGTCAATAAAAATAATTTTATTATATATCATAGCTAAAAATATATTGCAAAAAAGAATTAATAATTTTATTATTATTGTAGTAATTTTATTTTTATTTTATGATTTTTAGAATTATTTTTCTTGTCTTATTAATTATTAATTTTAGCTCTAAGGCTGAAATTATAGAAAATAGAAAAATAATTAATAAAAGTTTTGATGTTTGGAATGTTTCTTGTGAAGACGATGAAATGCTAAATTATGTTAGATGCAGATTATTTGCTGAAATTACTGAAAAAACAACTTTTTTTGTTAACCCACAATCAAATAATAATAAAATATTAATAGTTTCAGAAGATGGTTATTATGACAGAAGATTTTTTATTAAAATAGATGGAAATGGATTAATAACTTCAAACAATTTTATAGTTAATAAATATAATTTAGTTAGTTTTAGTCAAAAAGATGTAAACAATATTTATAATCAATTACAAAACAGTATGAATATGTATTTAAGGTTTACCATTAAGGATAACACATCTGTAAATGGGTTTAGAGAAATTACTGCCAAACTATCTTTGACAGAATTTCAAAAAGCGCTTATTTATTTTAATAAACAAGTAAATAAGTATAATTTTAATATTAATTAATAATTAATAGGAGACAATTATGACTATTAAGGTCGCTATAAACGGTTTCGGAAGAATAGGAAGATGCGTTTTTAGAGCTTATTTCGAAAATCTAGAAAAGTATAAAGATATAGAAATAGTTGCTATAAATGACTTAACTCCAATTGAAACAAATGCACACTTATTAAAATACGATTCAGTTCACGGACATTTTGGTGGTTCTGTTGAAACTAAAGATGGTAATTTAATTGTAAATGGAAAAACAATTAAAGTTTGTTCAGAAAGAGAAGTAAAAAATCTTCCTTGGAAAGAACTTGGAATTGATATAGTTTATGAATGTACAGGTCTTTTTACAGATAAAGATTCAGCAGGACAACATCTAAATGCTGGTGCTAAAAAAGTTATAATATCTGCCCCAGCAAAAGGTGAAGGTGTAAAAACAATAGTTTTTGGTGTTAATAACGAAGACTTAAAAGCTGATGATACAATTATATCTAATGGTTCTTGTACTACTAACTGTTTAGCTCCTATTGCTAAAATATTAGACAGAGAAATTGGTATAGTAAAAGGTCATATGACCACAATTCATGCTTTCACTAACGATCAAAGAACAGTTGACTGTGCTCATAAAGATTTAAGAAGAGCTAGAGCTGCTAGTCTTTCTATGATTCCTACTACAACTGGTGCTGCAAAAGCTGTTGCTTTGGTTTTACCACAATTAAAAGGAAAATTAGATGGTGTTTCAATTAGAGTTCCAACTCCAGATGTTTCATTTGTAGATTTATCTTTTGAAGCTAAGAGAACAACTACAAAAGAAGAAATTAACGAAATCATTAAAAAAGCTAGCGAAGGCGAATTAAAAAATGTTTTAGGTTATTGCAAAGAAGAATTAGTTTCTATTGACTTTACTCATGATACTCATAGCTCAATTTTTGACGAAACTCAAACTAAAGTATTAGAAGGTAATTTCGTTAGAATCGGTTCTTGGTATGATAACGAATGGGGTTTTTCTAACAGAATGTTAGATGTAACTTTATTATGGAATAAATAATTTTTGATATGAAAATTATTACAAAACTAGGTAGAGACTCTATTAATTTCTTTGATAATATTTTTTCAAAGATAGGTAGGGTTTCTATCTTTATTTATAGCTCATTAAAAGCTATTTTTAGTAAAAAATGGTATTTTAAAAATCTAGGTCAACAATTTTTAGAAATAGGTTTTTATTCTTTACCTGTTGTAGCAGCAACTGCAATTTTTACTGGTGCAGTTATGGCCCTACAAACCTATGCTGGAGCTAATAGATATGGTGCTGAAAGCACAGTTCCATCAATAGTAGTTTTAGCAATAACAAGAGAATTAGCCCCAATTTTAGTTGGATTGATGGTTGCGGGAAGAGTTAGCACTTCAATTGCAGCACAAATAGGAACAATGAAAGTTTCAGAACAAATAGATGCTCTTTATACGCTATCAACATGTCCTTTTAAATATTTAATGTTACCAAGAATAATTGCTACTACTATATCAATGCCTTTTTTGGTTTTAATAGCAGATGTTATTGGTATTTTTGGAGGAACAGTTGCTAGTGTAACAAGTTTGAAATTTGACTTATCTATTTATTTAAATAATACAGTTAATTTTTTAAAATTTGAAGATGTCTATTCTGGTATTATTAAGTCAATAGCTTTTGGTTTTATAGTTGCTGTATCTGGTTGTTATTGCGGTTTTAATTCTAAGGGTGGAGCAGAAGGAGTTGGAAAAGCTACAATTAATGCAATAGTTTATGCTTCAATAGGTATATTACTTTCTAATTATTTTATGACTGAATTGTTTTTTATATAATATTGAAAAATATAAATAAAAATATAAATTATTGTTGTAAATATTTAAAACTATTATGAAAAAGATATTATTTACTTTATTTTTTATAATTATATCATCAAAAACATTTGCTAGCAATAGTTTATCAAATGTTGTGGTTGATGGTGCTTTTTATGATTGGAATGTATATTTTATTGATGATTTAAGTGGTGAAAAAAAATGTTATATAGCTAGTTTTGCTAAAAAGACAATTGGTAATTATAAAAAAGAAAGAAAACCATATATAATGATCGCTTATTTTAAGGCTAAAGAAAAAGAAGAAGTTAGTGTTTTTGCTGATTATGATTATAAATTAAAAAGCAGTATTTATCTTGGAATAGATAATAAACAATTTAGAATGTTTACAAAAGGTAAATATGCTTGGGCTAAAAATTCAGCAGAAGACAAAAGTATAATAAAAGAGATGTTAAAAGCAAATATAATTAGAACGAGAGGTGAAACATTAAATGGAGAATATACAGTTGATACATATTCAACTGAAGGTTTATCAAGAGCCTATAAAAGAATGAAAGAATTATGTGAGGATTGATGCTATTTTTAAAACTTTCAATACTGTTATTTTTTAATACAATTATAGAATTTTTACCTATATCATCAACGGCTCATTTTTTGTTAATATCTCAATTTTTTAATTTAAACATAAATAATAATTTGATTTTATCATTTTCTCAATTATCAATAACATCTTATTTACTATTTTATTTTAGATATTATATAATCGATATAATAAAAAATATATATAAAAAAGATTATATATTGTTTTGTATGAAAATATTAATTACAATGTTGCCAACTATTTTTATTGGTTTATTATTTTATAATTTAATAAAAAAATATACATATAATAATATATCAATAGCAATATTTTTAATTCTTGGTTCAATTTTAATGTTTATTGCAGAAAAAAAAGAAAATAGTATAAATAACGATGTAGATTTATATAATATAACCTATAAAGATTGTATAAAAATTGGTTTTTTACAAATGTTTTCTTTAATTCCAGGAATTTCAAGATCAGCAACAACAATTAGTGGTGGTTTGTTATCTGGTTTTAATAAAAATAAAGCTATATTATTTTCATTTTTTATATCCATACCAATTAGTTTTTGTGCATCAGTATTTGACATTTATAAAAACATAAATTATATTTATAGTGATTATAAAATATTGGTTTTTTCTTTTGTAATTACTTTTATTTTTTCTTTTCTTTTTGTTGATAAAATAATAAGATTTTTACAAAATAATAAATTATATATTTTTATTTATTATAGAATTATTTTTGCTTTATTAATTTTAGTATTTAATTATGTCGTTCTTTAAAAAAATGTTACAAAGCGTCTTAAATGAAGAAGATGGAAATAAAGAACTAATTACAGAAAAATCTTTTGTTGAACCAAAAAAAGCTAATACAAAAATAATTATAGATAGGTTAAAAAAAGGAAGCAATGGTATTCCAGATGATGAATACGAGGAATACGATAAAATGATTGATCAATTGTTAAAATCTGTTGATAATTTATTATTAGAAGAAGAAGACGATAACGATTCAAATTATAGAGATAAAGATAAAGAAGCCAAAGAAAATTACATAAAAAAAATGAAAAAAATATCCTTAATTAAAATTAAGAAAAAAAGTGATAAAGACAGCAACAAAGGAGATAGTGGTAAAAAAAGTGGTTCAAAAACAGGTGGACCAAAAGAAAGTGGAGATTGGGGACTAAGAACATCAGAAAGAAATTTACATAGAGAAATTGGTGGTATGGAAAGAGATTATAAGAAAGAGCTTTTTCTTGAACTACAAATGAGAAGTAATATGAGAAGAAATTTAAGAAGAACTTTGGAAGCGTTAAGAACAGTTTTAAGAAGAAGACTAAGAAGAATGCATATTAATAGAGGATTCTTTATGAGATTCCATAGGACTAGAATGAATTTAAAAATTTTAAAAAAGAGATTAAAAAAAATTGGTTGTATTTTACAAACAAGAAATATAAATAAAATAAAAAATATAAAAATATCAAAAATAATAGCCATAAACAAAAGAATTAAAAAAGCCAGAAAAACAGCTAGACAAAAAAGAATGATGTATTATAGGGCTGTTGAAGAAAACAAAAAGAAATATCTAGAAGACTATAAAAAAGCTCAAAAGAATGTCGTTAAACAACAAAAAGCTTCTAGAAATATTGGGATATCTATGTAATTTATTAATAATTGGAGAAAAAACTATGACTACAAGTTATAAAGATTTAGGTTTTTCTAATACAAAGAAAATGCTAAATGATGCTTATAAAGGTGGTTATGCTGTTCCAGCTTATAATTTTAATAATATGGAACAAATACAAGCTATAATTACTGCTTGTCTAGAAAGTCAATCACCTGTAATTTTACAAGTTTCAGCTGGTGCTAGAAAATATGCTGATAGTGATCTTTTAAAAGGCATGGCTAAAGGTGCTATTGATATGATGAAAAGAATAGCTAAAGAAAAAGGTTTAAAAGAAATACAAGTCGCTTTACATCTAGATCATGGTGCAGATTTTGAAATATGTAAAGATTGTATAGAAAATGGTTTTTCTTCTGTAATGATAGATGGTTCACATTTACCATATGATGAAAATGTTGCTTTAACTAAAAAAGTTGTAGAATTTGCTCATCAACATGATGTTACAGTAGAAGGTGAATTAGGTGTTTTAGCAGGAATTGAAGACGAGGTTTCTTCTGCTATGTCTCATTATACAAAACCAGAAGAAGTAGAAGATTTTGTTAAAAAAACAGGAGTAGATTCTCTTGCTATATCAATAGGAACTTCACATGGTGCTTATAAGTTTAAAGTAGATAAAGAAGAAGATATTCCACCTTTAAGATTTGATATTTTAGAAGAAGTTTCTAAAAGATTACCTGACTTTCCAATAGTTTTACATGGTGCTTCTTCAGTGCCACAAGATGCTGTTGCTATAATTAATCAATTTGGTGGTAAAATTGATAAAGCCTTCGGTGTTCCAGAAGAACAATTAAGAAAAGCAGCAAAATTAGCAGTTTGTAAAATTAATGTAGATTCTGATGGAAGATTATGGATGACTGCAATGATTAGAAAGTTTTTAGCAGAAAATCCTGATAAATTTGACCCAAGAGGTTATCTAGGTGAAGCTAGAAAAGCTTTAACTGAAATGTATAAAAAGAAAAACGAAACAGTTTTTGGTTCTAACAATAAAGCATAATTAAATGAAGTTTATATTTGATAAATATAACTTTAAAAACAATATTTTAAGTCTATACTATTCTTTTGATAATGGTATAGACTTTATAGAAACAATTGAATTTCCAACTACAAAACAATTTACAGAATTAGAATTACAAGCATTAGATAATGTTTTTAAATATATACATCTTGCTTGTGGTATTAGTTATTATAAATTGTTTTGCCCTGAAAATATTGAAATAAAAACATTTACTTTAAGCAAAAAAGAAGCAGATTTTTTCAATGATTTTTACTATAATGGACTAGGAGAGTTTGTTTGTAAAAATAATATTTTAAATTTAAAAATAAACTTTCCTTATGATGAAAATGTAAAAAATAAAGCAATAAATATTGATTTACAAGATAATATATTAATTCCTATTGGTGGTGGTAAAGATTCTACTACTACATTAGAAATTATAAAAAGTGCTATTGATAAAAACAAAATAATTACTTGTTCAATAGGTCTTGCTAAACCAATTACAGAAAGTATTGAAATATCTGGTTGTAAATCTTTTCACCCTATTAGAACAATCAGTAAAAACTTATTAGAATTAAATAAAAAATTAGATGAAATTGGTGGTTATAATGGCCACGTTCCTATTAGTGGAGTGCTTGCTTTTATAATGACTGCTTGTAGTATAATTTATGATTTTAATACTATTTTAATGTCTAATGAAAGATCAGCTAATGTTGGAAATAGAGAATTTGATGGTAGAATTGTAAATCATCAATGGAGTAAATCTTTTGAATTTGAAAAATCAATAAATAGTTTTATTAAAGAATTTGTATTAACTCAATTAGAATATGTTTCTTTTTTAAGACCATTAAGTGAATTACATATTGCTAAATTATTTTCTAGATTAGAAAAATATCATCCTGTTTTTACAAGTTGTAATAAAAACTTTAAAATTGAAAACAGATTGAATCATTGGTGTTGTGATTGTGATAAATGTAGATTTGTTTTTTTAATTTTAGCAGTTTTCTTAAACAAAGAAAAAATGGTAAAAATTTTTGGTAAAAATTTATTGGATGATGAAAGTCAATTACAAGGTTATAAAGAATTGTGTGGCATTGATAATTATAAACCTTTTGAATGTGTCGGTGAAATTGAAGAATGTATTTATTCTATAAAACATATTGATAAAAGTTTTAAAAATGATTTTATTGTAAAATCTTTGTCTCCCCTACTTCAAGATGTTAACAAAGATTTTTTTGATTTATCAAAAGAACATTTGTTAAATGAAAATCTTTTTAATATCTTAAAAAATTATGTTGAAATAAATAATAATTAATATTATTAAAATAAAGTAATTATAATAAATGTTTTAAATTATTTTCTCTAATCAAAAAATTATAGCACTGCTCTCTATTTATACATACAACTTTTTCTCTAATAATTGTTTATTATCTCTCTTATATTTTTCTTTATAAAATCTTTATGTTGCTAAAATAATATTTCATTATATACAGATTTAATACTTATAGTATATACTTAGTTCTTCTAATAAACATAGTATTTGTTCCTCTCAAACTACTGTTCCATGCTTCAACTAAACAAGTTTCTTACAGCAAACTGCGGACGATCGGCAAGCTACCGATTGTGAGCAAGCTCCCATCGGTTCGTCCTTGTTTTCACTTTTACTTATTATATGTTTATTGCAATCTTTATTAATACCTTTTGTATTAATAACTTTATTATAACTATAATTACCATCTGTAGCTATTATATCTATTAATATTTCTTTATTTTTATTATTTTTATTATTTTTATTA
>CASELL010000022.1 GCA_949288805.1 uncultured Alphaproteobacteria bacterium | reverse complement strand
AAACATAAAAGTCAAGTAGTTTTTTAATATTATTTCAAATTATGTTTATATTTATAGTATGTAGATTTAAAAGAAAAATGTGTAAAAAAAGTTGGGGGGATACACCATATTTTCATATGGTGTATTTGAATAAAGAATTATTTATTAAAAATTAAGATTTAAGGAACAACCTATATTATTAGTATTTTTACTAATTTCTCTAGAAGCTTCTAATCCAAAATTAACCATATTACCCTCTAACAATAAAGCGGATAAACCAATTTCTGTACCATCTTTATCATATTCTTTATTATTATAACTACTATTAATTTTTTTATTATTAACATTAAAATTATATGATACATATATTTTAGGTTTAACAAACATGATTGAATCTATGGTACTCAAAGCTATTGTTGGACTAACTTGATATAAATTATGTATTTTATTTAGATATAAAACATTATTTAAACTGGTTGTTAATTTTGCCATATTAAATAAATTATAGTCATAATTTAAATCAGCTTCTAAATAACCAGAATAAATATTTTTATTATCTTTACTATCTTTATTATGCCAATAAGAAGCGACACCGATTAAATCAACATTAAAGCCATAAAGGTCGTTACTCATTATATCGATATTATTTTTTAATGCTATAGAAAATTTATATATATCACTATCGGCTAAATCTATTCTTTCTAGGCTTGAATAAAGAATATTTTTATAATTTAGATCAATAGATATATTTTTAGCGTTTTCATGTATTATATATTTATTATTTACATAATCATAATTTAAAGAAATAGAAAAATCTTCAGTATCATTTAAATTAGTTCTTTTTATTCTTTTAACGAGATTTTTGCTTGATTCTTTATTGAAGTTGTAAGTAGCAAAATCATCAACATCAAAAGATGATATATTTCTATTAGATAAATTTAAACTATCACTATTAGAATACAACATATTATCATTAGATAAATCTGCTTTTGCTTCCGTTTCTGCATTGCCTAATAAATAATTTTTTGTATTATTATAAGTTTTTGAAATATAATTTGAAGCACTATTTAAACCAGAGCTTACATAATTTTTAGCTGTATTGTATGCTCTTGAAAAATAGTTTTGTGTTGTTGTTACATTTTCAAAACTTGTAATATTTTCTGGAAGTGTTAAGTTTTGTGTTACTGTTGTGTTTTCAAAATTTGTAATATTTTTCGAAAATAAACTACTCTTATTTAAAGCGTCTCCTTTGTCTTGCCCATAAATAGAACTATAACCACTATCTAATAATAAAATAGATAGTATAGATAATAGTAATACATTTTTTTTATTTATCATATATTTTATGTTTTATTATAATACACATTGATTTAATAGTTATTTAAATATAAAATCAATAAAATAAAAAAAAATATCTTAATATGCGAGAAAAACTATAAATATAGTAAAAAAATATTATATAATAAAAAATTATATAATATTTAAAAGTGTTTAAAAACGAAACATTAAAAAAATAATTCTTTTTTTATTTTTTCACAAAGATTTTCATTGGACATAATATATGTATTATTAAGATGCCATTGGTCATCTGTTTCTATATCTTTTAAAGAATTAATATTAAAATTATTATTTATATTTTTAAAACTCATACCAATATTTTTAGCTATTGGCAATATAGCTGTAACATCCCATAATTTCATAGGAGTGTTAAAAAAACTAGCAACCCCCTTTCCTATCAATGTATAAAAACCCAATATATAAGAAGAATATAAATCTAAAATAACAAACTTATTTATATCATAATTTTTTAATCTGTGTTGTAAAATAACACTTTTTGGTGTTAATTCAATATCCTTTAATTTTAATTCTTCTTTAATTTCATTATTTTTAAAAGCATTTTTAATATAATAAGTTTTTTTACTATCAGTATAAACTAATTCATTAATTGATGGAAGATAAATAAAACCCATATATGGTTCATAATTTTTATATAAACTAATACCTATCGCCCATAAATTAAAACCATAAAAATAAGTAGTAGTCCCATCTATTGGATCTATTGTCCACAAATATTCGCAATCATTATTAAAAAAATCTTCCTTTTTAGGCAAATTTTCTTCATCTAAAATCTTATGTTGTTTTGTATCTAGAAATATTTTAATCCTTTCATTAAACAATTTACTAATAGTTAAATCTGCCTCTGTAACTATACTTTTATCTTGTTTTGCAGTAGCAGATAAATTATCTTGATATTTTAAGGCAATTTCTCCTGCTTCTTTTAAAAAATCTAATACTATATTAATAATTTCATTATTCATTTTTGTTCCTTTAATAAACTGTAAATTGTATCTTTTATATCCCAAAAAGATTTATTAATAATATCTTTTTTAGCAATAATTTCATAATCATTATTTAAAACAATATTATCTTTTATAGCCATTCTAGAAATCTCTCTAAATATTCTTTTAATTTTATTTCTAACAACAGCCCTTTTATCAACCTTTTTACTAACAATATAACCAAATCTAGTAGAAATATTTTTTTTAATGAGAATTAATAAAATATCACTATGATATTTTTTATCATAATTGTTTTGTATATTAACAAAATCTCTTCTGCTCTTTATTGTTATCATAAAACTAAAATATTCAATGACATAATATTATTAATACTTTTTTATAAAGTCAATAAATTATTTTTTCATTTCTATTATTTTTTCTAAAAACATTCTAGGGTTTAATCCTTCGCATAAAGCTTGATGGAATATAACAGTAGAAGGAGTTAAAGCTGGCAATGTATTTGCTTCTATTAATATTATTTTATTAGTTTTATTATTAACAAATATATCTAATCTGGCATAATTTTTTAATCCCATAACTTTGGCAGCCTTCTCTATATTCTCTTTTATTAATTTTAATAAATCCTTATTAATTATATTTTCTGGTGGTGGTGTTATATTTACCCCAGTTCCACCTTGAAACTTCTCTTCAATAGTTAATATTTTATTTTCTGCTATTGTTATACTAGGATTCAAAGAATGATATTTTCCATTCTCTTCTATAACTCCAACTGTTAATTCTAACCATCCTGTATTTTGTTTATAGTTTATTTCATTATTTTCTATAATTATATCATCAGTTTCAATAAATGCTTCTAATAAAAAATCTTGTTCGTTATTACTTGGCATCTCTATTATACTACCTTGATTTTTAAAAGTATTAGCAGGAATGTATGGAGCTTTATCTTTCAATATATCAATATAAGTCTTAAAATCTTTTAAATCATATATTCTAACAGTTCCCGCTGAACTTCCATCTGTTGCTGGTTTAATTATAAAACTATTACTACTTAATTTATTAACTACATTATCCCAAAAATCTTTTTCATTATTATAGTCTTCAAAATCTCCTATTTTAAACTTAACTTTTGGCGCTGTAATTAACACATCATCTTTTAAACTTTCAATAAGTTTTCCAGTTTCATATTTATCCATACCAAGTCTTGAACCTTTTTCGTCTGATCCATTATATAAAAGTCCATTCTTTGTTAATTCTTTTTGAATAGTTCCATCTTCACCTTTACCACCATGTAGCCCAAGAAAAACAAAAGCATTTTCTTTTTTACATAATTCTATAAACTCTTGAAAAGAATATTTTATAGGTAATTCTAACTTATATTCTTCAATATCTAATTCTTTACATATTTTAGTAATAAGCTTTTGAGAAACTTCTATATTACTATTAGCATTTACACAATTTTCATATATTTCTTCGACAGTATGATTCAAATTATAACAATAAGGTAAATACCAAACATCATTATTTCTATCTAACAAATATGGAGTTGGTAAATATTTACTTGATTTTAATAATTTAAGCCAAATATTAGTTCCACTCATAAGAGAAACTTCTCTTTCAGCATTAATTCCACCAAATAAAACATTTACTTTCTTTTTATTTTTGTTATCAATTTTTTCCTCTTCTGGCATTTCTATTCCATATCTTAAACAAGCAGATTTTAAAACATATCTAACAAAATCTTTATGTGTAAAACCTATTCTTGAAGATTGTTGAAAAACAAAACTATTTTGTTCCATACCAGAAGCAATATTGACATCTGAAAACCATATTCTACCATCATTTAACAACCAACCATCAATTCTAACAAAATCATTAAACTCCATTATTTTAAATATTTCTTGAGAATATTTTCTAATTTTATCTATATCTTCTTCATTAAATCTAGCAGGAGTATAATATCTAGTTTGAGCAGTAGGTAAATATTTTCTTCTATAATCAAATATTTGATAATTTTCATATTTCATTTCAATTTCTGATGGTAATAAAGCAACCGGCTCTCCTGTTTTTATATTTTTTATTAAAACTATTGTGAATTCTCTTCCAGTGCAAAATGGCTCTATAACAATAGGACTCATATTTTCACTAAATAATAATTTAACTTTATCTATTGCTTCTTTATATGTATAAACACAATGAACTCCAATTGAAGATCCACCATTGGCTGGTTTTACTACTGCTTTTTTTAATTTATTCAAATCAAAAAATCTTTTAATCAATATTTCATTTTCTCTTTTATCTTCAAAAAAAGATATTGATGGAAAATTAAAAAATCCATATTCATTTAATATTTTAGAACAAGTAATTTTATTAAAACTATTTTTACAAGAAATACTATTAGTTCCAACAAAAGGAATATTATTTTTTTCTAAAAACTCTTGTATTCTTCCATCTTCTCCATAATCACCATGTATTATTGGAAAAACTATAGTAACATTTCTTAATTCATTAATTAAATCTGCCTCTGTTAGAAATTTACCTTCTGTTTTTAATTTAAAATCAAAATCCGATGGTGTATTGGAATATAATTGCTCTCTACTAATTTTATAATAATTTAACTTTTTATCTACATAAAAAACAACAATTTTTATATTTTTATCTTCAAGATGATCTGCTGTGGATCTAGCAGAGTTTAAAGATATACCTCTTTCAGCAGATGGCCCACCACATATAATAGCAACTGTAAAATCTTTTACTTTTTTTGTGTTTTTATTTTTTATTTCATTTTCAATAGTTGTTGTAATAAAATCCTTAATTGTTAAATTATTTTTATTAATATAATTTTTAATATCTTTTTGTAATTTCTCGTTAATTTCTATATTTAATCTCATAAATGATAATTTATTATTAATGATAAAATGATAATAAAACTATATTTTAATATTTCAAGTATTTATTGATAATTATTTTTCTTTTTTTAAACTTAAACCAGTTAATAAAAAAAATAAAAATGACAAAAGAATATATAAATAGATTATTAGAAGGTAATAAAAGATTTATAGAAGGACGACCAGAACATCCTAATAGATGTCAAGATACTAGAAGTTCTGTATATGATAAACAAAAACCTTTTGCTGTTGTGGTTGCTTGTTCGGATTCAAGAGTTCCTGTTGAAATAATTTTTGATGTTGGTATTGGTGATTTATTTATAATTAGAACTGCTGGACATGTTTTAAGTGAAATAAGTATAGCTAGTATAGAGTATGCGGTAGAACATTTAGGAGTAAAACTAATTATGGTTTTAGGACATCATAATTGTGGAGCGGTAAAAACAGCAATAGAAGATAATGATAAACATTATACTCCAAATATAGAAAATATGATAGAAAAAATTAGACCAGCTATAAGAAAAGCAGAACAAGAAGCAAAAACAGAAGAAGAATTATTTGATTTATCAGTAAAATACAATGTATTAGAAACAATTGAAAATATTAAAAAATCAGATCCAATATTAAAAAAAGAAATATATAGCGGAAATGTAGATATAGTCGGTGCTAATTATCATATAGAAACTGGACTAGTAGAATTAATTGACTAGATACCATATATAAATAAATTATATTTATTTGCTAGATCTATAACTTTATCAATTGATAAAACTATACAATTCTCACAATCAATAGCAATGCCAGCAAAACCTGCTTCATAAACTTGTTTTATAGTATCAGGCCCTATCGTTGGTAAATCTATTTTTCTAGTTTGATTTAATTTTTTAATTTTAACTAATACTGCTTTTTGACCTTTATTATATTTTAAATCTTTACATCTTTTTATTAAGTTTTCGGTTCCCTCAACTGCTTCTATACCTATAACATTTTTTTGTTGTATAACTATTGATTGACCTATATCAAAATCACTCAAAGATTGTAAAATATTTTTTCCATATTCAATATTTTCAATATAATCATTAGCACTAATTTTTGTATTATTGCCTTTATTCAATTTAATATCATCAAGTATAGAATCAATTTCTAAAACATTCAAATTATATTTATTTAAAAAAGATATCACAGTTTCTAAAACTGTATTATCTCCTAACATTTTGTTTTTTAAAAGTTGCTTTAAAAGTAAAAATCCTTTAAAATCCAATCTCATTAACCCTATACTAGGTTTTTTTACCCCACCAGCAAAAACTATATTTTCAACATTGTTTTTTTTAAAAAAATTTATAACTTTACCAACTTGCCCAAAAGAAATAGCAATATTATTAAAATCTTTGTATTTATCTTTATCAGCAAAACCATTTAATAAAACACAAAAAACTTCAATATTATCTCTTTTACATTTATCTAATATTTTTAAGGGTAGTTCACCCTGCCCTGCTATAAGTCCTAGTTTATTCATCTTTTAATTCTACAATGTTTTTTCTTTCCAATTGATAATTTAAAATCAACCAGATCATCAGTTAATTTATAAAATTCATCACTAATTTTTTCATCATTAATTTTAATACTTTCGCCTTTAATTAATCTTTTAGCTTCTCCATTAGATTCAACAAAACCTAACTCTTTCATTAAAACATATAATAAAGGATCGCCAGAATATTTAAAAACTTCAAGATGTTCAAAACTATTATTTTCAAAAATTTGTTTTGCTTTTTCCATACATTGATTAGCAACTTCTTCGCCATGACATATTTTAGTAGCTTCAAAAGCAAGCATTTTCTTTAATTCATTAATATCTTTATCTTTAATACTTTCAATATATTCTACATCAAAATCTGTATAAACTTTTAAAAATCTAATAATATCAGCATCATTCATATTTCTAAAATATTGAAAATAATCAAATGGATCCAACAACTCTTCATTAGTCCAAATAGCATTGCCTTCACTTTTACCAATTTTTTTACCATTAGAATCTGTTAATAATGGAGTAGAAAAACCTAAAACTTCCCTTTTTTCACCTTGTTCTACATTATTATTTATATATTCTAATCTTCTAACTAATTCAACACCAGCTACAACATTACCCCATTGATCACCACCACATAATTGTAAAGTACAACCATAAGTTTTATATAAATGATAAAAATCATAGGCTTGTAAAATCATATAATTAAACTCTAAAAAACTCATATGTTCTTCTTTTGCTAATCTTAGTTTTACAGATTCAAAAGATAACATTTTATTAACAGAAACATGTGGTCCAATATCTCTTAAAACTTCCAAATATTTTTTATCTTTCCACCAATCTAAATTATCAACTAAAATAGCATCAGTAGGTCCATCACCAAATTTAATAAATTTTGATATTGATTTTTTAATACCTTCTTTATTTTTTTCAAGAGCTTCTAGGCTCATCATAGGTCTACTTTTGTCTTTAAATGAAGGATCACCTATTTGTCCTGTTCCACCACCAATTAAAATTATAGGTTTATTACCACATCTTTGAAATAATCTAATCATCATTAAAGAAAATAAATGACCTACATGTAAAGAAGCACCAGTAGGATCAGTTCCCCAATAAGCAACAACAGGCTTGCCACTATATAATTCTTTATCTAATTCTTCAATATTAGTACATTGATTTAAAAATCCTCTTTTTTCACATTCTTGTAAAAACTTTGATTTAAACATATAACTTATGAAAAATATTAATAATGTAAACAAATAATATAAATAAAATAATTATCTCCAATAATCCTTAATCCAAGTAGCAGGCTTTAAATGTTTATAAAAAAATGTTTTCCATTTTTTCTTTTCAGGCCATGCTCCATTTATAGCATCTTCAAGTTTTGGATAACCATGAAAACATATAATTTTAGCACCACTAGGTATAGTAGGAGTCTTAAATCTCCTATAAAAAGGTATCAATGGAGTTGGTAAACAATGAAACTTAAAACTCTTTGTCCACTTTTTAGGCCAAAATAATAATTTTCCTTGTTTTTCTATAACTTTATCAGATAAATATTCTTGAGAAGCAGTATAATATTTTTTATAAACTTCATCTTCATGTTTTTCAAAATAATCTTTAATATAACCCAATGTTCCTACTACAAAAGAGAAACAAGAACCCTGACCAACTTTATTTCCCCAGGTATTCCAATCGTTTATTATATAAAATTCATCATCTTTTGGTAATTCAAAAAATCCATCAATGTTATCAACAATAACCGTATCAAGATCAAAATATAAAACCCTTTTTCCTTTTAATTCCTCACATAAATTATCATCACAAAGTCCAACTTCTTTCAAATAAGCATTTCTAATTTCCTTGACATTTAAAGTTGGTAATGGTTTAACTATAATACCATCTTCAAAACCATCACTACTATCAGTAAAACAATAAAAATTAATATTGTATTTAGTATTTCTTTTTATAGAATTATATAAATTATTAATATATTTAGCAGTATAATAATTTCCCCATTTTATACAAATTACATTTTTATCCATAAGTTTAATATTTTTATAATAATTAATATATTATTTTTTTCTTTAAAATAATCAAGATTTTTTTATATTATTTATTCATTAAATATATTAACATATATTAAAATGTATTAAATATAATTAAACTCAATATTTATTTTTTTCTTGATTTTAATAAAAATATATTTTAGAATTTTGGTGTTTTAATAATTTTAATAATTAAATATGAGTACAGTTTTTGAAAAAGTAAAAAAAATTGTTGTAGAAAATTTAGGTGTTGAAGAATCTAAGGTTACTGAAACATCAAGTTTTGTTGAAGATCTTGGTGCTGATAGCTTAGATCAAGTAGAATTAGTTATGGCTTTTGAAGAAGAATTTGGTGTTGAAATACCAGATGACGTTGCAGAAAAAATTACAACTGTTCAAAAAGCTGTTGAATATATAGAAAAAAATAGTTAAGGTAAATTATGGTTAGAAGAGTTGTTGTTACTGGACTCGGAATGGTTACACCTTTAGGCAACAATGTTGATAGTAGCTGGGAAAGTATAATTAATTCTAAAAGTGGTATTAAAAAAATATCACTTTTTGACACTAATGATCTACCTGATAGTATTAGTAAAGTTGCTGGCGAAATTAATGTTAGTGAAGAAGACAATAATGCTTTTAACCCTACTCTATACATAGAAAAAAAAGATATTAAAAAAATGGACAGATTCATCTGGTTTGGTATAGCAGCAGCAGAAGAAGCTATCAAAGACTCTGGTTGGCAACCAACTTCAGATGAAGAAAAACAAAATACAGGTGTTATAATAGGTTCTGGTATAGGTGGTTTAACATCTATACAAGATACATCTATATCAACAGTTGAAAAAGGAATAAAAAGAATAAGTCCATTTTTTATACCATCAGCTCTTATTAATTTAGTTTCCGGACATGTATCCATAAAATATGGCTTTTCTGGTCCAAATTTAGCACCAGTTACAGCCTGTGCTACTGGATCACATGCTATAGGTGAAGCTATGGAAATAATAAAAAGAGGAGATGCTGATATTATGGTAGCAGGAGGTACAGAAGCAGCTATATGTCAAATAGGTATAGGTGGTTTTTCAGCTATGCATGCTTTATCAACAAATCAAGATCCATCTAAGGCATCTCGACCATGGGATAAAGATAGAGATGGTTTTGTAATGGGAGAAGGGGCTGGTGTTTTAGTTCTTGAAGAATATGAACATGCTAAAAAAAGAGGTGCTAAAATATATGCAGAAGTTGTTGGTTATGGTTTAACAGGTGATGCTTACCATATAACTGCTCCAGATTCTAGTAGTGGCGGAGCTAAAAGAGCTGTAAAAATGGCACTTAAGAAAGCAAATATGAATCCAGAGGATATAGGTTATATAAATGCTCACGGAACATCTACTCCAATGGGTGATGTGTTAGAATTTAATGCTATAAAAGATACATTTAGTTCTTGTTTAGATAAAATATATATGTCTTCAACAAAATCAGCAACAGGACATTTACTTGGAGCTGCTGGTGCGATTGAAGCGATTTTTTCTATTAAAGCTATACAAAATGGAATTCTTCCTCCAACTTTAAATCTTGATAATCCTGATGAAGCTTGTAATGGCATAGATTTAATACCTCATAAGTCAAAAGAAGTTAAAGTTAATGCAGTTCTTTCAAATTCGTTTGGTTTTGGTGGAACAAATGCAAGCTTAATTTTTAAAAAGATTTAATTATACTTTATAATGTTTAATCCTTTTTAACCACCCCTCGGGGTGGTTTTATTATTATGTATTTTTTAAATTGATTATTTGTTCTTTTTTTCCATTTTTTTCCTTTGTTCTTTTATTTTTTTTTATTTTCCTTTATTTTTATTTATTTTTGTTCTTTTTTT
>CASELL010000021.1 GCA_949288805.1 uncultured Alphaproteobacteria bacterium | reverse complement strand
ACCCACAAACTGGTAAAGAAATCAAAATTAAAGCTAGCAAAAAAGTTAAATTTACTCCTTCTGCTACTTTCAAAGAAGAAGTTAAAAAGAAATAGTTTTAGTTTTTTATAACGAATAAAAATATATGATTTTTAAAAATCATATATTTTTTTATATTTAATTATATATTTATTTTATAACACCTTTTAAAGTTCTTAAATTAGCATCGACTATATCAACACTAACAATATCTCCTACTTTTACATTACCTTCTAGAACAACAGCTTGTAAATATGGACTTCTACCAAAAAATACTTTATCATTATTATTTGAAGGATTTTCAATTAATACATCAAGTTTTTTATTTATAAAACTTCTATTAAAGTTAATTTGTTGAGTATCTAAAATATTTTGTAATCTAACAAGTCTATCATCTTTAATACTTTCTTCAATTTGATTAGGCATTTTAGCCCCTACTGTATTTGGTCGTGGACTATATTTAAAAGAAAAAGAAGAAGCATAATTAATTCTTTCAACTAATGTAATAGTTTCTTTAAAATCTTCTTCGCTTTCACCAGCAAAACCAACAATAAAATCACTTGATAAAGCAACATCAGATACATGTTTTCTAATTTTGTCAACTAATTCTATGTATTGCTCTCTTGTGTATTTTCTATTCATACTTTTTAAAGTTTTGTTAGAACCTGCTTGAACTGGTAAATGTATGAAGGGCATTAATTTTTTCAAATCTCTATGTGCAAAAATCATATCATCAGTAAATTGTGAAGGATAACTTGTAGTATATCTAATTCTTTCTATTCCATTAATATCATTAATTGTATAAATTAAGTCTGCCAATGTTTTTTTATGACCTTGTTTATCAAGTCCATTGTAATTATCTACATTTTGACCTAATAAATTAATTTCTTTTACACCTTTATCTACTAATAATTTTACTTCTTCAATTATACCTTCAAAATCTCTTGAATATTCCCTTCCTCTTGTATATGGCACAACACAATAAGAACAATATTTATCACAACCCGATTGAACTGCTACACTTTCACTAATACCACTAATATTTCTAACAGCAGGCAATGTAGCAAATTTTTCATCAGGCTTTAAGTCAATATCTATTAAATGAGTTTTGTTTTCATTTTTTACTTGTTCTAAAACTTCATCTAACATTGAACCTATTTTATGATATGATTCACCACTAACAACTATATCTACTATTGGCATTCTTTTAAATATTTCAGCACCATCTGCTTTTGCTACACAACCTGCAACAATAATAGTTAAATATTCTCCATTATCAATTTTCTTTTGTTTTAATTGCTTAATCTTTCCTAATTCAGAAAATATTTTCTCACTTGCCTTTTCTCTAATATGGCAAGTATTCATTAAAAATACATCACAATCTTCAATATTTTCAGTTGTTTCATAACCTTTTAATTTTAATATATCTGCAATTCTGGCAGAATCGTAAACATTCATTTGACAGCCAAAAGTTTTAATATAAAGTTTTTTCATTTTTGTTTTGTGACATTAATAATTATAAGAATTAATATTTGGTGCAGATGCCGCTGCTTTACAATATTCTAAAAGTTCTTCTGACATTTTATCTGGATGTGTAAACTCGCATCTTAAAGAATTACATCCTGATAAAATCAATAAAATCATAGAAAATAAAATTAATCTCATAAATAAAATGTTATTATAGATATTTTGATATTATATAATAATAATTTATAAGTCAATATTCGTGATATATAAATTGTTTTTCAATAAGTATTTATTACAAAATATTACACTTTACTTATTAAAACATAGCATATAAAATGAAAATAATTAGTTCAATTTTTTTATATTAATATATTAACAAAAAAAATAAAATTATGTGTGGTATAGTTGGTATAATATCAAAAGAAAATGTTGTTGACAATGTTATAAATGGTCTAGAACAACTAGAATATAGAGGTTATGATTCTGCTGGTATAGCAATTATAAAAAACAACAATATTGAAGTTATAAAAAGTGTTGGTAAAATTAAAAACTTAAAAGAAAAAATAAATGAAGATTTTAGTTCTAACATTGGAATAGCTCATACTAGATGGGCAACTCATGGTGGAGTTAATGAAAACAACGCTCATCCTCATTTATCTTGTAAAAATGATATAGTTATAGTTCATAATGGTATAATTGAAAATTATAATGAATTAAAAAATAATTTATTAAAACAAGGTTATACTTTTAAAGGACAAACAGATTCAGAAGTTATTTGTAATCTTGTTTCTTATAATTTATCAATAGAAAAAGATATTAAAAAAGCTTTTATAAAATCGATTAATGAACTAAATGGTAGCTATGGTATTGCTTTAATGTATAACAAAGAACCTAATAAAATACTTGTAGCAAAAAATGGTTCTCCATTAGTAATTGGTTTATGTAAAGATAAAAATGTTGTTGCTTCTTCAATGGTTGCTTTTTCTAACTTAACAGATAAAGTTTTACAATTAAAAGATAAAGAATTAGCAATCATAACAAGTGATAATGTAGAATTATTTGACTTAAAAGGTAAAGAACTTAAACAAAATATAGAAACTATTAAAATAAACGATTTTAAAGTTGATAAAGGTAATTTTAAACATTTTATGTTAAAAGAAATCTACGAACAGCCTGATGTATTAGAAAGAACAATACAAGAATATATTGATAATGATAAAATAATTATACCTAATTGTGATTTTTCTAATATAGATCATTTAACAATAGTTGCTTGTGGAACTTCTTATCATGCTGGACTTGTAGCAAAATATTTTATAGAAGATCTAGCTGATGTTTTTGTTAATGTGGATATAGCTTCAGAGTTTAGATATAGAAAAAATCCATTAAAGGATGGTAATTTAGCATTGTTTATATCTCAATCAGGTGAAACTGCTGATACTCTCGCTGCTTTAAAATATTGTAAAGAAAGAAATCAAAAAATATTATCAATAGTAAATGTAGTTCAAAGTGCTATTGCTAATGAATCTAATATAATATTAAAAACAATGGCAGGAACAGAAGTTGGTGTTGCTTCTACAAAGGCATTTACAGCACAAGTTGCTTTATTATATTTGTTAGCAATAGAAATTGCTAAACAAAAAGGTAAAATTACATTAGAAGAATATACAAATAAAATAAAGGATTTTAAAAACTCTGTAAATGTTTTAAAAGAATCTTTAAATGATAATTTGATTAATGGTATAAAAGATATATCAAAAGATATTTATAATACTAATCATTTAATTTATATTGGTAGAGATATTTTTTATCCTATGGCATTAGAAGGTGCTTTAAAAATTAAAGAAATTAGTTATATTCCTACACAAGGAATTGCTAGTGGTGAGTTAAAACATGGTCCTATTGCTTTAATTGATAAAGATACATTTGTTGTTGCTTTAAATAACGATAAATTGTTATATGATAAAAATATATCTTCAATTGAAGAAATATCTGCTAGAAATGGAAAGATTATATTAATATCTAATGAATGTGGAGATGAAAAAAATAAAATATATAAGTTTATAAAAACAGCTAAAACTAATAATAAATTTGATATTTTACTATCTTCAATAATACCTTTACAACTATTAGCCTACTATGTTAGCATTAATAAAGGATTAGATGTTGATAAACCTAGAAATCTAGCAAAATCTGTTACAGTTGAATAATAAAAAATAGTCGTTTTTAAAAAAAAACGACTATTTTAATATAATTATTTTTAATATAATTATTTCCTACCGAGATCGGCACCAGTTTTTTGATCAACTTCTCTATAACTTAATTTAGGTTTTCCTTTTCTATCAAAGCCAATCATTTTAACTTTTACTTCTTGTCCTTCTGCTAATATATCATCAACAAAATCAACTCTATAATCTGCCAATTCGCTAATATGTATAAAACCATCTACACTATCAGATAATTGAACAAAAGCACCAACATCAAGTATTTTAACAACTTTACCTGTATAAATATGTCCTACTTGCGGTTCAAAAGTTAAATTATTTATCATGTTTATAGCTGTTTCTATATCTTTAGCAGAAGAACCCATAATTTTAACAGTTCCATCATCTTCAATATCAATTTCAGTATTAGAAGTTTCAGTAATATTTTTAATATTTTTACCTTGACTACCTATTACATCTTTAATTTTATCAACAGGAACTTTTATAATTTTCATTCTAGGAGCAGATTCAGCAACTTCTTTTCTAGATTCAGTAATTGCTTTGGCCATTTCACCTAAAATATGTAAACGACCAGCTTTTGCTTGTTCTAGTGCAGTTCTCATAATTTCAATAGTTACACCTTTACATTTAATATCCATTTGTAAAGCTGTAATTTTATCTTTTGTTCCTGTAACTTTAAAGTCCATATCTCCAAGATGATCTTCATCGCCCATAATATCTGTTAAAACTACAAAACTATCTTGTTCTTTAACTAGTCCCATAGCTATACCAGCAACAGGTTCTTTCATAGGGACACCACCAGCCATTAAAGCTAACGAACCAGCACAAACTGTAGCCATAGAAGAAGAACCATTTGATTCTGTAATTTCAGAAACAAGTCTTATTGTATAAGGAAATTGCTCTTTTGTTGCTTTTATGTTATTTAATGCTCTCCAAGCAAGTTTTCCATGACCTATTTCTCTTCTACCAGGGGCACCTAATTTACCACATTCTCCAACAGCATAAGGTGGGAAATTGTAGTGAAGCATAAAATGTTCTCTTCCTTCACCTTTACTAACACTATCAACTATTTGTTCATCCCTAGCTGATCCTAATGTTAATATACTTAAAGATTGAGTTTCACCTCTTGTAAATAAAGCAGAACCATGAACGGTTTCTCTTGGTAAAATATCAATTTCTGCTGTTATAGGTCTAACTTGATCTTTATTTCTTCCATCTATTCTTTTTCCAGTAGTTAATAATTTTTGTCTAACTACTAATTTTTCAATATTTTTAAAAATAAGATCAACTTTATTTTGTAAAACTTCATCAGCATCTTCTGGAACAAATTTTTCAAAAACTCTATCATGTATTTCTTCTAAAGTTTTAACTCTTTCTTGTTTTTCGATTATTTCAAAAGCATTAATTATATCTTGTTTAGCAAAATCATTAATGTCTTTTTCTAATTGAGAGTTATCTTCTTTTGTAATTTCTAATTTTTCAACATTACAACAAGAAGCAAAGACTTTAATCATTTCTACAACAGGTTTAATGTTTTCTTGAGCAAATTTTATTGCTCCAAGCATTTCTTCTTCTGTTAATTCCTTAACTTCTGATTCTACCATTAAAACAGAATCTTCTGTTCCAGAAACAACCAATTCCAATTTACCATTATTTTCAAATGGATCAGCGGGATTTAAAACATATTCTCCATTTACATAACCTATTTTAGCACTAGCAATAGGACCATCAAAAACTGCCTTAGATATTGTTAAAGCAGTAGAAGCAGCAATTGTAGCAACTATTTCAGCAGGAACAGTTTCATCATATGAAAGTAAAGTACAAAATACATTAGTTTCATATCTCCAATCTTCCGGAAATAATGGTCTAATAGGTCTATCAATTAATCTTGATATTAAAACTTCATGATCACTAGGCTTTGTTTCTCTTTTAACAAATCCAGGTGGAACTTGACCAGCAGAATAAAACTTTTCTATATAGCTAATTGTAAGAGGAACAAAATCTATTCCTGTAGTTTCTTTACTAGCAGTAGTAACATTTGCCATAACAACAGTATTTCCCATTCTAGCAATAACACTACTTGCTTGTCTACCAATTTTACCAGTTTCTATACTTAAAGTTTTTCCACCCCAAGTTATTTCTTTTTTTATAATATTAAACATTGGGATCCTTATCTATTACCTTTTAAACCTAAACTTTCAATTAATTTAGCATATCTATTAGAATCTTTTTTTTCAAGATATTTTAATAATCTTTTTCTTCTAGCAACTAAAACCATTAAACCATTTCTTGAAGAAAAATCTTTTTGATGCGTTTTTAAATGTTCTGTTAAGTTCTTAATTCTTTCTGTTAAAACAGCACATTGAACTTCTACTGAACCAGTATCGCCATTACTTATAGCATATTCACTAACTAGTTGGCTTTTTTTTTCTTTTGTAATACTCATAATTTTTTGAGATTGTTAATAAAAATAAATAAAAGACCACCTCAAAATGCAGTCAAATTAATTCTATAATAATTATTTTAAAAGTCTAGTATTATATTAAATTTTTCTTGCTTTACATTTTTGTTAAATTATAATTTTATTAAGTTTATATATTATATTGATAAATTGTTAGAAAATCTACTAATAAAAAATATAGTTTTAATTGATGAAGCAAACATAGATTTTAACAATAATTTATGTGTTTTAACTGGTGAAACTGGTTCAGGTAAATCAATTTTATTAGATGCTTTATCATTAGCAATAGGTGTTAGATCTAGCAGTAGATTATTGAGAAATGGAGAGAAGCAAGGTAGTGTTGTCGCTACTTTTAATATAAAAAATAATTTTTCTTGTCAAGAGTTATTAAAAGAAATGGATATTGATTTTGATGACGAAATTGTTTTAAGAAGAGTAATTACAGAGGATGGTAAAAGTAAAGCTTATATTAACGATATAGCAGTAGGACAAACTTTTTTAAATAGAGTTGGTGAAGAATTAGTTGAAATACATGGTCAGCACGATCAAAGAGGTTTATTAAATCCTAGTTTTCATAGGGATATATTAGATGAATATGGTAATTTAAAAGATCAAAGAAATAAAGTTAATTTTTTATATGAAAAATGGAAAGAAATTGAAAACAAATATTTAGATATTTTAAATAGAAAAGATAGTATTGAAAGAGAAATTGATTATCTAGAACATGTTTGTGAAGAAATTAGAAATATGAATATTCAAGTTGGTGAAGAAGACGAATTAAATGATAAAAGAAATATTTTAATGAATAAAGAAAAAGTTTTATCTGTTTTGGAAAATGTAAAAAATGTTGTTGAAGGTCAAAGTCAAGTTGTAAAATCAATAGCAACAGCTCAAAGCTATCTATCAAAAAATAATAGTTTAGGTGATAACTTAATTGAAGAAAATAAAAATGCTTTTGAAGATATTGTTGATGATTTTGAAAGAAGCATTTTAGAGTTTAATGAGGGAATGAATAAAATTGAATTGATTTATGAAAATCTTGATTTAAATGAAACAACAGTTGATGAAGTAGAAGAAAGGCTTTTTGCTATAAGAAGTATGGCTAGAAAGTTTAATATAAGTAGTGATTTATTGCCTGATTTTTTAATTGAGACTGAAAAGAAATTAAATGATCTAAAAACTCAAACTGTTGAAATTGGAGATTTAGAAACTCAATCAAAACAATATAGAGAGGAGTTTTTAAAAGAATCTTTAAAATTGAGAGATCAAAGAAAATTTGTTGCTGGAAAATTGAAAGAAGAAATAATTGAAGAATTAATTCCTTTAAAAATGGGTAATACTAGATTTGAAACAGAGTTTAAAGAATTAGACAAAAATAATTGGAATAAAAATGGTATTGATTCTATTAGATTTTTAGTTGCTATTAATGCAGGAACTAATTTAGATGATTTATCAAAAGTTGCTTCTGGTGGTGAATTATCTAGATTTATGCTTGCTTTTAAAGTTGTATTATCAAAAGTAAAATCTGTTCCAACTATGATTTTTGATGAAATAGATACTGGTGTTTCTGGTGTTGTTGCTGATGCTATTGGTGAAAGATTAAAAAAATTAGGTCAAAACTTACAAGTTTTTGTAATTACTCATTTACCACAAGTTGCTTCAAAGGGTGATAATCATTTTAAAATATCAAAAGAATCAAGAGATGATAAAACTTATACTATTATACAAAAATTAAATAAAGAAGAAAGAATTAATGAAATAGCTAAAATGATTAGTGGTGAAACTATAACACAAGAGGCTTTAACTATGGCTAAAAAATTACTTAATTATTAATTAAATCAACTCTAACTTTTTAGCTTCTTCAATAGAACAATCATGTTCTTTTATACCATCTCTAATAAATACTAATCTTTTTGTATATCTAGCAATATCTGGTTCATGTGTAACCATTACTATACTAATATTCATTTTTTCATTTAGTTCGCAAAAAATATCCATTATTTCATCACTAGTTTTTGTATCAAGATTTCCTGTTGGTTCGTCTGCAAAAATAACTGTTGGATTGTTTATTAAAGCTCTCGCTATTGCTACTCTTTGTTGCATACCACCAGATATTTGTGTTGGATAATGATCTATATATTTACCAAGTCCAACTGCTTCTAGCATTTCAACCGCCCTTTCTCTTTTTTCTTCATGACTAGCATTTTTATATGTCATTGGCATTGTAACATTATCAAATATTGTTCTTCTAGCTAATAAGTTAAAACCTTGAAATACAAAACCTATATATCTATTTCTAATTTCTGCTAATTCATCTTCGTTTAAATAGGCTACATTTCTACCGCTTAAATAGTAATCTCCTTTACTAGGAGTATCTAAACAACCTAGTATATTCATAAATGTAGACTTGCCAGAACCTGATGGCCCCATTATTGAAACAAATTCTCCTTTATGAACCACTAGGTTAATATCTTTTAATACTGGTTGAACTAGATCTTCACTTAAATAGTAATCTTTGAATATATGTTCAATTTTTATTATTTCTTCTGTCATGATTATTTTCCGTCCTTAATTAGATAGGCGGATATTACCTTATCTCCAACTTTTAAATTTTCGTCTTTAATTTCTGTATAAGTAATATCTGATAGGCCTTTTTCAACCATCATTCCTTTTGGTTTATTATTTTTATCTAATATGTATACATATGTATATTTACCTGTTTTATATTTTTCAACTAATTCTTGTTTTTCTTCTTCTGTTATTGGTTGTAATCCCATAGCCTCCCTAACTTTTTTACTTGCTTTAAATCTTAATGCTGTGTTTGGGATTCTTAAAACATTTTCTGCTGAATCAATTAATAAAGAAACATAAGCTGTCATACCTGGTAATAATAATCCATCTTTATTATCAATATCAATTACAACATTGTATACAACAACATTTGATTCAACGGTTGAGCCAAGCCTTACCTGTCTAATTTTTCCTGTAAATTCTTTATTTTTATAAGCATCAACAGTAAATGTTACTCTAATATCTTTATTTTTCTTTATCATTCCTATATCTGCTTCTGATATACTCGTTTCAATTTGCATTTTTGTTAGATCTTCTGCTATTGTGAATAAAACTGGAGCTGAGAAGCTTGAAGCTACAGTTTGACCTTCATCAACATCTCTTGTAATTACTGTTCCAGATACTGGAGAATTAATATAGGCATAATTTAATTGAGTTTTTGCTTTTTCGTATTGTGATTTTGCTATATTATAATTTTCTGTATAAGTTATTAATTGCGTTTCTGCTTCATCTAACTCTGCTTTAGCTATATAATTGTTTTTATATAATTCTCTAGTTCTTTGTGTGTTTAATTTTGATAATTCTAAATTAGATTTAGCCTGTTTTAATGCTGATAAACTTTCTCTTAAATCTTTTTCTAATATGTCTGTATCCAAAACGGCCAACCTTTGTCCTTTTTTAACAACATCATTATAGTCGACATATATTTTTTCAATAATACCGGAAACTTGACTTCCAACTTCAACTATATTTACTGGATTAATAGTTCCTGTTGCCTCAACTATCTTTTCAATATTTCCTTTAGAAACTGTTTCTATATCAAAATCATTTATATTGAAAGTATAGTTTTTATTTCCAAAAAATACAAATTTAACAACTACTAATAATATAATAGCAATTAATATGATAGTTTTTTTATCTAAAAATTTTCTTCTAATGGTCATAGTTATAATTCATTAATGTTAATAATATTTTCTAAATCCATTTTTCCAATGGTTTTAAGTAATTTCATTCTATAAATTAACCAATTATATTTTGAATTAATAAAGTTAACTTTTGCTGTTTGTAATTGATTTTGTGCATCAAGAACATCTAATATTGAAGCTTTACCATTTTTATACATTCCTAAACTAACTTTAGCATTTTCTGTTGCTGTTTCAAGTAAATCTTTAGCTATAAAATAAGATACTTGATTTGTATTAAAATCTTGATAAGTATTCCATACTTCATTTGATATATCTTTTTCTTTTTGTTTTATTTGAACTTCAATTTTTTTTATTGTTTCTTCTTGTTTTTTTATGTTATTTGTAATACTAAAACCAGTGAATAATGGTATATCTAAACTTACTGATAAATTTGTGTTAATTATATTTTCTTCATTTGTTGTATTTTTTGTTAGATCCCTAGTTCCATTAACTGAACCATTTAAATTTATTGTTGGATATCTATCTTTTTTGGCAACTTTTAGTTCTGACATTGCTTGTTCTTTTGTGGATATTAAAGATTTTAAATCATATCTGTTGTTTTTTGCTTCTTTTATATAATAGTCAATATCATTATTTATTTTTTTAATGTTTATTTCTGGATTTTCTATATATAAAGTATATGTTGGTTCTAAGTTTAATAGGTTATTTAATGTTGCTTTTTGTTTTTTTATTTCGTTTTCAACTTTTATTCTTTCAAGTCTATATTCAGAATATGAGCTTTTCGATTTTAATTCATCAACAAGAGGAACAACTCCTATTTTATATTTTAAGCTTGCTGCTTTATATGTTTCTTGTGCTAGAAGTTCTGTTTCTAATGCTGCTGTTTTTTGTGATTCTAATGATAATAATGTATAATAAGCCTCTATTACATTATATATAACATCCTGAACTTGTTGATTATATTGATATTTCACGGACGATAGATAATTCTTCATAGCTTTTACTAGAGAGGTATTTCTACCAAAAGTGAATATTTCATAAGCCAAATTTATTGAAGCTCCAGCGGATTGGTCCTTTTCTCTATTTTTATAACTATCTCCATCAATTTCATTATAAGAAGCTTTGGCAGATAAGTTTGGATAATAAACTGATTTTTGTTTTGACAATTCTCTTTCTGCTATTTTTATATTTATATAAGCTTCTTTTGTATCATTGTTTCTCTGTAATGCTATATATATTAAATTTATTAATTTTAAAGGAATATCGTTTTCTTCTAATTTAAAATTATCTATCCCTTCTTGTTTTCGTGGACCTATCTCTTGTTTATTTTGTTGTTTATTTTTTTTAGAATTTTTTTGTATAGAGTCGGAAGTTATTATTTTTTCTACTATTTCATCGATACTATCGCTTTTAGCTTCTACATTGGCTACAAGACATAGACAACAAAAAAACAATATATATAATTTAAGGCGCATTTATCAAACAAAATATACTTAAAAAGATAATAAAAAAAGATTTTTTAAAAATCAATAAGATTATTAACAAAAGATTTATTATTTATTTTTTTTGTCTGATAAAAAAACTTTTTTTACACATTTTTCTTTAAAACAATTATTTTACATAAAAAAACATAATTTGAAATAATTATGTTTTTTTATGTAAAAACTACTTGACTTTAA
>CASELL010000020.1 GCA_949288805.1 uncultured Alphaproteobacteria bacterium | reverse complement strand
TTAAAGTCAAGTAGTTTTTACATAAAAAAACATAATTATTTCAAATTATGTTTTTTTATGTAAAATAATTGTTTTAAAGAAAAATGTGTAAAAAAAGTTGGGGGGAATATAAAAAAAACAGAAATTAAAAACAAAAAATTTTAATATAAATTAAAAAAATTTAAAAAGTTGTTTGATATTTTGTAAAGTAATCTTATTACTGCTAGAAAGATCAACTATTTCTTCAACTTTAAAATATAAATCCTTATAATTATTTGGTAATTTTCTAACCAAATACTTCATTATATCTTCACTTAAAAATAGTTTATTATCACTTAAAAGTTTAGCAATATAAATATATTTAGTTTCTTTACAAAACTTTCCAATCTTTAAATTAATACCACTTTTTACTCTTGATTGTAAATCTTTTAATAATATTTTCTTTTTAAAAATATTAAAATTACTACTTATCAAAATTATAGAATTATTATTTAATATACTGTTTAATATATAAAATAATTTCTCTTCATTAAAATTAGAAGGCAAATCGTCAAGAATATAATAATCAAAAGGCTCTATAATAGAATTAATACTTTCAATAAAATCATCAAATGATAAACTATTTAATGTGTTAAAATCAATATTTCTAGCATTCACTAACTGCTTCCATATTAAACTTAAATATGTTTTACCAGATTTATCTTCACCACTCAAAAAAATAAAATGATCCTTATTGTCAAGATTAGTTAAATAATTATAAGCATTAAAATTACTACTATTTATAATAAAATTATTTATATTATAACAATCAATATTTTCAAAAAAATCAAACTCTAACTGCTTCATAATTCTATAAAATTATTTGTTAAATCAATAAAATCTTCTTTATTTATACCAGTAATAAATGTTTGTATATTTAGTTTTTTTAATTCTATAAATAAATTATTTTTAGTATTATTATCTATATGCGAGCAAACTTCATCAAGTAATAAAATTGGCAAGCCTTTATTTATATTTTTAGAAAAGATAGTTCTAACTATTATTAAAGATAACAAAAGCATTTTCTGTTCACCAGTAGAACATAAACTGGCTTTCATATTCTTATATTTATTAAAAATAATAATATCTGTCTTATGAATACCAAAATTAGTTCTTTTAGTTTCAATATCTGTCTTTCTATTTTCTTTAAGTTTATTTAAATAAAAAGTTTCAACATTTATAGAATTATCTTTGTCTAACATGTTTTCTACAATACCATCTAGTGTTATAATGCCAGTAGGAAAAAATGTAGTATTATTTATAAATATATCATTTAGATATTTGATAATTTCATTTCTAACATTAGCAATAGAAACACCTAAACTAACAATTTTCTTTTCAACAATATCAAGCCATTTATTATTATTTTCTTGATTTAATAATATTTTTAATCTTTCTTTAACAAAAAATTCATACTTTTTAACATTATCATAATGATCCACAAATAATAATTCTGCTGTTTTGTCTATAAACTTTCTTCTTTCACTTGAAGAATCAATAAAAAAACCATCCATTTGTGGAGTCAGCCAAGTTATTTTTAATAAGTTATTTATAAAACTACTTTTTTTAATATTTTCATCATTAAATAAAATATTTTTCTTATCTTCTTTTTGTAATAGAACAAGTTTATCATTATTACTAAATTTCAAACAAATACTAAATAATAATTCATTATTAATATTGTTTATATTTTTTAATTCATCAATGGTTGCTTTTCTTAAACCTTTTAAATCATTAAATAAAGAAATAGACTCTAATATATTAGTTTTACCATAACCATTAGGTGCAACTATTACATTAAAGTCTTCAAAAAAATCTATAATCTTATTGTTATAATTTCTAAAATTATTTAAAATAATTCTAGAAATAAAGTTATTTATCATATTCTAATAGGCATCAAAACAAATGTATTATCCAATTCTTCTTCACCTTTTATCATTATAGCAGAAGAATTATCTTTGAAATAAATACAAACAATATCACTTTCTATTTGATTAAAAAACTCTATCATAAACTTAGAATTAAAACCTGCTTCTATTTTAGAATCATTATCAAAATCAACCTTAATTTCTTCTGAAGCAGAACCCCTTTCTGGAGAACCAGATTCTAAAACTAATGTATTGTTTGATAATATAAACTTAACACCTTTATGGGCTTCATTAGCAAAAACAGAAACCCTGCTTAATATATTAGTCAAAAGTTTTTTATCACATTTCAATATTTTATCATTAGCTTGAGGAATAACTCTTTTATAATCTGGAAAATCAGCATCTATAAGTTTGGAAATCATTAATGTATTGTTTGTCTCAATTTTTATTTTAGTTTTAGATAAAGAAAAACTAACTTCTTCATCTTGACAATCAGCTAAAACATTTCTAATTTCTGGCAAAGTCTTTCTAGGAATTATAACACCAGAAAAATCACCATTAACATTAACATTTTTTACATTAATTAAAGATAATCTATGACCATCGGTGGAAACACCAGATAAAACCTTTTCTCCATTTTCTTCAGTAATGTGAATAAATAATCCACATAAATAATATCTAGCTTGATCATCACAAATAGAAGATTTTGTTTTATCAATTATATTAATAAAATCTTTTGGTGCTAACTTAAACTCAACAGATGTATCTTGTACTTCAAAATTTGGGTATAAAGAAGCATCTAAACATAAAAACTTGAAATTACCTTTACCAGTTTTTAGAGAAAAGATATTTTCACTTTCAACATATTCACATTCTATTTCAGCACCATCTTCAACCCTTTTAACAAAATCATTTAATAATACAGCAGGAACAGTTGTAGCACCATTCTCACTATTATTTAAAACTATTTTATTTTTAATATAAGTATCAGAATCAGTTCCAACTAAATATAAAAATCCATCTTTAACTTCAATTTTAATATTTTGTAATATAACATAATCATTACTATCTGCAACTGTTTTTTTAGCAGCAACATTACAAACATTAGATAATAATTTAACAAAAATATTCTTCTCTATTGTGAATTTCATTATAAAATAACAAAAATTATTATAATTAGATATTATGATTTTAAAATAAAAAAATCAAGAAAAATTTTAGAATTATTAAATTAAATAATTGTTGCTATTTTAATTATAAATAATATTTTATAGTTATCATAAATAAATAATTTTTATATGGAAGAAAGATTTAAAATAGCTGTTGCTGTATATTTAATTTTAAAAGAAAATAATAAAATATTATAATAAAATATTATTACAATTAAGAGATGGAACAAAATATATGAAAGGTTATTATGGAGTTCCATCTGGTCATCTTGAAGAAGGTGAAGGTTGTGTTAATGCTTTAATTAGAGAAGTAAAAGAAGAAACAGATATAGATATAAAAGAAGAAGATTTAAAATTAGAATATGTTTCTAATAGAATTAGTGATAAAGAATATTTATGTTTATTCTTTTCAGTAAAAAAATATGAAGGTGAAATAAAAATTATGGAACCACATAAATGTAAAGAATTAAAATTTTTCGATATAGATAATTTACCAGAAAATATAGTTCCAGAACTAAAAAATTATTTAACAGCAATGAAAAATGGTTATAACTATGAAGAAACAGATTATAAAAGAAATAATAATGAGAGTGTTTTATGTTTGAAAGGTTGAAAGAATTAGAAAATAAATGTAAAAATTGCCAAAAATGTAGTTTATGTAAGATTAGAAAAAATGTAGTTTTTGGTGATGGAGTTCCTAATGAAAAAATTATGTTAATAGGTGAAGCCCCTGGTGCCGATGAAGACGAACAAGGAAAGCCTTTTGTTGGTAGGTCAGGACAATTATTAACTAAAATATTAGAAAGTGTTGGTTTTTATAGAGAAAAAAATATTTATATATGTAATACTATAAAATGCCGACCACCACAAAATAGAAATCCATTACCAGAAGAAGAAAAAGCTTGCGATGAGTATTTACAAGAACAAATAAATATATTAAAACCTAAAATAATATTACTATGTGGTGCTGTTGCTACTAATAAAATTATGAATAAAAAATTACCAATAACAAAAGTTAGAGGACAATGGTTTGATGGACCTAATAATTCTAAAATGATGCCAATATTTCATCCTGCTTATTTATTGAGAAATCCAACAAGAGAAGTTGGTGGTCCAAAATGGTTAATGTACCAAGATATGAAAAAAATTAAGGAAGAATATGATAAATTATAAAAATATATTAATTACAGGTGCTAGTAGTGGCTTAGGTAAAGCAATAGCTCTTAATTATTCTAATAAAGATATAACTTTATATTTATTAGGAAGAAATGAAGAAAGATTATTTGAAGTAAAAAAAGAATGTGAAAACAAGGGAGCAACTGTTTATACAAAAATAATAGATGTTAGAAATAGACAAGAAATGAATGATTATTTACAGGATATAGATGTTGATCTTGTGTTTGCTAATGCTGGTGTTTCTGGTGGAACTACTAGTAATAATGAATATGAAATATTTGATACTAATGTTATAGGTGTTTTGAATACTATTACTCCAACAATTGAAAAAATGAAAAAAATTAGAAGTGGAAGAATTGTAATCATAAGTTCTATGGCTAGTTTTAGAGGAATAGCCAGTGCTCCTGCCTATTCTGCAAGTAAAGCCTGTGTTAGATATTATGGCGAAGCTTTAAATAATTATTTAAAAAAAGATTATAATATAGATGTAAATGTTTATTGTCCTGCTTTTATAAAGACACCATTAACAGATCATAACAAGTTTTCTATGCCATTAATAATGAGTCCAGAAAAAGCAGTAGAAATAATGAATAAAGGTCTTAAAAAAAATAAAAAATTCATAATATATCCAAAATCTTTTTATTATGGAATGAAACTTTTGAATATATTACCTTTTGGTTTAGATGATTTTATTTATTCTAGATTACCTAGAAAGTAGATTATTCTTCTATCATTTTGTCTTTAAAATATATCTCTGATATATACCTTCTACCTTTGGCACCTCTTTTTAACTGAACTACTATATCTACAACATTTTTTATATAGTTCATAATATCTTCTGGTGGCATACCAAGTCCTGCCTGCATAACCATTAATTTTAACTGTTGTAAAGCCATTTCAGGAGTATCAGCGTGGAGTGTAGATATTGATCCGGGGTGACCAGTATTGATAGCTCTTAAAAAAGCAAAAGCTTCGGAACCTCTTAACTCACCCACTATAATTCTTTCAGGTCTAAGACGAAGACAAGCTTCAATTAAATCTTGTGCTGTTACATTAGCCCTACCTTGTCCACCTTTCGAAGCAAGTAAGTGAACTTTGTTTGGATGAGAATCTAAATCAATTTCTCTAGCATCTTCTACTGTAATTAATCTTTCAACTTTTGGAATTGATCTTAAACAAGCATTAGTAAAAGTAGTTTTACCTGTTGATGTACCACCACTTATAATTATATTTTTTTTAAATAATATTGCTTGATATAAAAAATCTTTAATTCTATTTGCTTTTAATAACCTTGATAAAATTATATTATTTTCATCTATAACTTTTTCTGTCGCTGTTGTATCAAAAGCCCCCATTTTTTCATAATCTTCAAGTGTCCAAGATAAACTTGACTTTTTACGAATTGACATAATAACAGTATGGTTTTCACAAGCTGGTGGAAATACAACCTGAATACGGTATCCAGCAGGTAAAGTAGCAGAAAGTAAAGGAGTTTCTTCACTAATTTTTTGATCTGTTGATTCTGCAATTAGTCTCGCAAGAGATTTTAAATGATTTGTATCATAACCTGGAAGAGCAACTTTAAACATATCTCCTCTTCTTTCAACCCATGCTTCATTAGGTTCATTAATTGATATTTCACTTATACCATCTTTACTTAATAAAATTGATATAGGTTTTAAATAAACTTCTAATGCCTCAAAACTTTTCATAACTACTTCTTTTTTTGTTTATATATTGGTAAAACAAGATCTTGATTAACAACAATATTCAATTTTGTTCCTTGTGCTATTCTTATTGTTGGACTTTCTTCTTTTAAAGCATCAACTATACTTTGCATTTCATCACCAAAATTTTGTGTAGCATCTATTATAGCTTGATTTGTAGCGCTTGTTGTTGTAGCTGTCTCTGTTCCTGTTGTGGTTGTGGTTGTAACAGTATCTGTTATTTTATCAACCAAAGCAGCACTACCTATCGTAACAACACTAGATAAAAAAGCATTTTTAATCATTTGAGTATACTTATTATCAAGATCTCCTGGAACACCACCTCTTCCTAATCTATCAGCACTATTAGCACTTAAAGTTATATTTAAACCATCAGCTCTAATTATTCTAGTCCAAACTATATCTAGCCTAGCAACAGTAGCACTAGTAACAGCTTGATAACTACCTATAACCCTAGAACCTTTTGGTATTAAAATATTCTTTCCCATATCAGAATATATATCCCTAGAAACAACCGCTCTAACTTGATTTTGAACATCTGTATCAATAGCACTTTCTAAAACTGCAGATATTATTTTGCCCTGCGTAATAGTTCTAGATAAATCGGCAGTCTTTGTTGTAACAATTTCCGTTTCTGCTTCTTGAACATTCTTCAAACTATCTTTATCAGTAATTATAATACTATCGGCTTCTATATGTGTTCCTTCTCCTCCACCACCACCTTGCATTTTAAACATAGTAGCACCTCTTCTTTCCTGTATAACCCTCTTTCTTTGAGCAATCAATAACTGTCTCTCTTCCTCTTTTTTCTGTTCATCAAGACCCTGTAATGGATCTTGTGTTCCACCAAGCGCAGGCGGTATATTATTTTGATTATCTGTATTAATCGGTGGAACATTATTTTGAGTATTATCTATCGGTGGGACATCTAATGGCGATGTCGGAGTTTTTCCAAAAGTAGGAAGTCTTTTTTTCTCTTGTTTTTCAAGTTCCTCTTGAAGTTTTCTTTGTTCTAATTCTTTGGCTAATTTTTCACTTTCATCTCTTATTTTTTTCATTTCATCTTCAAAACTTTTCAGTTTTGAATTTATCATAGCATCAACCTCTTCAGCTGTAAACGTGTCTTCTCCTTTTTCTGCTTGTTTTGTTTCTTTTATTTGTTGCTCTATATTTTGGGTTACATTTTCAGGTAGAGCAGGTAGTTCTGGTAATTTCAATAAATTTTCGTTTACGGTATTATTAATATTATCGTTATAATCTATTCCTATAACACTATCAATGTTATCAATAGTTGGTTTTCCCTGTGTTGCTGTTTTTGTATCTGTGACTATTTGATTTGGATCAACAACATCAGTATCGCTACCACCAGAAAATATAAAAATGTATACCAATACACTTATAGCAATAGAAACACCAATAGTAATATATTTTCCATTACTATTGACAGCATTCTCAGAAACACCTTCATTGTTTGAGTCAACATCAACAACTGGTTCTTCTTCTATAACTATTTGATCTTTATTATTTTCTGTCATAATATATTACAAATATTAAATAATTTTAGCCCCATCAAAAGCATTTAAAACTATATTTGTTAAATCCTCTTGTTTGGAGTTTATAACTTTAGAATTATTTTGCAATTTTTTTATTATATCACCTATCTCTGGTATATTTATACCATATATTATTTTTAATAATAAAATCTCAACGAAGCTTTTATAATTGTTGATTAATTTAATTTCACTAGTAGCTTTAATTAAAAATTGCCACACTCTAAATAAACCAGAAACAGATATTTTATCAACATTATTCTTCAGCCATTCCTCTTGAAAACTTGACAAATCAAGAGAAATATTATTTTTCTTCATTAACATAATATGAGTAATATCTAATAAATCATTTAAAAATATATCAAAACTAATAATGTTTAGATAAATCTCATTAAAAATGTTTAATGTATTGTTTATATCTCGACTAATTAGGTAAGAATATAAATCATATATTTTTTCTTTTCCACCAAGTCCTAAGATATTAATTACAGTCTCCTCTTTTATCTTATTGCCATCATCATTAAAGGATATTATTCTATCCAATAACGACATAGAATCCCGAACAGAACCATCGGCAGCATTAGCAATAATATTTGGAGCTTTATCAAGCAATTCGTAACCCTCTTTATTGGCAACATCAATTAAATGCTTTGACAATATATCAACGGGAACTTTATTTAAATCAAATCTAATACATCTAGATAAAATTGTAATTGGAACTTTTCTAATTTCTGTCGTAGCAAATATAAACTTAACATATGGAGGTGGTTCTTCTAAAGTTTTTAATAAAGCATTAAAGGCACTTGTTGATAACATATGAACTTCGTCAATTATGTATATTTTATATCTAGCATTAATAGGAGCATAACTAATATTATCAATAATTTCTCTAATATCATTAACACCTGTATGGCTAGCGGCATCAAATTCTATAACATCTTGATCTATACCATTAGCTATATCTAAACAATGATGACATTTTAAACATGGTTTAATAGTTTCTTTGCCATTGCCATCTTCACCAATACAATTTAAAGATTTTGCTATAAGTCTAGCAGTAGTAGTCTTTCCAACTCCCCTAATACCAGTTAAAATAAAAGCATGGTGTATTTTGTTTTTAGTTATAGAATTTGTAAGTGTTTTCACTAAAACATCTTGACCTATCACTTCCTCAAATGTTTGAGGTCTGTATTTTAATGCTAAAACTTTATAACTATCTACCATATTAATTAATTATATTATAATTTAATTTTAAAACAATATTATTTTTATTCTTTTTGTTAATTACCATCAAAAATTCCTTACTCTTTCTTATTTCACTCAAAGCTAACTCATAGTCTTTTTTTGTATTTATTTCTCTTTGATTTATAAATAATATGGTATCTCCAACCTCTATATTATAATAATCGGCAAAACCGCCTTTCTTAACATCAATTATATATAAACCTTTACTTTTAGAATATAATTTATATTTATTTATAACATCGTCATTGATTTCGACAGCAACCATGTCCATAAAGTTTATATAATTAATATTAGTATAATAAGTACTGTTTTCTGGGGAATCCATTACTTTAACACGAAACTTAATATATTTACCATTTCTCAATATTAATAAAGAAACACTATCTCCAACACTAGTATTTCTAATCATTCTAATTAATTGATTGTTGTTTTCTAATTTTTTACCATCAAAAGAAACAATAATATCGCTTGGTCTAACTCCACTTTTATAAGCAGAACTAACTTTATCAACATTAACAACAAAAACGCCACTTGTCCTAGTAGATCCTACAATTTTTAATAAATCTTTATCAGCATCAATTCCAGAAATACCAAGCCATCCCCTTTGTACATATCCATTTTCTTTTAATGCTTTTGTAATATTAATTACATCATCTATTGGAATTGCAAGAGCAACTCCTCCTATATTCTTATTGTTATTATGATAAAGTATTGTATTTATACCAATTATATCACCATTACAATTTAATAAAGGACCACCAGAATTACCTTTTGTTATACCAATATCAACTTGAATTAAATTAAAGAATTCTATATTTTCCATACTCCTATTTAAACCAGATATTATACCTTTTGACACAGAAATACCAAGACCATGTGGATTACCCACAGCTATTACTTCGTCACCAACTTCATAAAAAACAGAATTTTCAAGCTCTATATATTTTGCATTATTAATATTAATTTTTAATAAAGCTATATCTGTATAAAAATCTGAACCAATTAGTTCAGCTCTGTATTTTTCCCCATTAGAATATACTTCAATTCTATCAGCACCATCAATAACATGATTATTTGTTAAAATATACCCATCTTCACTAATAAAAAAACCAGACCCAACCGAATTATTAACTAGTGACTGAGTATAATTTATAGTATCATCATTTAGACGAGTAATTTTTTCGTTGTCTAATTTAAAAGTTTTGACTTCAACAACAGTATCTATCTTTTCTTTTATAACAGTTTTAAAGTTTTTAATACAAAAATTATTCTGTTTATCACTTTTATTACTATCAGCATTAGAGTTTGTAGCAAAAGTATTGCTACAAACTACTAAAAATAAAAATATAAATAATGTTTTTTTCATTATTCTCTTTTGTTGCCTAAGAAAGTTAACAATGTGGTAAATAAATTAATAAATGTAATATATAAATCCAAAGCACCAAAAATAGCAATTTTTTGTGCTACATCACCACCACTTGTTCCAATGTAATTATATAAATCTTTTAACTTTTGAACATTGTAAGCCGTATATAAAGTAAAAATTATAACACCTATACAAGATAAAGCAAAAGAAAAACTAGAACTTCTAACAAATAAATTTATGATTGAAGCTATACATAAACCAGCTATACCCATAAATAAGAAAGAACCCAAAGAAGTTAAATCTCTTTTTGTAGTATAACCATATAAACTCATACAACCAAATGTAATAGCAGTTGTTAAAAATGTTTCAATTATACTTTGGCCTGTATAAATTATAAAAATTGTAGATAAAGATATACCCATCAATCCAGCAAAAATATATAACTTATTCCTAGCTTCTTGTAAAGTTAAAGACATAATATTTTTTCCAAAAGAAAATACATAAAATATAGGAGCTAATTGAACTATCAAAGCTATTATTGGATTAGAAAAAAATATTCTCAATAAAGCAGGAGTGCTAGCAACTATAAAAGCAACTATACCACTAATTAAAAGAGATATTCCCATGTATTTATATATTAAATACATATAATCTCTTAAACCACTATCAAAAGTTTTTGTATTTTCATATACATTTACATATTTCATAAAAAGAACCCTATTGTTATTACCAATAAGAATATAGTATTTAAAATAATAATTTTCAAGTTTTTTTTTAGTTCGTAAACTTGATTTTTATTAAAGCTATTATATTATGATATTATATAATACACTAGAAAAACATGGTTCTAGAGAATAAATTAAGTATTAAAAATCAAATAGAATTAAACAAAACAGAAGAAAGAATAAGCAAACAAAAAGCAAAAGAGCTATATGATAGTGGTTATATAGACAAAATAGAAATTGGAACATTTAAAGGACTTGCTACTATACATAAATATTTATTTGAAGATATTTATTGTTTTGCTGGAAAAATTAGAAATGTTAATATAGCTAAAAATAATTTTAGATTTGCCCCTTTAATGTATCTTGATGTTTCTTTAAAAAATATAGATAAAATGCCACAAGATACTTATGAACATATTATTGAAAAATATGTAGAAATGAATGTAGCACATCCTTTTAGAGAAGGTAATGGTAGATCAATGAGAATATGGCTAGACTTAATTTTAAAGAAAGAAATTAAAAAGGTTATAGATTGGAATAAAATTGATAAAGAAGAATATTTGTCAGCAATGGAAAGAGGTGTTATAAAAGATACAGAAATAAAAGAATTATTAAAAACTGGATTAACAAATAAAATAAACGATAGATTAATATTTATGAAAGGTATTGATATTAGTTATTATTATGAAGGATATAGTAGTTATAGTATATTAGAATAGGTTTCTTAATGATTTAACTATAAATTTTTATTATATTATCACAATTTTCGCTACCTCTTGTGATATTTCATACTTTATCATCCCTAATCTATACTTTGTCATCCCCGACCTATACTTTGTCATCCCCAACCTATACTTTGTCATCCAAACATACACTTTGTCATCCCCGAGAAATCGGGGATCTCGAGAAGTCATTAGTTGTTATAAAATAATTAATAACTTAAAGTAAGTTAAAATGAATCGAGATTCCCACTTTCGTGGGAATGACAGGGGAGGACTCGGGATTCTCATTTTCGTGGGAATGACAGGGGAGGACTCGGGATTCCCACTTTCGTGGGAATGACAGGGGGAGTTGTCATCCCCGAGAAATCGGGGATCTCGAGAAGTCATTAGTATTTTTAACTAAAATAAATCTAGATATAAATCTTTCCATTCTTTATTATTTTTTTCAATTAATTCAATTTTCCAATTTCTATTCCATTTTTTCATACGTTTTTCTCTTTGTATAGCATATTCAATATTATCATAGCATTCATAATATATAAGTTTATTTATATCATATTTTTCTGTAAAACCTTTAAAAACTTTATTTTTATGTTCAAATACTCTTTTTATTAAATTGTTAGTAACACCAATATATAGTGTTCCATTTTTTCTATTTGTTAAAATATAAACATAATACATTAAATATAGAATATTTTTTAAAAATAATATATTTAAATATAAATTAATCAATATTTTTATTAACAAATAAATTAACCCAAATCTTTGATATTTATAATATAATTAAATTCTAATTGTATTATTTCTTGTTATCCCCGACATACACTTTGTCATCCCCAACCTATACTTTGTCATCCCCAAGCTACACTTTGTCATCCCCGAGAAATCGGGGATCTAGAGAAGTCATTAGTTGCTATTGTTTAAAATAATTAATAACTTAAAGTAAGTTAAAATGAATCGGGATTCCCACTTTCGTGGGAATGACAGGGGAGGACTCGGGATTCTCATTTTCGTGGGAATGACAGGGAGGGTGTCATCCCCAACCTATACTTTGTCATCCCCGAGAAATCGGGGATCTCGAGAAGTCATTAGTTGCTATTGTTTAAAATAATTAATAACTTAAAGTAAGTTAAAATGAATCGAGATTCCCACTTTCGTGGGAATGACAGGGGAGGACTCGGGATTCCCACTTTCGTGGGAATGACAGATGAGGACTCAGGATTCCCACTTTCGTGGGAATGACAGAGAAAAGTTATATTAAATCAAGATTCTTTAAAGAATAATAAACCTCGAACACTCTATAATCATCAACCAATTTTATATTAATATTTATTGTATTTTCAGGTAAAAAGTCCAATATTAATTCTGGCCATTCAATCAAAGCTACATTTTCAAAAGCGTCTTCAATACCAAGTTCAAAAACTTCTTCCCTATTTTTTAATCTATATAAATCAAAATGATAAATATCAAAATTATCAGTATTATACACTTTTACAAGATTAAAAGTAGGACTAACAACATTTTCAATTGTCCTATTTTCCTTTTTATTAAAATAATTTATAAAACATTCAGTAAAAAATGTTTTACCAGCACCCAGCGTTCCAGTCAAAGTTATAACTGTTCCTTTATTGACATTACTAGCTATATTTTCAGCTAATTTTTTTGTATCTTCTTTACTTTTTACAATATATTCAACCATTTTTTCTAAAAAACATTGCCAAATCTCTAATATGTTTAACTGGTACCAATTCCATTTTAAACTTATCTTTTTTAAAAGCCTTCAATTTATTAACTCCATCAGGCACTATTGCTTTAACAAAACCCAACTTTTCAGCCTCCTTCAATCTATACTCAATTTGAGACACCATTCTAACCTCACCAGACAACCCTACCTCACCCATAAACACCCAATTCCTAGGAATAGCAACATCCTTAAAAGCAGATATAAGCGACATAGCAACTGCCAAATCTGCTGCTGGTTCATTAATTTTCAACCCACCAACAACATTTAAATAAACTTCTTTATCATATAAATTAGTTCCAAATCTAGTACTTAACACTGCTATAATCATAGCAAGTCTATTACTATCCCAACCAACAACTGCCCTTCTAGGACTAGGCATATAAGAAGGTGCAATCAAAGATTGTATTTCAGCCAACAAAGGCCTTGTGCCTTCAATTCCAGCAAAAACAGCAGATCCACTAACCAAATCTTCCCTTGAAGATAAAAACAATTCAGAAGGATTAGCTATTTCTTGTAAACCAACATCATGCATTTCAAAAATACCTATTTCATTTGCTGCACCAAATCTATTCTTAATACTTCTCAATATTCTAAATTGATAATCTTTATCACCTTCAAAATACAAAACTGTATCAACCATATGTTCCAAAACCTTAGGTCCTGCAATCTGCCCGTCTTTATTTACATGACTAACAATCAACAAAGATATATTTTTACTTTTAGCAATATTTATTAAATCGTTACCACAAGTTCTAACTTGTGAAACAGTTCCAGCAGCAGAAGCAATTTCAGGATTAAATATAGTTTGTATAGAATCAATAACAGCAACTTGTGGTTGTTCTTTTAACAAAGCCTTAATTATATCATTAACAGAAGTTGCAGAAGCAAGTTTTAAATTATTGTTTTGTAATTGTAAACGTTGCGCTCTCAATCTAATTTGATTAGTAGATTCTTCTCCTGATATATACAAAGCATTACAACCTTGATTTACAAGACTACACAAAGTTTGTAATAACAATGTTGATTTACCTATCCCCGGATCACCACCTATCAAAGAGGCAGATCCTTTAACAAGCCCCCCTCCTAAAACTCTATTTAATTCATTAATACCAGTATCAAATCTAGGGCTTTCAACTATTTCTTTATCAAGACTTTCAAAATTAATATCATTACCAGTATTTAATACTTTTTCAGTATTAATATTTTTTGTAATTAAGCCGCCCTCTTCTCTTTCTTCTGTGATAGTATTCCATTCACCACATTCGGAGCATTTTCCACTCCATTTAGAGTGGACTGCTCCGCAACTTTGACATATGAATACACTTTTTGGCATTGGAAAAATTAATTAATAATTAAATCATTATCCTACAACCCTCTTCCTTCATTCTCCAATAACCTTACTGAATTAACACTAGAAGGAGTAGGTTTAGTCATATTTTTCCTTGGCATAGCACCTTCAAACCCTGCTAAAAATCCATTTTTATTAATATTTGTCTCAGGATTTGTTTTTTCAAGTGGATTTGAGGCCTCTTCCTCACGACCATTTTCTTTTTGTTTTAATTTTTCTAGACTTGTTTTAGCAACACGCACAATAGACTTTCTTGTTTCTTCATCTAAATCACTACATTCTACACATTCTTCACTAATAACACAGTTTCCTTCTTTATCTATTTCTACCCTATAACTATCAGGAGAACCTCCTATACCTTTAAATAAAGTAACCCTATCTAAAGACTGAAACTCTCCTTCTCCTACTCTTCTTAGTCCAACATAATTATGATCGTCATTAGGGTCAAAAACCACTCTTGTATGCAGTCTATTTTGGGAATCAGTTTGTGTAGTCACAGAAAAATTTGAATTATTTTTATATACTCCGGACTCACCATTTTTTCTCACATCTTCCAACATTTGCCTCATTGATGTTAATTTTAGTCTAATATCATTTGGTATTTTTTTTTCTCCAGGTTTCTTATCTTTTTCTTCTTCAAGTTTCTTATTAATAAAATTTATTTTTAATCCAATTGCCGTATCAGCTGCATCTACACCCGTACGAGGATATCGACCGCTATTTACTTCATATCTATAACAAAATTCAAAAAATTTAATAAGGTCATTAAAATCAGAAAAGGTGCTATTTCCTACAGCGCCTTTATTTTTAAATGATCCATTAGGTCCCTTATTATAAGAATCAAACATTTCTTGAATACCAGCTTTCTTTTCCTTTATATTTCCTGCAACTTGTTGTTCAGCACCGAAAACACCATATAAATTATATTTACTTTTAGCATTATTTTCAATACTCAAATCTATATCAAAATCACGAACTAGAACTTTTACAGTTTTTTTTGATTCTTCTTGAGTTGATTGTCCTGTAGTTGTTTGTTCAACATTTTTTTCTTCTTCCTTTTCTTCTTCTTTTTCTTTTTTGTTTTCTTCTTCTTCTTCTCCTTTTTTGTTTTTTTCTTCTTCTTCCTCTTTTTCTGGTGGTGTTATCCATTCTCCCTTCTTTTCTTCTTTCT
>CASELL010000019.1 GCA_949288805.1 uncultured Alphaproteobacteria bacterium | reverse complement strand
ATAATATTTTTCTATAACAATATATTAAAAATATTATTTTGTAAGTATATATTTTGGCGTCTTTGGGCGGATTTGAACCGCCGACCTACAGCTTAGGAGGCTGTCGCTCTATCCAACTGAGCTACAAAGACACATAGTATATATAATAAAATGTTTTTTTAAAAGTTCAACCTAAATGTTTATTAATTCATTAAAAATATTTTTCAAATCACCATTAATTTTTTCCATATTACTTTTATAAGCAGAGTCAAAATCTTTCTCACTTATAGATTCATAATTTTTGTAGTTATATTTAATAATTTTGTCATTATTTATAATAGATAAAATTACTTTATTATTTACAATAAAAGAATTATGTATTTTTTCCTTCTTTACTTCCATATCAAAAACTAGAATATCTTTTGCATTTTTATTTATTTTTATATTATAATCTTCAATTATATTTTTTATTTTATCGTCAAATATAAGTAATTCATTGGATTTCACATCTAACCATAATTTTGGTTCTATATTTTTTATTTCTTTTATTATAGTGTTATATTTTTTTGTTATTTTAGTATCATCAAAAGTATCTATTGTTTTTATTATTTTTATTTTATTTTTTGCTTCTTCTATTAATTCTATTATTTCATTTATAGTTTTTTTATTTTTAAAATTATTATCTGATAACGTCATGTATTTATCATTTATTACTTTGTTTAATATTTTTAAATTATCTATTTGTAAATTAAAAAGTTCATTTCTTTTTACAGCTATCAAAACATATTGATTATCTTCACCCTTAAAACTATCTTCTAACGTATAGTTTGTAAAATTAATGTGTATATTATTTGAATAATTATCATCAAGAACAATTATACCATTTAAAGCGTTTAAAATAGCTTCATTCATATCTTTACCAATTCCAGATGAATATAAGTATAATTTGGTATTGTTTAGTTTATTGGTGTACCATATCGGTTCTTCTGCTTTTATTGTAAAATTAAAGAAAAAGATAAATATTATTAGTAAGTTTTTAAACATTATAAACCCATAAATTTATATAATTCGTTGTTTGAATTTATTATCATTCTAGAATTATCTTTATTTATTGTTTTTTTATATAATTCCATTGATTTTATAAATTCATAAAAATCCAAGTTTCTTCCAAAAGCCTTATTAAACATAATTGTTTTTTGAGCTTCTGCTTGTCCTTTTAATATATTAGCTTTTTTGTTTGCTTCAGCTATCATAACACTTCTTTCTTTATCTGTTTCAGCTATAATTTTTTTTGCCATTTCTTCACCTTCAGCTCTTATTTCTTTTGCTTCTAATTCTCTTTCTGTTTGCATTCTTTTAAAAATAGCATTACTATTAGCTTTTGGTAGATCGGCTCTCATTATTCTTGTATCTATTATTTCAATACCATATTGAGCAATTTTTTCATTCAATTGATTTTCCGTATCTTGCATTATTTTAGATCTTTTCGTTGATAATAAATCTGCAAATGGATAAGAACCAACAATTTGTCTAAGACTAGATTCTAACATATTGCTTAATTGATTTAATATATAAACGTTTTTACTAGAACCCTTAAAAGCAGTATAAAAAGATAAAGGATCTTTTATTTTAAATTTTGCAAATGCATTCACTATTAATCTTTTTTGATCTGCTGTAATAACTTCTTTATCACTAACAACTAAGTCCAATAATCTTTTATCAAAAACAACTTTATTTTGTATAAAAGGAGCTTTAAAACTCAAACCAGCTTCCGTTATGACTTTAACTGGTTTTCCAAACTGTAATATTATAATTTGTTCTGTTTGATTGACTATAACGATAGAATTTAATAAAATAAATAAAAAAACTACAAAAAATAAAATTTTTTTCATTTTAGTTACCACTTTTGTTGTTTATTGATAAATGTTGTAGAACATTTCGACTTATATTATCATTTATAATAACTTTATCTACATTATTCATAATGTTTTCCATTGTTTCTAAATATATTCTTTTTTTTGTTAATTGTGGATTTTTAACATATTCTTTATACAAACTATTAAAATAAGCTATTTCTCCTTCTGTATTTTTTATAAGAGTTTCGCTATATCCTTCTGCATTTTTAATTATGCTTTCAACCTCTCCTCTTGTTTTTGGTATAACATCATTTCTGTATGTTTCTGCCTCGTTTATTTTTCTTTCTTTATCTGCTTTTGCGGTTTGTACATCTCTAAAAGCAGATATAACCTCCATTGGTGGATCCACTCTTAATAATTGAACAAGAATTACCTCTATACCACTTTTATAATTATCTAATATATTTTGTAACAATTCCAAAACCTCTCTTTCTATTTCTAACTTTTTTGTTGTTAGAGCATCATCTATTTGTCTTTTTCCTATAACCTCCCTCATTGCACTTTCTGTTGCCATTCTAATTGTTAATGTTGGATTATATACGTTAAATAAATAGTCTGTTGCGTTTTTAATTCTCCATTGAATTTCAAAATCTATATCAACAATATTTTCATCACCAGTTAACATTAGACTTTCATTATCTATATTTTTTAATTTTTCAAGATTTCTAAAACCAAATTCTTCTTTATTTATATTTGTAACAGAAAGTTTATATAATTTACCTATTGGATATGGTAACATATAATTCAAACCAGGGTCTGCTATTTTATAAAATTTACCAAAATATAAGACTATACCCTGTTGATTTGTGTCTATTTTATAAATACCACCAAGTAACCAAATAAAAACAATAGCAAATATTACATATATAAAATTAATATTTTTTAAGAAATTCTTACCATTATCAAAAATATTTTTTGGTTTTTTTTCTTGATTGAATTTATTAAAAAAATTATTTCCCCATGGATTATTAAAATTTTCTCCCATATATTTTTCCTAATTATTATTAATTTTATCACTTAATTCTTTTATTTTTGCTTTTAAAGCCTCTGTATCATTATCTTGTTTTAAAAAGTTATCTATATTTATAGGTTCATTACTTTCTTTAACTATATCTTTAATATTTGTCATACTGTTTTCATCGATATCGTTAAATTTTATATTTAAGTCGTTAATATCATCCGATTCTATATTATTTTCCATATTATTTTCTGTAGAACTTTCTATATTGTTTATATTAAAATCAGCAGATATAGTGTTATCTATGTCTTTTTTATTATTTTGTATTACATCTGCCATATTTATTTCTTCTTGTGGTATATTTGTTTCTGTATGTTCAATATTTTCTATTTTATTTTTTTCAATATCTTCTTCTATATTATTATCTATATTTATTGTAGAACTAGATGTAGAACTATCTCCATTATATTCTTCCTCTTCGTATTCTTCTTCATATTCTTCTTCTTTGTGTTCTTCGTTTTTATATTCTTTATTTTCTATTTTGTCTTTTTTATAATTATCTAAATCAAAATCTTCTCTATTATTGTTATTATTTAATTCTTTTAAATTATTATCCCCTGTATTTGTTGTAGAAGTAAGCTCAGAATTATCTATATTATATTCTTTATCTTTATAGTTTTCTTTATTATTATCTTCTTGATTTTTATCTTTATGTTCTTCGTCCTCGTATTCTTTGTCATTGTATTCTTCGTCCTTGTATTCTTCATCTTCGTATTCTAGATTTTTACTTACATTTGTTGTTTCTGTTGTATTGCTCGTAGAATCAATATTTTTTAAGCTATTCATTTCCATTGATTCAATCTTATTTGTTAAATATTCTAATTTATCAAGTATGGTATCATAAACATCGCTATTTTCTTTTTTTTCTAATAACATTTCTTCTATTTTTTCTAAAATTATTTCTGTCGTTTCTTCTTTTTCTAAATTATTATTTTGTTGATTTTTGTTAATTAATTCATTAAGTATATTATTTATATTAGTAATATCGTTTTTTGATTGATTTTTAATTGCATCAATAGATATTTGTATATCAGATTGGTTTTTATTGTTTTTGTTTAATATATCTAATAATTTTTTTATATTTATATTGTTTTCTATTGATAAGTTTGATATTGTTGTATCAGTTACAGTTTTTACTATATCGCTTATTTGTCCAGACATAATATCTAATCTAGAAGATAATTCTGAATTAAAATCTGCTTTTTCACTATAGCTCATATTAAAACTTGTATTAAAGCCACCAAACAAAGAAGAATCTGTTGTTTTTAATTCTAAAAAAAGAAATATTAAAAATAAAACTATTATACTTGAAATTAAAATAAACATATTATAAATTAATACTTATGATAGTACATAATATAATAAAAATTTAGTTTTTCAAGTATTTTTTTAAAAGGAGTTTTTTATGAATAATAATTTATCTGTTATAATTTTAGCTGCTGGTATGGGAACAAGAATGAAGTCTGCTATATCAAAACCACTTCACAAAGTTGGTAATTTAGAGATGATAAATCATGTTATAAATATGGCTGAAAAACTAGATTCTAATGATATAATTGTTGTTGCTTCAAGAGAAAATGAAGATCATATTAAAAAAAGTGTTAAAGATAACATAAAAATTGTTATTCAAGAAGATAGAAATGGAACTGGTGGAGCTGTTAAAGTTGCTGTTCCTTATTTAAATAAAAATAACAATAAAGTTTTAATTATGTATGGAGATGTACCTTTAATAACATATGATACATATAATAATATGATAAATAATGAAAACGATCTTGTTGTTTTAGGTTTCCATACAAAAGATATAAGTAATAAATATGGTAGATTAGTTTTAAATAATAACAAATTAGAAAAAATAATTGAATTTAAAGATGCCAGCGAAGAAGAGAGAAAAAATACTTTATGTAATGCTGGTATTTTACTTATAAAACAAGATTTATTAAAATTATTGGATAAAATAAATAACAATAACGCTAGTAAAGAATATTATTTAACTGATATTATAGAATTAGCAAAAAAAGATAATAAAGATATATCTTTTAGTATAGCCGATGAAGATGAAGTTATGGGTGTCAATTCAAGAGATCAATTAGCTATTGCTGAGAATATATTTCAAAATAGAAAGAGACAAGAGTTTATGAAAAATGGCGTTACATTAATTGATCCTGAAAGTGTTTATTTTTCATATGATACAGAGATTGAAAATGATGTTGTTATTGAACCTAACGTTGTATTTTTAACAGGTGTAAAAATTAATTCCAATGTTGAAATAAAATCTTTTTCTTATCTTGAAAAATGTGAAATTAAATCTGGTGCTATTATTGGCCCCTTTGCTAGAATTAGACCTGATACAATCATTGAAAATAATGCTAAAATAGGTAATTTCTGTGAAATTAAAAAATCTATAATAGGAGAGGGGACAAAAGTTAATCATCTAACTTATATAGGAGATACAACAATTGGTAAAAATACCAATATTGGAGCAGGTACTATTACTTGTAATTATGATGGTTATAAAAAATCAAAAACTGTTATAGGCGATAATTGTTTTATCGGTTCAAATACTATTATGGTTGCACCTGTTGAATTAGGAAATGATTCTTTGACTGGTGCTGGCAGTGTTATTACTAAAAATGTAAATAGTAAAGCAATAGCTATTACTAGAGCAGAACAGAGGAATATAGAAAATGCAGTTGACAGATATAGATCTAAAAGACAGAAAAATAATTAATATAATTTGTTTTTTTATATTTATATTTTTTTTAATTAAATTTGTAGATATACCCTTTTCTACTTTTGTTAGTTCTAATATAGATACAGATAATCCATTTATTAAAAGTTTTAGTTATATTGGTTCTACATTACCTATGGTATCAATTAATTTAATATTTTTTGTATTTTATTCTTTATATAATAAAAAAATAACAAAGAAAATAACTGATTTTATATCAATACAAATTGTTCTTGCTATTTTTTTAAGATTTTTAAAGTTTTTATTTGGTAGAGCAAGACCATATATATTAGAAATTACAGATTATAAAAACAATTTTACTTTTTTTAATTTAAGTTATGATTATTCTTCTTTTCCATCAGGTCATTCTTTTGCTACTTGGGTTTTAATAACTTTATTGCTATGTTATTTTAAAGATTTTTTTGATAAATATAAATATCTAAAATATTTACTTTGTATGTATGGATTTTTAATATGTTTGAGTAGAATATTATTAAATGTCCATTTTTTAAGTGATGTTTTAACTGGTGTTTTTTTAGGAGTGATTTTAACTAGATTTTTTATAAAAAAATTTTCATAAAAAAAACTTTTTAAAAACATATTGAAAAAATCAATTTTAATTCTATATTATTATTGTGAATAAATTAGAATTATAAAATGCTAAAAGATATAACAAAAAAAATATTTTCTTCTGCCAATGATAGAGAAGTTTTAAGATTAAGAAACATTGTTAAAAAAGTAAATGAATTAGAAAAGAACTACATTACAATGAGTGATGATGGTTTAAGAGAACAAACAAATATTTTAAAATCAAGATTAAAAGCTGGTGAGACATTAGATCAAATATTGCCTTATGCTTTTGCTGTTGTTAGAGAAGCCGGTAAAAGAACTTTGGGAATTAGGGCTTTTGATGTTCAATTAATTGGTGGTATAGTTTTACATCAAGGAAAGATTGCAGAAATGAAGACTGGTGAAGGTAAAACTTTTGTTGCGGTTTTTGCTGCTTATTTAAATGCTTTAACTGAAAAAGGTGTTCATGTTGTTACTGTTAACGATTATTTAGCAAAAAGAGATGCTGAATGGATGGGACAAGTTTATAAGTTTTTAGGTTTGAGTGTTGGTTGTATTTTACAAAATATGGGAGAAGAAAGTAGAAGAGAAGCTTATAACTGCGATATTACATATGGAACAAATAGTGAGTTTGGCTTTGATTATTTAAGGGATAACATGAAAATCTTTAAAGAAGAATTATGCCAAAGAGATTTTAATTTTGCAATAGTTGATGAGGTGGATTCTATTTTAATTGATGAAGCCAGAACTCCATTAATTATATCTGGTGCTACCGATGATAATTCTAAATTGTACATAGATGTTAATAATGTAATTAAAAATCTTAGTGATAATTTATGTGTTATAGATGAAAAAGAAAGAACTGTTGTTTTAACTGAAGATGGAAATGAATGGGTTGAAAGTAAATTAAAAAATAATAAAATTATAGATGAAAACTCTAATCTTTACGATTTATCAAATGTAAATGTTGTTCACCATGTAAATCAAGCTTTAAAAGCACATAAATTATTTAAAAATGAAGTTGATTATATGGTAAAAGATGGACAAGTTTTACTTGTTGATGAGTTTACTGGTAGAGTTATGGATGGAAGAAGATTTTCGGATGGTCTACATCAAGCATTAGAAGCCAAAGAGGGTGTTAAAATACAAAATGAAAATCAAACTCTTGCTAGTATTACATATCAAAACTATTTTAGAATGTACCCTAAATTATCAGGTATGACAGGAACTGCTATGACTGAATCTGTTGAGTTTGAATATATTTATAACTTAAAAGTTGTTGAAATACCTACTAATATTCCAGTTCATAGAAAAGATGAAGATGATGTAATTTATAAAACAGAGTTAGAAAAATATAAAGCTATTGTTAGACAAATTAGAGAATGTTATGATAGAGGGCAACCTGTTTTAGTTGGTACTGTTAGTATTGAAAAATCTGAAAAATTATCAAAATTATTAAAAGCAGAAAAAATACCACATAATGTTTTAAATGCTAAATATCATGAGAAAGAAGCTTATATTGTAGCACAAGCTGGTAAACCATATTCTATTACTATTGCCACAAATATGGCAGGTAGAGGAACAGATATAAAACTTGGTGGAAATATTGATTTTGAAATACAAGAAATAAAAAATAACGAATCTTTAACAGAAGAAGAAAAAAATAATAAAATAAATGAATTAAGTAAAAAATTAGAAGAAGATAAACAAAAAGTTATTGATTCTGGTGGTTTATTTATTTTAGGAACCGAGAGACACGAAAGCAGAAGAATTGATAATCAGTTAAGAGGTAGATCTGGAAGACAAGGAGATGTTGGTGCTTCTAAGTTCTTTTTATCTCTTGAAGATGACTTAATGAGAATATTTGGATCAGACAAACTTTCTTCTATGTTGACTAAACTTGGTTTAAAAGACGATGAAGCAATAGTCCATCCGTGGATTAGTAAATCATTAGAAAAAGCTCAAAAGAAAGTAGAAAACATACATTATGAAATGAGAAAGAATGTATTGAAATATGATGATGTTGTAAATACTCAAAGAAAAGTTATTTTTGAACAAAGAAAAGATATAATGTTTGCTAATTCTATTGACCCAGAAATTAGATATATTATAAATGACAAAAATAAAGAATTGTTAGATATTTATATTCCTAATAAATCTAATGTTGACGAATGGGACATTGATGGTCTTGATAGTGAATTAACTAGAATATATGGTTTTGATTCTAATTATAGAGAATATGTAAAAACAACTTTAAATGTTAGTAAAGAAGAAATATTAAAACAATTAAATAAAAAAGTTAATGATATTTTTGATGATAAGTTTAAAGAATATGGAGAAGAAGTTGTTAATACTATGCAAAAACATATATATTTATTGACTATTGATAGGTTTTGGAAAGATCATTTATATTCATTGGATAAATTGAGAGAATCAATAGGTTTAAGAGCTTATGGTCAAAAAGATCCATTATTAGAATATAAAAAAGAAGCTTACGATATGTTCGAAACTTTAATGTATAATATTAGTGAAGAGGTTATATCTATATTATCAAAAGTAAGAATATCTATTGAAAATCAAGAAATGCCTAGAATACAAGCAAATAGAAATATACAAGAGAATAGACAAGATTTTGTTGATGCTATTAATTTTATGAAACAACAAAAAGAAGGTGTTTTAAAATCTTCTCATGAAACTTTTACTACTAGAAGTAAAGAAAACTTTAATCCAAAAGATAAAGCTACTTGGGGTAGGGTTGGTAGAAATGATCCTTGTCCTTGTGGTTCTGGTAAAAAATATAAACAATGTTGTGGTAAAGCAGAATAATTATTAATTTTAAAATGGAGGTTATATGCCTTATTCTCAAAAAATGTTAGATCATTGTGAAAATCCACGAAATGTTGGAAGTCTTGATGAAAATGATCCTAATGTTGGAACTGGACTTATAGGTTCTCCTGTTTGTGGAGATATGTTGAAGTTCCAAATTAAGGTTGAAAATGGTATTATAACAGATGCCAAGTTTAAGACTTTTGGTTGTGGTGGTGCTATATCTTCAAGTTCTTTGACTACTGAAAAGGTTATAGGAAAAACTCTTGATGAAGCTTTGGAAGTTAAGAATAAAGATATAGTTGCAGAATTGGAATTGCCGAAGGCAAAAATTCATTGTTCTGTTATGGCTGAAGAGGCTATTCATGAAGCAATAAATGACTATAAGAAAAAACATAATTTATAATATTTATATAAAACTAGCAATTGAAAATTATTTAAGTTGTATTATTCTTTTGCTAGTTTTATTATGTTTTGATTTATGTTAGAAAAAATTTTTAAAGATTTATATAATGATTTATCACTATTCAGTAAGGAAGAAATAGATAAATTAGATAGTTTAGTTTATGAAAGGAATGGTAAATACTTTTTAAAAAGTAATTCAAAAAATGAAGAAGAAAAACAAATTTATTCTGAAAAAAAATCAGCATTAAGTCTATTTATATTAATAAAAATTCTACAATTAAAAATATAGAAGTTTTAAAATTACATAAGAAAATATTTATACTATTGTGCTTGGTATTCTTTAAATTTTAATTAAGAAGAAATAAACCAATGTATTTATATAAAAATTTTTATTGAAAAACAAAATATTTTAAACAATTTATTAAAGTTATGATTATATTTTTTGTTATAATATTTTTTATAATATTTCTTTATTTTTTCTTTAAAAAAGGTAAAAATAAAGGAGAGTCTATTGTTATTAAAAGATTAAATAAACTAGATAAAAATAAATATAGAGTATTAAATAATATTTTATTTGATTTTAATGGTATTACTACTCAAATAGATCATATAGTTGTTTCTGTTTATGGTATTTTTGTTATAGAAACAAAAAATTTAAAAGGTATAATTATTGGTAATGAGGATTCTATTGAGTGGGTTCAAAGAATATATAATAATAAATATCAATTTTATAATCCTATAAGACAAAATAAATATCATATAGATTTTTTGAAGAGAGTTTTAACTGATTACAATTTTATTGTATCAATAATTGTTTTTACTAATAAAGCAATTTTAAAAACTAAAACTAAAACATCTGTTGTTTACGATAAGAATTTAAATAAAAAAATTATGTATTATAACAGAGAAATTTTTAATAATAGAGATGTTGAAAGAATAGTAAAAACAATAGAATTATATAATCTTTCTAATGATAAAAAAGTTCTTAAAAAACATATATATAATATAAAAAGAAAACTAAAAATTCAGAATAAAAAAATTAAAAGTGGCAAATGTCCTTTTTGTGATAGTAAATTGTTGAAAAAAAAGAAGAATAATAATTTTTTTCTTGTATGTGAGAAATTTCCTAATTGTCGTTTTAAGATGGAAATTAATACTCATTGGTGGAGTAGGTGGTTGTGGTAGATTTTACAATTAATAAAAATATAAATTATTTATTAATTAAATATACTTCTTCCAAAAACTTTTTAGCAGGTTTTGAGAAAATAGCATTTTTCTTCCAAACAATATATATACTTGATTTTAATTCTGGATATAATGGTATAAAAGAAAGATTATTATTAAATTTATTTATTAATTTATCAAGACATAAAGCATAACCTACACCTTCTTCAACAAGCAATGTAGCATTATATATTAAATTATATGTTGCTACTATATTAAAAGATTTTTGTTGTTTTAAAAAAGAATTATATTTTAAAACTTGCCTAGAACAAATAATCGGTAAAGTTTTTATATCTTCTAATGTAATAAAGTTATTTTTTGCTAATGGATCATTTTTTCTCATTATAAGACCCCATTTATCAACTGATGGCATTTTTACATAATTATATTTACTTAAATCAATAGGTTCTATTAAAATACAAAAATCAATTAGTCCATTGTCCAATTTTTCAATTAGATCTTCGGAGTTTCCACTGCTAATATGATATTTTATTTTTTGATAATTTTTATTTATTTTTTTAATTATTTTAGCAATTGTTTTCATGGAGTAAGTTTCACCACAACCTATAAAAATATCTCCAATTATTTCTTTATTGTTATTTATTAATTCTTGTTTAGTTTTATCAACTAATTCAATTATTTCTTCTGCTCTTTTATATAATAAAAACCCTTCTTCTGTTAGTGTAATCTTTCTATTTCCTCTAATAAATAATTTTTTTCCAAGTTCACTTTCCAATTCTTCTAATTGTCTTGATAAAGTAGGTTGAGTAATATGTAAGTAGTTAGAAGCTTTTGATATTGTTCCTTCTTTTACTACTGCTATAAAATATTTTAAAACTCTTAAATTCATATTTTTATTGTATTTTTTTAAATATTACTATGCTTTTTAAGTATGTCAATATATTATTTATAAGTATTTGTTATTTTTATATTTTATTTTATTATTATTTTATGTTAAAAAATATTTTTTTTATATGAAAAAATTATTACAATTACTATTTGTTTTGTTTTTAACAACTTCTAATGTTATGGCCAAAGAAGATAATTTTTATAAAAGTGATATTTTAAAAGTTAAAAAAGTTAAATTTAATAATTTATATGATATGAAAGTTGCTGGTAATCTTTTTTTTAAGAAAGATATTGATAAAACAAAAAAGTATCCAGCAATTATAGTAGGTCATCCTATGGGTGCTGTTAAAGAACAAAGTGCTAATTTATATGCTACAAAAATGGCAGAAAGAGGTTTTATAACTTTATCAATAGATTTGTCATATTGGGGTGAAAGTGAAGGAAAGCCTAGAAATCTTGTTGCTCCTGATGTTTATGCAGATGATTTTAGTGCTGCTGTTGATTATTTAAGTAGTCTAGATTTTGTTGATAAAGATAGTATAGGAGTTATAGGTATTTGTGGCAGTGGAAGTTTTGCTATAAGTGCTGCAAAAATTGATGATAGAATAAAAGCAATAGCAACAATTAGTATGTATGATATGGGTGCTGCAAGTAGAAATGGATTAAAAAAATCTTTATCTTTAAAGCAAAGAAAAGAAATTATAAAAACTGCTTCAGCTCAAAGATTAAAAGAATTTAATGGTGAAGATACTATTTATACTGGTGGAACACCTACTGAAATAAATGAAAAATCTGATCCAATATCAAAAGAGTTTTATGATTTTTATAGAACTGAAAGAGGAAAAGTAATACCAAAAGGTGCTACAAATGAAACTGCTACTCGTCCAACTTTAACTAGTAATGTTAAGTTTATGAATTTTTATCCTTTTAATGATATAGAAACAATATCTCCTAGACCGATGTTGTTTATTACTGGTGATAAAGCACATTCTAAAGAATTTAGTGAAGATGCTTATAAAAAAGCAGCAGAACCAAAAGAATTGTATTATGTAAAAGGTGCAGGTCATGTAGATCTTTATGATAGAGTTGATTTAATACCTTTTGATAAATTAGAAAAGTTTTTTAAGAATAATAGTGGTAGTACCAATGTATGTGTTCATAGTACTTACATGTATGAGCAGATTAACAGTAATTCCGAAAAAAGTGTCAAGAATCGGAAGAAATGTTGAAAATTCAAAAAAGCTGGAAGATACAGCCAGATAAAACAAAGAACATCAGTGTGAAGATGATAAAAGAGCATTTTTTGAATATGTAGCTAGTTGTAAAAAAGTTTTTTAAATTTTTAATTTTTATGGAAAAAGAGTTAACTTTACTATTATGAGTGAATTAATAAAAATGCAATATATAATATTGTGCATATTATATTTATCTATGTGTGGTATTGCCTAATAATTGTTTGTATCCACCGACTCCCCAGAATATAAACAATACTTAACTATATTTTTAAATATATCTTTCATATTCATCCATAAATTAAGA
>CASELL010000018.1 GCA_949288805.1 uncultured Alphaproteobacteria bacterium | reverse complement strand
TTCTGGTTGTGCTTTTAGATCAGGAAGTAGGACATTTAATTATACTGGTGGAATACAAACATTTACTATACCTAAGGCATTTACTAATAGGAGTGTTACATTGGAGGTGTGGGGAGGACAGGGTAATCCTGGTGCTAAAGGTGGTTATAGTAAATTAATTTCAAAGAGTAAGTTTGGTAGAGGTGTTACTTTATATATCGTTGTTGGTGGAAAAGGTAATAGCGGAGGTGCTTATAACGGTGGCGGAAAATCTAGGGGTGGTGGTGCTGGTGCTGGTGCTACTCACATAGCTACAAAAACAGGTGTTCTTTCTTCTTTATCAAGAAGTAAAAGTTCTGTTATAATTGTTGCTGGTGGTGGAGCTAGTAATAGTAATTATGGTGGTGGTGCTAATATGAGTGGTGGTAGTGACAGCGTAGGAGGAAGAGGTGGAACTTTAACATCTGGTGGCTGTGATAGAGATGGAAATTATTGTGGTAGTTTTGGACAGGGTGGAAATGGAGCATCATATTATGGTAGTGCTTCTGGTGCTGGTGGATATTATGGTGGTGGTGGATCTTATGGTTGGATTGGCTCTGGCGGTGGCTCCGGCTACTGTAATAAATCTCTTGGAACATGTAGTGGTACTAATGGTTCAAGAAGTGGAAATGGTATGGCTAAGATTAGTTGGTAGAATTAATAAATTATATATTAATAATAAAATAACTACTAGAAATAGTAGTTATTTTAATTCAAAAATACTTCCATTGTATTCTAATTTTATAATATTACTACTAGATATATCAAAATCTTCAAAATTAATTATATTACAACTTAAAAAAGATTTTATAACTGCTATATGTGTTATAATTGCTATACTATTACAATTATAGTTATTAAAACAATCAACTATTCCTTTTTTAAATCTATTTGAACATTCTAATCTACTTTCTCCATTTGGATAAGATACATTTGAATATTCTATATTTAGATCTAGTAAATATTCTCTTAATTCTTTTCCATTTGATATTACTATCTTTTTATTACTATCAAGATAGTTATTAAATGTTAGAATAAGTTCTTTTTTGTTAAAATCATCTATATTGACATTTTCTGCAGAACCACAATTAATTTCGTTAAAATCTTCTTTTACTATTATATCTTGTTTATTGGCGATTATTCTAGCAGTTGAAAAAGCTCTTCTTAATGGCGAAGAAAAAAACATATCTACTTGTGGCAATTGTGTCTTTACTAATTTTGCTTGTTCTACTCCATTTATATTAATAGTATAATCGTCGTTTTGACCTTGTATTACATTCTGTTTGTTTAGGTCTGTTTGACCATGTTTTATTAAATATATTGTTTTCATTGTAATATTTTGTTTTCCTGCTAATGTTAGCATTATATAAAAAGTTTTATAAATCAATATTAATTATTTAATATAAATTAAATATAAATTAAAAAACTTGAAAAATAAAATATTTATTTTATACTCGTTGTGTATTGGACTTAATCGTGCTGATTAAGATTTTATATCTTAATATTTTATTATAATATTAACGTAAATTAAGGATTATTGATGCCTACAATAAATCAATTAGTAAGAAAGGGCAGAAAGTCAAAAGTTGTTAAAAACAAAGTTCCTGCAATGAAGGCTTGCCCACAAGTTAGAGGTGTTTGTCTTAAAGTTTATACTACAACTCCTAAAAAACCTAACTCAGCTTTGAGAAAAGTTGCCAGAGTTAAATTATCTAATGGAAATGAAGTTATTGCTTATATCCCAGGTGAAGGTCATAACTTACAAGAACACAGTGTTATAGCTATTAGAGGGGGAAGAGTAAAAGATCTACCTGGTGTTAGATATCATATTATTAGAGGCTATCTTGATACTCAAGGTGTTAAAGATAGAAAACAAGGCCGTTCAAGATACGGTGTAAAGAGACCTAAATAATAAATAGGAGTTAGAAATGAGAAGACGAGCTGCGGTTAAAAGACAGATTATACCTGATGCAAAATATAATAGCGTATTAGTTGCTAGATTTGTTAACTATGTTATGTTAGATGGTAAAAAATCTATAGTTGAAAAAGCTGTTTATGATGCTTTGGAACAGTTAGGAAATAAATTACAAAAAGATCCTATTGAAGCTTTTGAAGAAATGGTTGAAAAAGTTACACCAAAAATTGAAGTTAGATCTAGAAGAATTGGTGGTGCTACTTATCAAGTTCCAGTTGAAGTTGGAGATAGAAGAGGAACTGCTTTGGCTTTGAAATGGTTAACCACTGCAATTAGAAAACAATCTGGAAAATCATTAGGTGAAAAAATATTTAAAAGCTTAATGGAAGTTCAAAATAATACTGGTTGGGCTTTCAAGAAGAAAGAAGAAGTATTTAGAATGGCTGAAGCAAACAAAGCTTTTGCTTCATATAGCTGGTAATTTTAAAAGTAAAGTGTTTTTACACTTTACTTATTTATTAATTTTATAACAAAAATATATGGCGAGAGAATATCCTATTGAAAAATATAGAAACATTGGAATTATGGCACATATCGATGCCGGTAAAACTACTACAACTGAAAGAATTTTATTCTATACAGGTAAAACACATAAAATAGGTGAAGTTCATGAAGGTGCTGCTACTATGGACTGGATGGTTCAAGAACAAGAAAGAGGTATTACAATTACTTCTGCTGCTACAACTTGTTTTTGGAGAAAACATAGAATTAATATTATTGATACACCAGGACACGTTGACTTTACTATTGAAGTAGAAAGATCTTTAAAAGTACTTGATGGTGCTGTTGCAGTATTTGATAGTGTGGCAGGTGTAGAACCTCAATCTGAAACTAACTGGAGATTAGCTAATAAATATAAAGTTCCTAGAATTTGTTTTTGTAATAAAATGGACAGAACAGGAGCAAATTTTTTAAGAACTGTTGACATGATAGAAAAAAGATTAAAAGCTAGACCATTAGTTTTACAATTACCTGTTGGTGCTGGTGAAACATATCAAGGTATGGTTGATCTTATAAAAATGAAATGGTTGTATTGGGAAGATGAAAGTCAAGGCGCTCCATATATAGAAAAAGATATACCTGCTGATATGGTTGAAATGGCAAAAGAATACAGAGAAAAATTAGTTGAAACCGCTGTTGAGCAAGATGATGCTTTAATGGAGAAATATTTTGCTGGTGAAGAAATATCTAATGAAGAATTACAGGCTTGTATTAGAAAAGGAACTATATCATTTAGTTTTGTTCCTGTTTTAAATGGAACTGCTTTTAAAAATAAAGGTGTTCAACCATTATTGGATGCAGTTGTTGATTACTTACCAAGCCCAGTTGATATTGGCGGTGTTTATGGAACTAAAAATGGTGAAGAGTTCTTCTTAAAATATAACGATAATGTTTTTGCTGGTTTAGCTTTCAAAGTTGCTAACGACCCTTTTGTTGGTTCTATTACATTTGTTAGAATCTATTCTGGTGAATTGGTATCTGGAACAACAGTTGAAAATACAGTAAAAGACAAACCTGAAAGAATAGGAAGAATGTTATTAATGCACGCTAATAATAGAGAAGATATTAAAGAAGCTTATGCTGGTGATATTATAGCTATTGCTGGTTTAAAATATACAACAACAGGTGAGACTTTAACTGATAAAGGAAGTAATATAGTATTAGAAAAAATGGACTTCCCTGATCCAGTTATTGAAGTTTCTGTTGAACCTAAAACACAAGCAGATCAAGAAAAAATGGGCGTTGCTTTATCTAGATTATTAGCAGAAGATCCATCTTTAAGAGTTGAAACCGATCCTGAAAGTGGTCAAACTATATTAAAAGGTATGGGAGAATTACATCTTGATATTATAGTTGACAGAATGAGAAGAGAGTTTAAAGTTGATGCTAATATAGGTCAACCACAAGTTGCTTATAGAGAAACTATTACTAAAACTGTTGAAGTTGAATACTTACACAAAAAACAAAGTGGTGGTGCTGGTCAATTCGCTAAAATTAATGTTAGATTTGAACCAAAACCAAAAACAGAAGAAGATAGAAGCGACTTTAAATTTGAAAGTGAAATCGTTGGTGGTAGAGTTCCAAAAGAATATATACCAGGTGTTGAAAAAGGTTTTGAAATTGCTAGAAATACCGGTGTAGTTGCTGGTTATCCAGTAGTTGATTTTAAAGCTGTTTTATTTGATGGTGCATACCATGATGTAGACTCTTCTGTATTAGCTTTCGAAATAGCTGCTAGAGCTTGTTTTAGAGAAGGTATGGAAAAAGCCAATCCTATTTTATTAGAACCAATAATGGCTGTTGAAGTTGTTACTCCAGAAGATTATATGGGCGATATTATAGGTGATATCAATTCAAGAAGAGGACAAATTAGAAATCTTGATGATAGAGATGGTATAAAGGTTATTGATGCCTTAGTTCCACTTTCTTCTATGTTTGGTTATGTAAATACTTTGAGATCTATGTCTCAAGGAAGAGCTCAATTCACAATGATTTTTGAAAAATACGAGCAAGTTCCAAATAATGTAGCAGAAGAAATTAAAGCTAAAAGATCATAATTGATTTTATTTAAGAAATTAAACCCACCAGTTTACTGGTGGGTTTTTTTATATTAATTCTCCAAGATAAAACCATTCTTCTCCAATAGAGGCATCGTATTTTGGGAAAATTATTAAATAATCATCATCTGCTATTAATGTTGTACCATCTATATAATTAACTATAATTTCTCCTTTTTGTATTTTATCAAGATTGTTTTTATTTTGTATTAAAGTTCCTTCTTTATCTTTAAAAATAACTTTTTTCATTAAAATATTTTTTTGTTTTATATTGTTTTCTTCTTTATAATCAATCATATTTAAGAACTTCATTGATCTTAAAATACATTTTTCAGCGATTTCGACTGCTTTTGGATCGTTGTGTGAACCACATTCAACAGTTGTATTTATTGTATTAACCATATGAGAATAGGCTTGAGTAGAATAATCTTTAATAGTATTACTATCTTTATATACATTTGGCCAACCTAAGAAAATATATTCTAAACCTTGTATTTTTGCAAAATTATTTTGTTCTTCATAATCAGCAAAAGAAAATGGTGTTCCATTTGTATGCATAGAGTGTATATCTAAATAATAATCAGCACTTTCAATGTATTCAGTTAATATGTTAGCTATTTTTTCTTCATAAATTTTTGGATTTTTAATTTTAATTATAACCCTATTTAGATTTATTTCATAAAATCTTTTGTTATTTTTATAAGCGTTTGGATTAGCTATTGGTATAAATGTTATAGAACCTTGTTTTAAGATTATATCATTATTTTTTATTTTTTGAATTATATTATTACAAGCAACAGTTCCACAAATTTCATTACCATGAATTGCTCCTGTAATTAATAGTTTTTTTCCAATATTTAAAGAATTAAAAGTAAAACTTTCTATCATATAAACTCCTATATATTTCTTGGTATAGATAAAACACTGGGTATACTACTATCTTTATTAACACCACCAGAATAACTTCCGATACTACTTTTTTCTCTGTTTTGTTCTTCATCAAAATGGAGCATATAAAAAATATCTGGGTTTTCTTCGTTCATTTTTTTTATTTTATTATATAATAACATTGCTTTTTGTCTGTCAATTCTTTTACTAATTTTTAAAATTTTAATTTTATCAGACGATATTTTTTGTTGTAAGTCTCTAATTATTAAGTATGTTTCTGTATTATCTTCTGGATCTATAAAGGCTCTAGCTATATGAGCACCATTTTTTGTAAAAGATTTTATACTTGGAAAATTTTCTGCCGATACAAGTGATACAGTAAAATTTTTATCAACAAGCATTGAATGTTCATTAGCTTGACTGACAAGTATATTTCCTATACCCTTAATTCTACTTGCATAATCTGGGTCAGTTATCATTGTTCCTGAATAATTTATTTTATCTATATTTGTTCTTATATGGTCAGGTAATAATTCTGGATCAATATGGCTTTTAACATTAGTATTATCAAGAACAATATAACCAACCAAAACATCTTCCCATCCTTCTTTAATAAAAGTACCAATTATCTTTTGTTCTGGAGATCTTATGGCTTTTTTAAAGAATTCTATATTTTTTTTATAAATAAAAGCACCATGTCCTTCTCTATTAAGTTTTTCTTGTGATTTTTCTTGTATTTTCATCATTCTATTAATGTAATATTCTGTTGTTATTGGTCTGCAAGTTATTTGTTCTTGTGTTGTAGTTAATGGTTTAACAGAACTTAAAGTTTGTTTATGTTTTAAATTTTCACTAGTAAAAACTTTATTTTTTATTTCTGTTGCATTACAAGTTGCTAATGTCATAAAACATCGTCTTATATTTTTGCCTGTAGTTAAGCATGTTCTACATGTAGATAGCATATGTTTCCTTATAAAATTAATAATTAGTATAAATATATTAAATGTTAAATATAACTAAATAGATATTGTAAAAGTAAAAATTGAATTGACCTAAAAAGGTCTCTTGACAAAAAATGAAAAGAATATAACTTTACCAAACTGTAAAGAAATATTGTTATTATATGTAAAGTTATAATTCATAAAACATATTTGTAATTATATGAAACTATTATACGATTTTTTTTGTAAATGTCAAGTAGTGTTTTTAAAAAATAATTAGAATTAAAATTTATTTAATAATATTTAATTCCTTTGTTTTAAAATTATACTATATTTTTTGGAAAAATATTTTTTTATTTTAAAACATTGACTTTTAAAAATATTAGTATTTATAATGAAAACAAAAGATAATTATTTTATAAATGAAAATAAGCAAGTTTTTAGTATTATTAATTTTTTTTAGTTTTAACTCTTTTTCAAAAACATTAGACGATGTTTTAACTAATATAATAGATGAAAATAATATTATAAAAATTAATGAAGATAATTTAAGATTATTAATAAAAGATAATAATCCAAGTATAGAAAGCATAAATAGTCTTATACAACAAAATGTTTTAAATGAAAAAACTTTTAATAGAGATTATGATTTTAAAATTGATGCTTCTGCAAAATATTTGAAAAGTAGTGACAATTGGTCAAGATATGACTTTACTGGGACAAATAACGAAACAAATTTTGGTTTTGGTTTGGAGAAAAAATCTGTTTTTGGTATGAGTGGTGGTATATCAATGAATGATAGTGATGGTAGTTATTTTACTTTTACTCAACCAAATTATGATTTGAATAGAAGCGGTTTATCTATTAATTATTCTATTGATTTATGGAAAAACTTTTTAGGTTATCAAACTTTTACTAATAAGTTAAATCTTGAACTAAATACAAAACAATCAAAAGTTAAAGGATATATTGAAAAAAATAATTTTTACTATTCTTTAAGAAGACTTTATTGGCAGTTAGTTATTAAGAATAAGGAATTAAAATTTTACGAAGAAATGATAAAACAGGCAGAACAAAATTTAAAAGCAGTTCAAAAAAGACATAAAAATTATATAGCAGATGATGGAGATTTAGCTAAAGCTAGAGCTAATGTTGATTTAAGAAAAGTTAATTATGATAATATTAAAGTTGAAATAGAAAATTCTTTGAAACAATTCAAGTATTATCTACCAAATCTTGGTAATAAAGAGATATCTATTGATAGTTTTGATTTAACAGATATTTTTAATAACATTATGTTGTGTAATAAAACTATTTATGATAATAACAATAACTTTTATAGTTGGAAAGATTTAACAACATATAGTGAATATATTGATTTAATGGATAATATAGTTGATAACGAAATAAAAATAGCTTCTAGAGAGGATGATGTTGATATAACATTAGATATAAATGCAAATTTTAGAGGTTTAGAAAACAATTTTCAAGATAGTTTTAATGATTTAAAAAATCTTAACAGAAATGATTATTCTGTTTCTTTAAATATAAATAAAACAATTGGTGCTAATAGTTTAGAGGAAGATAAAATTAAATTATTAAAAATGAATTACAATGTAAATAAAAATAATACAATAGCAAATATAACTTCAGTTTATACAACTTATAATAATATTATGAAAAGTATGTTTAATAACTTAAATAATCTTCACAAATACAGATTAAATATGGAAAAAACTGTAAAAAATAGCAAGTATAAATATAATCAAGGAAGAATATCCTTAACAGATTTAATTAACGATCAAAACAGCTTGATTGATGCCAATATACAACTAATAAGTATGGAAGGAATTATAATAGATACTGTTTTACAATATTTAAGTATTTTTGATAAGACGCAGTGCGACTTTAATTTAAAATTTTAGGAGATAGAAATGAGAAAGATAATAGAATTTTTCTTAAGAAATTCAAAATTTACAATGATTTTAACTTTTATCATAGTATTATATGGTGTAAATGGAACAAGAAATATTTTAAGAGAAGATGCACCAACTGTTGATATGGGTGTTACTAAAATTACAACTATTTACAAAATTACAACTATTTACCCAGGAGCAACAGCAGAGGAAGTTGAAACTGAAATTACTAAAAAAATTGAAGATAAAATTAGAGAAGTAAAAGGACTTAAAAAAATAGAATCAAGAAGTCAAATAAATATGTCTATTATTAAGATTACAATAGATATTGATAATTTTAACGAAGAAGAGGTTAATGAAGATATAAGAACAGAATTAGAAAAAGTTACAGGCCTTCCTGCGACAGCTTCTAAGCCGGAACTTTTTGAAATTAATACAGAAGAGTTTTCTGTAATTGAGGTTGCTATTGTTGGAGATAATAAAAATAGAGAAAGAGATGATTATGTAGATTACCTTGAAGATGAAATCAAAGATATAAAAGGTATTATAAAAATAGACAAATATGGTTATGGAAATAGAGAATTTTCTGTGAAACTTGATGTTAATAAAATGAAAAAATTAAATGTTGGTGTTGATGAAGTTACTAGTGCTTTACAAATTAGAAATATTACTATACCAGCTGGTAGTTTAAAATCTTATGAAAATCAGGCTTTTGTTAGAATAGATGCTAAAACTAAAAATATTAAAGATTTGGAAAATGTTTTGATTAGAACTAATTTTGAAGGTAAAAAGATTTATTTAAAGGATATAGCAACAGTTATAGATGGAACAGAAGAAAAAGAAGCCTATACAAAAATTAATGGTAAGGAAGCTACATTATTAGCAATTAAAAAACAAGGTGGAATAGATACTATTAAATTATCTAAAAAAGTTAAGGCCAAGATCGATGAAGTTCAAGAAAAAATGAATTCTAAATTTGAAGCTGTATATTTTGTGAATGCAGCAGAGGATGTTGAAAATAAGTTTAATATAGTAGTTAGTAATGTAATTAGTGGTGTTATAATAATTTTAGTATTTTTACTTGCTTTTTTACCAGGAAAAACTGGTATTATGACCACTATGTCAATGCCTATTACTGTTTTATGGACTTTTGGTATTATGAATAGTTTAGGTATGAGTTTAAACTCAATAACTATGCTTGGTCTTATTATAGCATTAGGTATGTTAATTGATAATAGTATTATAATAGGTGAAAACTTTATGCATTTTATTGACAAAGGAATGTCTATCAAAGATGCTGCAATTGAGGCTTCTACTAGGTTTGCCGTTCCTATTATAACAACTAGCGCTACAACAATATGTGCCTTTCTCCCAATGTTATTAACAAAAGGTGTTATGGGATTATTTATTTCTGGTATACCAATTGTTGTTATATTGGCATCTCTTTTATGTTTAATAGAGAGTTTTATATTATTACCATGTAGATTAAATATGATAGGACCATCTGTTGTAAAGAGATCTATTAAGATGAAAAAAACAAATAAGAAAGATTGGTTTGAGCCAATACAAGAGAAATTTTCATCTTTATGCTATATAACTGCAAAACATAGATATATTACATTGTTTGGTTTTATCTTTATATTATTTTTATCAATTGTTATGTTGAAGAAAAATCAATTTATATTATTTCCACCTGAGAATGTTGAACAATATACTGTGAAGTTTGAAACTAATATAGGTGATTCATTAGAAAAAACAATGGAAGCTTCTGATATGTTAACAAAAGATATAGAAAATGTTATTGGAAAAGAAAATATAGATAATATAGTTGCTTATATTGGTCAATCTGGAACTGCTTTAACGGAAGATTTACAACAAAATCACCATACTGGCGAATTACAAATATATATTGACAAAGAAGCTTCTTATAATCTTGACTACAAAAAAGTATTGGAGGATGTAAGAAATATTAAAAAACCATATCTTGCTAAATTTGAGATAATACAAGAAGGTGCGGGTCCTGCTGTTGGTAGAGCAATAGAGGTTAATATTAGAAGTAATAACGAAGAAAATCTTTATAAAGTGGTTAATTATATATATGATAAAATGTCAAAAGTTCCAGGTATTATTGATCTTGAAACTAATGATTATAAAAATGATGATGAAATATTTATTAGACTAGATTATGATAAAATAGGTAGATTAGATTTAAATATAACCGATATTGGTAATGATATAAAAACAACAATAGAAGGAACACAGGTTGCTAATTTGGTTATGGGAGATGATGATTTTTATATAAAGGTAAATTTTGATAACAATTTCCAACAAACACAAAAAGATTTAGAAAATATATCAATTAGAGATAAAAATGGTAATTTAATTCCTTTAACTCAAATAGCTAAAATAGAAAGAGTTGCTGGAAGTACTATGAAAAATAGATATAATTTTAAGAAAACTATTACTATTAGAGCTAATGTTAATGAAAAAATAATTACTGGACTTGAGGGTAATGCTAAAGTAAAAGAATTTTTTGAAGAAATATCTCCAAAATATCCTGATGTTGGTATGGTGTTTGGTGGAGAGCAAGAAAATGCTGAAGAATCATTTAGTAGTTTGGCAATATCTATGGGTTTTGCTTTAATGGCTGTTTTTGGTTTGTTAGTGTTAGTATTTAATTCTTATTCGAAACCAATGATTATTTTTACCACTATTCCTTTGGGATTAATCGGTTTTTCTACTGCTTTTTATTTACATGGACGACCTTTAAGTTTCCTTGCGTTTATAGGTGTTATAGGTTTGATAGGTGTAGTTGTTGATACCGGTGTAATTTTAGTAAGCTATATTAATATGTTAAGAAGACAAAATAAAGATAGAGATTTAGAAGAAATAGTTGCTGTTGCTTCTGGTGATAGATTAAGAGAGGTTTTAGCTAATGCTACAACAACATTTGCTGGTTTAGCTCCTACTGCTTATGGTATTGGGGGAAGAGATGCTTCTTTGGTTCCTGTAACTTTATCTATGGCTTGGGGTTTGGCAAGTTCTACACTTTTGTCTTTGATATGGATTCCTTGTATGTATGTTATTATAGATGACATTATTATGTTTTTGAGAAGAGTTAAGATTGTTGTAAAGAGAAAAAAATCTAATAAAAAGTTATATTAATATACTAAAATGCTTAATGAATGCAGTAAAATATAACAAGATAGATAAAGATTAATCTTAAATATAGTTTATATATTATTGATATTTAGTAAAGTTTTTTAACAGTATATAAAAAGCACCACTGCCACCGTCTTTTTGATTGGCGGTGGTATATTTTATTACTTTTGATGATATATTTGGATGTTTCATCCAATATGTGAATTGAGATTTTATACTTTCTCTTCCTTCTTGGGTTCCTTTACCTTTACCAGTAATTACTAATAAAAATCTTAAATTATTATTATAAGCGTTTTCTATATTATATAATAAAGAATTAAAGGCTTGTTCTAATGTCAAACCATGAAAATCAAGTTTTAAATCTATCTTAAAATCACCATTTTTTAACTTTTTATCAAGTTTTCTATCTATACCCAATGTTTTATTTAATTCTAATTGGTAATCATAATCAACTACACTAAAACTATTTTTTATAAAATTTTCTCCTTGTTTAACAATAATTCTATTTTTACTAAAACCCCTAGATATTTTGTTTTTATTTATTTTTTTACAGTTTTTAATTTCTTTATTCCATTCTTCCATAAAAGTAAAAAAAATATATACCACCTAATGGTGGTATATTGTATTAATAAACTAAAAAATATATATTAATCACCAGTATATCCCTCTGGAACTTCAATATTAGGAATGAAAGGATCTTTCATACCAACTACATGATAACCACCATCTAAATGTAAAACCTCACCTGTTACATTATTTGATAAATCACTTAATAAGTAAAGTGCTGTTTTACCATTATCTTCTGGTGTAACATTTCTTCTTAAAGGAGTATTTAATTCACTATATTTTAACATATAGTTAAAACCACCAATACCAGCTGCTGCCATAGTTTTAATAGGGCCAGAAGAAATAGCATTTATTCTAATATTTCTAGTTCCTAAATCAACTGCTAAATATCTAATACAAGCTTCTAATGTAGCTTTAGCAACGCCCATAACATTATAATGAGGAATAACTTTTTCTGCTCCATAATATGTCATAGCTAAAATTGAACCACCACCTGCTTTTTCCATTAAAGGAATAGCACCTCTTGTTAAAGCTATTAAAGAATAAGCCGATATGTCCATAGTATTTTTGAAATTTTCTCTTGTTGTATCAGAGAAGTGACCTCTTAATTCATTTTTATCAGAAAAAGCAACAGAATGAACTAAAAAATCCAATTTTCCCCATTTTTCTTCTAATATTTTGTATACATTATCAATATCTTCATCTTTTGATACATCACAATTAATTGTAATTTTACAACCTAACTTTTCTGCTAATGGTAAAACTCTTTTTTCTCCAGCTTCTCCTAAGTATGTTAAAGCTAATTCAGCCCCATTGTCTGCTAATTCTTTTGCTATACCCCAAGCGATAGATTTATCATTTAAAACACCTAGGATTAGTCCTTTTTTGCCTTCTAGTAATTTCATTTTGTATTATTTTTTTTTACTTGCTTTCATAATAGAATATTTATTTTAATTTTCAATAAAAAGTTTTATGATATTAAATATTTTTATGCTTTTATCGGAATTTGTTGATATGGTATATTGGCAGCTATATCTTGTTTAGCATTTTCTATATTTTTTACTTTTTCTTTTAGTTCTTCCTGTTCTAGAAGTTCATTGTTTTCTTGTGTGTTTTGTTCATTGGAATTTGGCATATGTGTTTCTGTTTGTGTATTTCTATTGGGAGGTTCTGGTAAAGGATCTGTTGTTGGTCCTGATTTTTCTTGATTTTGATTTTTAGGTGTTTCATTTTGTGTTTTTTGATCTTTTTTTTCTTGCTTTTCAGATGACTCACTTTTTTCCTCTGATTTTTCATCTTTTTTAGGTGTTTTTATTGGTTCTTTTTTCTTCTCTTCTTCTTTTTTTGATTCTGTACCCTTTTTTTTCCCTAATAATGATTCTGGGTTTTTATATAAAAATACCAAAAAAGCCACCAAGGCCAAAGGAGCCATAATTGGGCATACACACATTGTTGTAGCTGTAAGTCCCCCTGTAATCAATATTGGTAATAAACCACCTGTATCAATACTAACTTCTGATTTTATAGAAAAATCTTCTTTGTTTTTATCTTTGTTATCATCTTTATTACCATCTTTATTGGCATCTTTATCTTTATCTAAATCTTTATTTGAATCATTCTTTGTATTATCTAAATTCTTATTGTCGTTATTATTTTTATTATTAGAATTAAAGTCGTTTATTTTTGGATATGTTAAGTTGTTATTTGGTATAATTAGACCATTTCTTGGTATTGGTTGATTATAAAAATAATCTTGATTGTTTTTTATAGGTGAATTTGAATATCCAACATTAAATCCATAATTTCCACATTGTTCATATATTGATCTATTTAAAAAACCTTTTTGACAGAGGTTTTCAAGTATAAGATTAATTAAGAAATTTTTATTGTAATATGCATTATTAAAAGGAAATGTTTTATTTGGTGTTTGAATATGTTGCATGTTAAGCAACATAAACATCTGGTTGTATATTAGTATATTTATATTTATTAAACTTATTATTGTTTTTATTTCTTCATCTTTATTGTTTTTTTCTCCATTTTGTTCGCTAGTACTTCCGCTTTCTCCATTGTTTTCTTCTTCCCTTTCTTCATTATTTATTATGTTTTCTTCTTCCCTTTCTTCATTATTTATTATGTTTTCTTCTTCACTCTCTTCTTCTTCTTCTTTAATTAATGTCGTTTTTTGTCTTTGTAGTATATTTGATGCTCTTGATGTATCTTGAATTTCTGTTTGTGTATAAACTGTCCGTGTGGTTCTTTGGTAAGAATCATTAGTTTGTGTACCAATTTCTTTTCTTTGTGGAGTTTCCGTCATATATATTGAATATTTATATTTACTACATTAATAATACAACTTTTTTTTATAATGTCAATATTAAGAAAATATTATACTTTTTTCTTGAAAAATAAATATTTTAATTATATTATTTGTATAACAGTATAAAATTGTTTTTGAATGTCAAAAATTATATCAAGCATAGATGTTGGTAGTAGTAAAATAGTTTGTTTAATGGCTGTTGTTAATGATGAAAATAAAATATGTATAAAAAGCGCCAGCATACACGAATCGAGAGGAATAAGAAATGGAAATGTTATTGATATTAATTCCGCTGTTAGGGCTATTTTTGAAACAAGAATAAAAGCTGAAAAATTGATAAACAAAAACATATCTGTATTAGCTGTAAATATATCTGGAGATTCTGTTAAATCTAAAAATATTAGAGTTAGTTTAAAATTACCTTCTGGAAAAGTTTCAAAGAATAATATTATAACATTAGCTAGGGGTATAGATTCAAATTTAAAGAAAAGTAAAAAGGCCCCAATACATCTAGTTGTAAATAAAATGTTTATTGATGATACAGAGATTAGAAATCCAAGTGGGATTATTGGCAATAAATTAAGAGCTGATTTTTATTCTATGTATGTTGATATATTGAAACATAATAATTTATCAACATGTTTTAAAAATAATAATTTAAAAGTTAATAATTATGTATTTTCTGCTTTTGCTTCATCTTTAGCTGTTTTAACAGATTATGAAAGACAGAGCGGAAGTCTTGTGATAGATATGGGGGCTGGATTAACATCTTTTTGTATTATTAAAGATAAAAAATTTATTTATGGTAACTCCATACCAATTGCTGGAAATAGTATTACTAAAGATATAGCTGAAATATTAAAGATTAATATGGTGTTAGCGGAAAAAGTTAAGATTTTAAATACAAACTTTTATATGAATGTAGACGAAGAAAACGAAATTATAAATATTGATATTGATAGTGAAGATTCATATAGAATAGCAGAAACAAATATAAAAACTATAAACGATATAGCAAAAGCTAGAATAGAAGAGATTATTTTTATGATATTAAAAACTTTAAATAAAAAAAAACTTGATAAAACATTCAATAATATAGTTATTACTGGAGGAACTGCTAATATATATGGCTTAGATAATTTTGTTACAGAAATAACAAAAATAAAAACAAGAATTGGAGTTTGTGACAAAATATATACTTCATCCAATTTAGACGAGAATAAAATTATAAATCCAATTTATTCTACATCTATAGGGTTATTATATTTTTTGAATAGATTTTATGGAGAAGATGCTTTAGAAGATTATAAAGGAGAAACTGGTTTTTTTAATAAGATTATTAATTTTTTAGTTAATTTATTTATTGCTTAATTAATAGGTATAAGAATGATAAATGAAGAAGATAGCATAATAAACGATTCAATAGATCTAAACGATTCTGAATATTACTCTTCTATAAGGCCAAAAATGCTGGTTCTTGGTGTTGGTGGTGGTGGAGTAAATGCTGTTAATTGTATGTATGATAGTGAAGAATTAAGAGAAGTAGAGTTTGCTGTTGTTAATACCGACTATCAAAGCTTAAAACAGTCAAAAGTTAAAAACAAAATATTATTAGGAGCTGAAAGCAGAAAAGGTTTAGGAGCTGGTATGGATCCAGAAATAGGAAAACAATCTGCTGAAGAGTCTATAGAAGAAATAGAAAAATTATTGGATGGTGTTAAAATGTTATTTTTGACTGCTGGTATGGGTGGAGGTACTGGAACTGGAGCTGTTCCAGTTATAGCAAAAAAAGCCAAGGAAATGGATATTCTTGTTATATCTATTGTTACAAAACCTTTTGTTGATGAAGGTTTTACTAGAATGAGAATAGCAGAAAATGGTATAAAAGAGTTAAAAAAATATACAGATACATTAATTATAATACCAAATCAAAATCTAGATAGGATTGCAAACCCAGAAACCACAAATATAGAGGCTATGGAAAAGGTTAATAATGTTTTAAAATATGGTGTTAAGGGAATTACAGATTTAATAACAGAGCCTGGTTATATAAATCTTGATTTTGCTGATGTTCAAACAATTATGAATAAACATGGTAAGGCTGTTATGGGTACTGGTGAAGCCAGTGGAGAAAATAGGGCAGAAAGAGCTGTAGAAGAAGCTTTATCAAATCCATTATTAGATAATACATCAATAAAAGGAGCTAAAGGAATAATTTTAAATATTACAGCATCAACAGACATAAAATATTTTGAATGTAATAAAATAAGAAAAATGATTATAGATGAGATTGATAATGATGAAGTTTTTATAATTCCGGGAAATGTTTTTGATAAAAATTTAGAGGATACAATTAGGGTTTCTATTTTTGCTACTGGTATAGGTGATGAAACAGATGAAGATTATACTGGTGGCTATGATACTAATCTTAAAGATGTTGAATTTGATATAGAAAATATAGAGGAAGCTACTATATCTAACAACAATTATAAAAAACACGACAATCAATTATCTAATGAACAATTTAACATAGAACAACAACAAAAACAAAAACATAATTTAAGAAAAAAAATAGGGGATTATCAAGATTATGATAGAGATTTTTTTGATATGGGAAAAACAGAGGAATACGACGAATATAGCGAAAAAAAGTTATCAAAACAGAATAAACAAAATACATCAAAAAGCGTAGATAAAAAACAAAATAATCAATCAAAAAAATATGGATTTTTTTCTTCTCTTTTTAATAGTTCTGAAAATGATAAAAGTAATGATATAATTATAGAAGATGATGATTTTGATATTGATGTTGATTACTATAATAATACCCCAACATATTTAAGAAAAAACAAAAAATAATGATTATATTAGAATTAGCAATACCGGTTGCTATATTTAAAACATTTGATTATTATAGCGAAGATGAAAATATAAAGATTGGTAGTGTTGTTTCTATTAATTTTGCTAGGACAAAAACAATTGGACTTGTTGTAAATATAAAAGATAGTAGTGATTTTGAATTAAAAAAAATAAACAACAAAATATTATCTTTAAATAATAATATTGTTAATTTTATAAAAAAAGTTGCTGATTATAATATTATTCCTATTGGACTTGTTTTTAAATTTGTTTTTAATGATAATTATTTATTAAATAATATAAAAGAAAACAAATTATACTATTTTAATAATGATGGTAAAATTACAGAAAAACAAAAAAATATTGTTGATTTTTTAAAAGAAAATAAAGATAAAAGTTTTTCCTTTAATGAATTAAAATCTTTATGTAGTTTAAATATATTAAAAACTCTTGTTAAAAATGGTATAATTTGTGAAAAAAAAGAAAGTCAACATAATTACAATATTGAAAATATTGTTTTAAATACTTTATCTATTGAGCAGGAAAATGTTTATAAAAAAATATTAGAATTGGACAATAAACCAATTTTATTAGAAGGTATAACAGGTTCTGGTAAAACTGAAATATACTTTCATTTGTTTGAATATTTTATAAAACAAGACAAACAAGTTTTATTTTTACTTCCAGAAATAGCTTTAACAAGTCAATTTATAAATAGAATTAAAAGTCAATTTTTATGTAAAGATGTTGCTGTTTGGCATTCTGCTATAAGTAATAGTCAAAAAAAAGAGATTTGGAACAAAGTTTTAAATAATGAAATAAAATTAGTAATTGGAGCTAGATCTTCTTTATTTTTACCGTTTACTAATTTATCTTTAATAGTTGTAGATGAAGAGCATGATTCTTCTTATAAACAAGTTGATAATGGTTGTTATAATGCAAGAGATATGGCTGTTTTAAAAGCTAAAATTGAAAATATAAAAATAGTTTTAGGGAGTGCAACACCGTCTTTAGAAAGTTTAATTAATGTTGACAACAATAAATATAACTATTTATTTTTAAAAAGTAGATTTGGTGAATCAGCAGAACCTATCATTGATATAATAGATTTAAAACAAGAGAAAAAAAATGATGGTTATCTATCAAAAAAATTAATTTTAGAAATTAAAGAAGAATTAGATAAAAAAAATCAAGTTTTATTATTTATGAATAGAAGAGGTTATTCTCCAATAGCTATATGTAGAGAATGTGGTGAAAGAATAATTTGTCCAAATTGTAGTTCTTCTTTAACAGTTCATAAAAGTAGTGGATTGTATGTATGTCATCAATGTGGTTATAAAAAAAAAGAAAGTTTAACTTGTCCTTTTTGTGGTATGGAAGGGTCTATTATATATTTTGGCCCTGGGGTTGAGAAAATAGAAGAAGAAGCAAAAAAATACTTTCCAAATAAAAATACAGTTATAATTACAAGTGATACTATTCAAAATATGAAAGAAATTAATGAAATTGTGAGAAAAATATCAAATAAAGAGATAGATATAATTATAGGAACTCAAATGATTACAAAAGGTTATGATTTTAAAGATTTAACATTAGTTGGAGTTTTAGATGCAGATGCTAGTTTATTTGGAGCAGATTTTAGAGCTACTGAAAGAACTTATCAATTATTAACACAAGTTGTTGGAAGAGCGGGTAGAAGAGAAAGACAAGGTAGGGCTTTTATACAAACATATAATCCTAATAGCGTTGTAATACAGGCTTTAAAAAATAACAATAAAGATTTAATTATTAATTTTGAGAAAGAAAATAGACAATTAATAGATTTACCACCTTATGGTAAAATGGTTTTAATTAGTTTAAGTGGAAAGGAAGAAATAAAAGTATATAGAAAGATTAAAGAAATAGCTTCAATTTTTCCAGTAGATGATAGAATTGAAGTTTATGGTCCAACTCAAATGAATATTTATAAATTAAAAAATGAGTTTAGATTTAAATTAATAGTAAAAACAAAAAATGATATAAATATACAAAAATTAGTTTTAAATATAATCAATTTTGTAAAAATAGATAATAATTTAAAATTAAAAATTGATGTTAATCCTTATTTTATAGGTTAATTATTTTTATTAAATAAGTTTTTGAATTTATTTACAACAGAATTAACAACTCCTCCTGTATTGGCTTTGTTTTTGCTTTCTTCTTCTTTTTGTTTTAAATATATTTCATTTTTAACTCTATTCATAATGTCTATGTAATCGAAATTTTTCTGCATAGTTGAACTTTCAATATAATTGTAATCTTTTTCTTTTCTTTCTTCTATTGTACCATATAGTTTATCTTCATCTGGTGTAATATTAAAATCTACTCTTTCTTCTGAATAATCTTTATAATTTTTTGATAAAAATAATATATTTTCTTTATTTCTGTCATCATAAAGTTGTGGATCTTTTAGGTTTCTTTGTCTATAATATAAACTTAAATCCGAATCGAAATAGTTTATATCTTCTATTTTTTCTATTTCATCCATTGTTTTTTTATCTTTAAATTTTTTTCTCAATTCCGTTCCTCTTATTGGTTCATAATAATCAGAATCAACTACATCTATTTTGTTATCTCTATAATAAATGTTATTTTCATTAGCTATTTTTATGTGTTTATTTTTTTGTCTTCTAATTTTATTTGAATTTGTTCTTAAAAACTCTCTATTATATTTTGCTACTGGATCTTCAATAGTATTACAGGCAGTTAATAAAAATATAATAATAAAACTAAATTTTAACAACATAGCAGTCAAAGTGTCCTTTATTTAAAACTTTTTCCATTTCTTTTTCAGCTTCTTCTTTTGTATTAAAATTACCTATAACAGCTTTATACATAAGACCATTTTTTGTATTTGTTGGTATTAATTTTTGTTCATCCCCAACATTATCAAATTTATCAATTAATTTATTAGCATTTTCTTTATTTTTGAAAGATCCTAATTGAATATAATATTTACCAGTATTTGTTATTTGTTTGGTTGATTGGGAAGGTTTAACATAAGTTTTTGTTGTTGTAGATGATGAATTAGTGGTTTTTTGTGTTGTACTAGTAGCCTTAGTTGATGGTTTATAATATGTTTTACCATTTTTAACAGTAATATTATCATCCTTTACTGTTAATGAAGAAGTATTATTTTTTTTTGTTTTTGTTGTATCGTTTGCTAATTCATATTTTATAAAATCATCTTCTGGATTTTCCTTTTTAAAGAATCTTTTTATTTTTGAGAATAAACTATTTTTCTTTTTATTATCTTCCATTATTTGTTTATTCTTTTTTAAATCTTCTTCTGTTGGTATATTACTATTAAAATAAGATTCTGGTATATTATCAAAATCTTTTATTGTTTTTACTTGTTTGTTTTTATTTATTATTTTTGCTAATGTTGCGATATCGTCGTCTTTAACTATTGTATCCACAACACTTTGGAGAGTATAGGCGCTGCTGTCTAAAACAAGATTATTATCTATATTGTTATGTTGAGTTATTGTTCCTTTTGATGTTTGTTTTGCTTTATTTGTAATTTTAGATAACTCTTCAACTTTTATATTGTCTATATTTTGATTATATAGTGGTGTTTTTTTATTTTCGAAATAGACAACCTTTCCATTCCTATTTATAACCCTATAACTAGTTTGTCTATTTGGTATGCAAGATGTCAATATAAGTAATATAAATACTAAATTTTTCAAAACAAATACATTTTTTTTTAAAATAATAAAAAATAATTACAAAAAATCAAGTTATTTATAATTATTTATTGACTTTATAAAAAATATTATTATTATATTATTAAATACATTAATAACTTTATACAACAATGGAACCAATACCAGAAAGAATACCAGACGTTGGTCTAGAAGGCGGACAAATAGGTAATCAAGATAATCATGATGGTTTTGAACAGAATAATCCAGAGCAAGATAACTATAAAATTATGGTTGCAACAAATGGTATTTTAAATGCCCTAACTCATGGACTTGTTAGTAAAGATAGAGTTAATGAAGTAGAAAAATTTTTGGGAGAGACAGAATCTACAACTCCAGAAAGAATGTTTGAATCCGCTAATTTATTAATGTTGCATGATTTTGTTTCTTTTGTAGATTCTTACAGAGCTGATTTAAGAAATCGTATTAATATGGGATATATGACCGATCCAATAAAAGAAGAATTACTTTTTAACAATGTTTTCTCAAATAAATTACAATTATATAGTAACTTTTTAGACACTCTTTCTGGAAGTTTTGAAAATACAAACAATGAAGCTGTACAAAATTATAGAAATTCTTTGGCAGATATTCTTAATTTTGTAAATAACCATGGAGCTGTTGATTATATTCTTTCTGATGAACAATCGCAGAGTTATACACAATCGGTTAATGCTCTATCCAATATTAGAAATAATGCATCTTTATTATATAAAAATATAATGCAAAGACAAACTAATTCTCAACAAGTTCCAGTCCAAAATCAAAATTCTATTACTGGAAATTCAACTCCTCAACAGATAGATGATGGAGGATCGCTAGATTTTTCTTCCAAAAATGATTTATCTCTTATTAAAAATGCTATGGATCTTCATGTAGCTTATGGTGCTTTTGGTGTAGCTATGGCTTGTGCTCCAATATTTGCACCTGTTTATACTGTGGCTCTTCTATGGTTTATAATAAACTATGAACTAAAACCATGTAAAATAGAATCAGAAAATAAAATTAAATTTGCTACCAAAAGAACAGTAGAAGGTCTCCTTAAGAATGATAATGTTGTTGCTCCATCTGCTCCATTAAAAAATATTTCAGTTCCTACTCTTGATTTTCGTAATGATCATCAAAAAGATAATTTACCTATGCAAGATGGTATACCACCACAACCATTAAGAGATAATGGGGTTATCCCACCATACAATAATGGTTATATGCGTCCAGATTATATGGATAGACCTCAATATTATCCATATCATAATTTTCATGATGTTGCTACCTATTCTGGTATGAGTAATTTTTGGGTACAAATAACCCCATTAGTTATAGTAAAGGAAACTATAGGAAAATTAACTGGAAGATTAGTAGTACCGCCAAAAGAAGAATTTGAAGAGGAAGTATTCATAATTAAAGAGGAAGAAGAAGAAGAAAAAAACAAAAAAGGAGAAGAAGAAGAAAACAAAAAAGGGGAAGAAGAAGAAAAGAAAGAAGAAAAGAAGGGAGAATGGATAACACCACCAGAAAAAGAGGAAGAAGAAGAAAA
>CASELL010000017.1 GCA_949288805.1 uncultured Alphaproteobacteria bacterium | reverse complement strand
TATTCATATTCTTTTTAATTTTATTAAACATATTAACCTCTAAGTTGTTTTTTCATTTCATGAAATGATTATATCATATTTTTTGGATAGTGTCAAGATGGCAGAATAAAATATTTTTATTTATAATTTCAAAAAAACTTATTCAAAATTTATATAATTATTTATCTTACAAATAAATCAAAATTATCTTATCTTACAACTAATTCTTCTAATTCTTATATCACCAAACTCATCAATGAAATATATTTTACCAAAGATATATTTTAAATTACTTTTTAACTTCTTATTTTTATATATATCTATGTAGTTATATATACTGTTTAGAATAAGATTTCCATTGTAATTATCTGAGAACAACATAATAAATGAAGGTTCGAGGATATATTCTTTTTCTAATTTTAAGATATCATAAATAAAACTATTGGTATTTTCATTAAAATTACAAAAATTATAATTATCATTTATATCTACTTGTTCTAATAGATTGCCAAAATTTTCTGTATCTTTACTAATAAAAGGTTTAATTTTTTGGGGTTTTTTGCGTTTGTCATTTTCAATAATTTCCAAATAATTGTCTGATAATTTTAAAAGTGTATTTTTATTAATAAGTATATCATTTATACTGATTAAATTGTCCCCAATGGATTTTTCTGAAACATTACCATTATGATAATGTATTATGTGTTCACTGTTTTCTGGAATGAAATAAATATCGTTATTAGAGTTAATATAAAAGCTTTTTATTGTTTTGTCTGAAAATTTTTTATCTAATTTTAAAACTACTTCACTTTTTGAACCATCAAATGAATACATAATTTTTTTATTATCATCAAAATAATAATATTTATCTTTATACTTATTTATTGTAGGAATTGCTTTTAAATCTTTATTTTGTTCTGATAAATCAACTAAAGAAGTATAAATATTATTACTAAATATACCTATTGAATCATTGTTTGATTTTATTTTTGAAATTAATATATAATTATTATTTATAAATTCAAAATCATTAATACCTATTAAATTATTATTTTTAGCAAAAACTCTTAATTTTTTTTCTTCGAAATCATAATATTCTATTGAACCAACGCAAGAATCTAATACATATAATTTGTCGTCAATATATTTTATATTACTTGGGGAACAAAAACTGTTGCAATCAATTATATATTTTATTTCCCCACTAGAATTTATTAATATTATATTTTTTGTACTTGTATCAAGTATTGCGAAAATTTGAGAATTTTTACCTTTAAAATTTTTCAATAGAATTATTTTTGACATATTCTTATATAAAAAATAATCTTTAAATTGTTGTTTTTTTGTTTTATTGGCATTTATTGTACTGCTTTTATTAAATTTGACTTTTTTTGAAGCCACTTCATTTATATTTTCAACAATTTTATCTATACCTATATCATTATTATATATTTTTATGACATTATAAACTTTATCTAGTATAATTAATTTATTTATACTATTTGATAAAAATTTTGTTTCTTCAATGGCATTTTTATCTACATAAATTGTTGGTTCATAGATATTATATTTATAAATAACTTCATCATAGTAATTATTTGTAAATTTTAAAAAATTGTCATTTGCTTTGTTATTGTCTTCTACTATTATATTATAAATAGCAACGTTATAAAATTTATCAGATATATATCTTGATATGTTTAAATTATTTACAAAAGATCTATCATTTATATCAGAAATATTAATAACTATAACATCATTATCGTTAACACTATTTATTGTTTCAAAATTATATTTTTTTGTATTTTTATGGTTAATTAATGAATTTAGATTTTTATAAAAATCACTTTCATAATTTATTATTTTATTTTTTTTAAAAATTATAAAGCCAATGGATAACAAAATTAAGAATATGATAATTATAAGTATTTTATTAATTTTTTTAAAAAACATTTTAATCTCCAAGAATTTTTATTTCTAATTCAAGATCAATATTTAACATATTTTTTGCTTTTTCTTGAGTTTTTTTTATAACCTCTTCTATTTTATTTGCACTTCTATTATTAAAATTTATCAGAAAATTTGCATGTTTTTCAGAAAATTTAACTCCACCAAAATCACAACCTTGAAAACCTATTTTTTGTATTATTTTCCATGCCGGGATATCTTTTGGATTTTTAAAAGTTGAACCACATGTATTTTTAGAAATTGGCTGTGTTGTCATTTTTTTTTGCAACATTTCTCTGAATTTATTATTTATTTCCGAAATATCAGCTTTTTTGGATGTATCAAAAATAGCACTTAATAAAATCAAGTTTTTATTTATTAGGCTTGTTCTATAACCAAAACCACAATCATTTTTATTTAAAGTAACAGTATTACCATTGAAATCTACGGCTTCTATTGATTTTATTATATCCTTAATTTCCATGCCATAACAACCAGCATTCATTATACAGGCTCCACCAATAGTTCCAGGAATACAACCAAGAAATTCAAAATTACCAATACCTTTATTTTTCATTGAATTAAATAAATATGAATTTAATACTCCACAACCAACCTTTACAAGATTTTCTTGTAGTTCAAAGTTTTTTAGATTTTTAGTTATTATTGTTACACCTTTTATTACACCGTCTTTTATAAGGGTGTTATAACCACATCCTATAATATTGATTGGTAATTTATTTAATTTAAGAAAATTTATTAAACCATTAGAATCATTTGGAATAAATAAATATTCAGCTTTACCACCAACTTTGAATCCACTATATTGGCTTAAATCTTCATTTTCTAAAAAAATTCCGAATTTATCGTATTTCATTAAAATTTTAACAGTATTCCAGTAAATACACCAAAAGCATTACCCTTTTTGTTAGCTTCATTACTGCCAGAGAATTTATAACCTATATATTCACCATACCAAGACAGATTTTTACTTATATTATATTTAACACCATAAGCATCAGACCAGAGTTTTCTATTATTGCCATTTGTACTATCAAAAAAAGTAGCACTTATACAAAAAGATCCCATTTCGTATGAACCACCGTATGTAAAGTAATAACCTTTATTTTTATATTGATATTCTCTTAATCTAGCATCTTTTATTTCTCTGTTATTTATACCATAAGAACCAGCTAATGATAATCCATAATAACTAAAAGTGAGGCTAACCTCGCCAGACTTAAATTTACCACCAAAAGATTTTTTACTTGGAAAGTTTTCTTCGTAAACAACTGCTGCTGAAATACCAAAATCTCCGAAAGTATTTACATAATTAATACCTGTACTAATAAAATGACCAACATTTATATCATCATTGTGTCCCAAAGCATCTATATTACCATGATCAATTTCAACATTAGGTTTTAGACTTATACCAAATTGAAAACCAAAAAATTCTGGAGTTGTATAATTTATTTTTGTACTAAATTTGCCACCCCACTTGTCATGTAAATTTTGATCATAATAACCAAAATTTTGGTTCATTAAAGTTCCAGGTGCAACTAAAAAATCCATTAAATTAATTGATGTATTAAATTTAGGTGCATTCCCACTGATACCGCCGGTGCCAACTGCTAATGTATCTGCTCCAACTCTCATAGTTTCAGTTACATCTTTAAGACCACCAACTTCTAGTTTTCCTAAAAAACCTTCAAGAAAAATTTCTCCACCCATAGCTCTACCAAACACACTGTCAACGGCACCAACAAATCTTATTCCATATCTAAAAGATTCATCATAATTGCTACTTAACACTGTATTTAAAACTACGCTAACATCGCGATCAAAAAATTCACTTGTTTTACTATTAACTCTTTCATTATTATAAAATAAATTAAAATCACCTAATCCTTTTACCTCAACTGAATAGTTATTGGTAAAATCAGAGTTTTTAAAATAAGAGTGGTTGCTTTCTATGGCAAGTACATTTTTGCTTATAAAAAATATAGAAAATATTGATATAATTTTTTTCATTAAAAAGTATTAAATAATTAATTATTAAATATGTACTAAATTATTATTTAAAATCAAGAGTAAAGTTTATAATACTATTATATATAATATAAAATTAATAATATATAAAAGATTAATTTAAATTGAGAGACCACCAGAACGACCTCGCTCTATATTATTAGACATTGTTTTTTCTTTAATATTTTCTACGTGCGATTTTTCATTATTATCTGTCTTTGTTAGTTTTGTGTCATCGTTATTTAATTTGAAATTTGATTTAGGATTTTTTGTAAGAAATTCTTCTAAATTTTGCGATTCTATTTCTTTATCTAAGCTTTCAACTCCATTAATAGCATTTGCAATAGTTTCAGCAAATTCTTTTGGTATACCAGCAACTGTGCCATCTCCATTAATATCAACAACTCTACCTTCAAGAAGATGCATTAATTCCTGTGTATCCGTATCCATTCCATTTTTTAATTCTTGATGTAGTTGATTATTGTTTATAATTCTATTCTGATTATTTATATTATTTGTATTTTCTATTTTGTTAATATTATTATCTTTTTCTGTAAAATTATGATTTTGTTGCTCATTTGCTATATAACGACTTTGTTCATTTGTAATAGAATGTTGTGGTTCATTAATATTTTTACTATCAATATTATTATTAACACCATTAACGATATTATTTTGTTTATTGTTCATATTATTATTATTTACTTCATTAAGTTCATTAGAGGTAATTTCTCCTTTAGAGTTGATTTTTTCTTCTTTATTTTTAGTTTCATTATTACTACTGAATAACTCATTTTTTTCACTAATGTTCTTACTATTGCTATTATTATTTCTTCCAATTTCTCTTGAACTATTTGTTCCAATTGCTATACTTCTATTTCTACTTCTTAGAAAACCAGATAAGTTTCTAGCAAATCTTTTTATAAAATTATCACCTATACCTCCCTTAATTTTACCTTCACTTCTTAATTTATTAATTTGATTTTGATTTTCTTCTCTGAATTTTATAAATCCTTTTATTTTACCTAAAAGATCTGATACTATAGAGTTTATCTTTCCATTGTTTTTATTAATATTATTTGATCTAGATATACTATTAATTAATGTATTTTTTAAAAATTGGTTTATATCGTTTAGTTTATTTGTTTTTTCATAAAAAAGTTTTAATGCTTTATTATTTGAGATTAAATTTTGTTCCATAGCTTCTAGTTGCTTACTTAAATCAATATTCTTTTTCATTTCTTCTTCAATTGTTTTTTTATCTCTATCCATACTTGTCAATATATTTTGATTTTTGTTTGATATATCTTTTATAAATATTATATTATTAAATATGTTGCTATTCATTATGAATATATAACAAACACGAAGAATAAGTGCTACTGACGAAGTTACCAATAATAACACAAACAATCTTACATTTTTTACTTTTAAAAAGATAATAAAATTAAACAATATGTATAATATAAAATATATAGATACTTCTCTTGCTGTATTCTTAATTTTTTTCTTTTTTTCTTTTGTGTTCGTATCTTCTTTACTGTTTTCCATAAAAAAAATAATTTTGAGCTAAATTTATATTAGTATTAATTAGTTAATTTTACAAGATGTTAATTTAATATATTTTTTATTAAGCGCATAATGTAATTTTACGCTTTGGATATTTAATTATGTTATTAAACACAATTAGCTAGACATTTAATACAATCAATATATAATTATTTTATATTTAAATAAATAATTTATGCTTGACAAACTTTTTGTATTTGATATAGAGACCATTCCAGATACTGATATACTTGAAAATCTAACAGGAAGTACTACTGAAGACTTAAATAAAAAAAGGAAAGAATTAGAAGAGTATCATATTGAAGTTTCAAGCGGTAATCCTTTTCCAAGACAACCGTTTCACAGAGTCGTTTCAATAAGTATATTAATAGCTGAAATTGGTAAAATTAATAATTATGAATATTACGAAATAATTAAGTTGGGAACAATATCAAGTTTAGATAACACAGAAAAGGAAATGACGGAAAAGTTTTTTGAGTATTTATGCAAGTATATACCAAGAATTGTTAGTTATAATGGTAGAACTTTTGATATGCCAGTTATGAAATATAGGGCTATGAAATATGAAATATCTATAGAAAAATTATTTAAAGCTGGTGACAAATGGAATAATTATTTGCAAAGATATTCAACAGATTGGCATTGTGACTTATTAGAAGCTTTATCTGATTTTGGTGCATCTGCAAGATGTAAAATGAATGAAGTATGTAGTATACTAGGATTGCCTGGTAAAATTGGTATAGATGGTTCTAAAGTAATAGATTTGTATGATCAGAACTTAATTAAAACTATAGATGACTACTGTGAAACCGATGTTTTAAATACGTACTTAATATATTTGAATTATGCATTGCTATCAGGATTAACTAATAAAAGTAATTTTATAAATATGAATCAAAACCTTATAAAATATCTTAAACAAAAAAATCAACCACATTTTGATGAGTTTCTTGAACAATGGAAAAAATTTGATACAAGAAACTTAATTTTTGATATTTAATATATTCTTAGTTCCTGCTCGCTACTAATAGCTAAATGATTTGTTCCATTTTCTTTAAGTTTCTGCTGCATATCGTTAATCCTTGCTTTTTCTCTCTCTAGTTCTTTTTGTCTTACGGCATCTAAACCCACAGTAGATGCATAAGATATAGCCATTTGAGTGGCTATAAATTTATCCATTGCCTTAAGCATTGTTGCTAAATTTTGAGCAATCTTTGGATCCTGTATATTTAAATTGCCATTTGCTGTTTCTTTTTCTAAAATGGGATTAACTTTTTCTATATTTTTTTGTTTTAAATTAGGCAATACATCATCATTGTTAAGATTATTTTCAATTGAAACAGCTAAGTCTTCAACAATATCTGAATTTAAATGTATTTTTCCTGAATTTTCTATTTCTTTAACTATTGGTATTATACCATCTTTACTTGTGTAATCATACATATTATTAATTTTATTTTTACATTCTTCTATAGCATTAATATATGAATCAAATTTTTGTAAATTTTCTTTATTTGAAGAAATAAGTTTTTTACATAGTTTGCATTTGACATCATTAATATCTTTTTCTTTTTGTTTTTCAATTTTTTGTATTTCTAGTTCTTTATTTTTGACATCAACTACTGGGTTTGTTACTTCTTTTTGATTTAAAATTAGCTTTTTCCTTTTAGCCTCCTCTTCTATAGCTTTAATTTTTAAATTAGCTAATTCTATATGAATATTTTGGGCACGATCTTTTATATTTGTCTTATTATTCTTATAATTATTGATTATCTTATCAATTTTTGATATTTTTGTTTTTTCAAATTGTTTTTTAAGTAATTTATTATTATCATATTTAATATGATTATTATATCCTAGAGCATCAATATTATTTTGTTGTTTATTGGTTATAATTTTCCTTTTAGGTTTTAGAATTCTACTAAAAAATATCCTAATTTTATTGTAAAAAGATATAGGTTTTTTTCTTTGTTTTTTTAAAGTATTCTTATCGAAAGAAATAGCGGCATTTAATTCATTATTATAATCTATTTCTTTTTTTGTCATAAAAACAGCCGCTGTCTTAAAAGCTGTGCCCATTACTGCACCAACTGATGAAAAATTAGTTATCAACCATCTCTTTAGTGCACCAATTCCAAGCATTTTATATGTATCGTATGAATTTTTTAAAGAATTTAATATTCCATCGTTTATTTCTGCTTTTTGAATACATGTTTTAAATTCTCTTTCATGTAATGAAAGATCACTATCGTTCTTTGAACTTATATTATCTATTGAAATATCTTGGTATTTATTAACTAAAAGATCCATATAACTCACATATATTTCGCGCCTTAGTTCTAACATATCATTACTTGGTGTTATTCCTTTATTAGTAAAATTTTTTTCTTCAAATTGATCTGTCATATTTGTAATTTGTTTAAATAGCTTCTCTCTTAAATCTGAATTAAAATTATTGTCATTAGCTATAGACAACAAATTTTTAATCTTAGCAACATCCTCAAATGGTGAAAAAGTTGGTGAATTTAATAAATTTTCAACAGAATCAGTAATTTTGTTATATATTTCTTTAATTTTGCTAACATCATTATTATTGACTAATAATTTTATTTTTAATAATTCAATTTTATCACTATAACCAAAAACGTCTTTTTTTGTTTTTTTTACTCTATCATCTATGATTTCATTTATGTTCTTAATATTTTTTTCCTTACCATCTAAAAATATTTTTGAAGTACGTTCTCTTAGTTCTTGCCAATTATTTTCTTCAATACAATTGTCAAAGATCTCATTTATATTTTTATAATCTAATACATAGTCATCAAAAAATCCAGTATTAAAAAATTCATTATTTTCTTTACTTTCGATATTTTTATTTTTTATTAAAAAATCCGTATTTCTTATAATTTCTAACTCTTCTTCACTCAATTTTGTAGGATCTAAATCTCTAAATACATGACCTAAAACATTTAGTTTGCCTTCGTTGTGTAATTTTTTAATTTCACCAGGCTGTATATCTTTTAATTTGATTTTTTTAGATATCTTTTTTAAGGTGTCCGATGATAATATTGATAATTTGTTAGATAAAGCTATAGTACTTACTTGCTCTCTACTTAAACTCTTAGCTTGTTCCTTAGTTAAATTTTTCAGAAATTCATCTTGTTCGCATATAATTTTAGGATCTAAACCTGCTATAATTTCAGAGGTAATATAATTTTTGTCTTCTTTATAAATTGTATCAAATTGTTCTAAACTAATATTTTTGGCTTGTTCCTTAGTCATTTTTGGAAGTATTTCCATTAAATGTATTTTATCTAGATTTCCTATTTGTTCAGAACTAAAATTTTTAATTGTTTCTGGTTTAAGTTGTTTAAATTTTTCAATATCTATGGAATTTAAGTCTATTACACATATTTTTTTGTTAGCTATAACAACTCCATCTCCATTAATAGCTGATAAATAATCCAATGTTTCAACTGATAACTGTTTAATAAAATCTTCACCAGAATCTTTAATTATTTTATCAGTTATTGTTCCAATAACTTCTTTTGGTAAATATTGTAATTTGTCAGATTCTATTAGCCTTTTTAATTGTGTCTTGACTTGATCCTCTGTTAAATTTCCTGACAATTTATTTATATCGTATTTGTTATATAAATCCAAATTATTTAGGTTTTTTAACTGTATATCTGATAAATATTGTAATTTATTATTTCTAGCCAGTTGTATAGCAGATTCTTTAGGTAAATTTTTTATATTTTCCTCGGTTATAAAAAACATATATTTATTAGGTATATCATTAATTTGTGAAATAATATCTTTTTTCGGTATTTTTGTAATAAAATACTCTGCTATATGTTCTGGAAAATTTTCATCCTTAATAAATTCTTTAACTTCTTCAAATGATCTTGGGATATTTACAAAATTTTGTTCAATAGCTACATTAAAATGCTCTTTATCTAAATTTAGTAACTGTTCCCTTGAAAATTTATTTTTTACTTCATCAGTTAGTCCACTAAATATTTCAATTTTTATAGCATTTGGATTTGGTAAATATTTTAAATTATTTTTTTCAGCTATAGATAGTAGACATGCCTTATCTAATTTGGATATGGCTTCATCTGAGAGGTCTTTTATCTGATCTTCAGTTAAATATTGAAATAACACTCTACCATTCGTTATTATTTTATTTAATATATGGGAATTATTTAAATCTAATTTTGGTATAATATATGATGAATTCTCTTTTTTATAATCTTTATTTTTCATTTTACTAAATAATATTTCTATTGATTCTTTAGGTATTTTTTTTATAAATTTCTTTTCTTTTTTTATAAGATTTATTTTAAAATCAACTGGCAATAGATCAAAAAATTTTTCGCCATTGATTTCTTTTTTTAATAAAATATTAAGTTCTTTTTCATTTATGTATTCACTAACAAAATCTGGAAATGCTTCTAATTCCTCTTTTTTTGTAATTGTCTCTAGTAAACCACTAAGATTACTGTCTGTAAGTGTACTAAATCCATCTATATTCAAACCGTAAGTAGCACCTTTTTTTATATTTTTTATAACATTAACTAAATTTTTACTTTCTGTCATTTTAGTCCATTATTTTTCAAAAAGATATTAATATACTACATCTTATTTTTATTATTTCAATAAATAACAATTATAAACAGTTTATTATTATAAAAATTTTTCCATTTTTTATTAATCGCTATAATAAAATTATCAATTTTTTTAGAATTAATAATTGATTTTTACGTCATAAAAAATTTCTGTATAGTTTAAATTTTAAAGAATAAAAATATTAATAAAATAAAATTCAATTTTAAGATGGAATAAAAGATAGTATTAATAATTATCAATCTTTATCAGAGAAATTATCAAAAATTGAGCAATTTGATTGATAAATTATTATTAAATTATTGCAAAATAAAATCCAAAATGATTATATAGATAAACAAACAAACATTTATTAATTTGTCTTTGTTAAGAATAAGAGGATTTATAATAATAGTCATATTTAGTATTTTTTTATATAAAAATACTTATGGAAAATTAATTGAAATAAATCCATTTTTTTATATAAATAGTAATAGTATTTCAAAAATATTTTATGGAGTTAATACTTCAGTTAATATTTTTGATATTTTATTTATTAATATAGGAATAGATCAAATAGTTATAAATAAAGATAATTTTCAAAAAAATATAATAAGTAATATAGTAGCAACAAATTTACAAACAATTTCAGTTTTAGATAAATTTAATAATTATAATTATGGATTAAAAATTAAAACTCCAGAATTTTTTAAAAGTAAAATAATATTTAGTTATAATAGAAATAATATCTTTAATAAAGATGATATATTATATATAAGTCAAAATATGTTATTTTTTAATTATGATACATATGATATTAAATATGAAATAAACTTTAATGATTTTATTTTAGATTTTAATTTTAAATATAATTATATATATAATAATATAAAAAATAATAGTGAATGTGGAATAAATTATACACATAAATTAGGTTCAAACACAAAACTTACTATTGGTTATTCATATTCATATGATGTTCTAAAAGATAATTTTGATGATAATGTTAATATTAAATACCTTAAAAAAGATAATAGTTACTTATATTTTAAATATAATAAAAAGGTAGCCCAAATAGATAAAAATATATTAATTAATAAAATAAATTCATTAAAACTAATTAGTAATTTTAATATAAGTAATAATATAACAATTAATTGTTCTCTTATTGGTACAATTGATAATCACAATAGAAAAAATTTATTTTTTGGTTTTGGTTTGGGAATGTGGTATTTTTAAATAATAAAATTTTATAAATTACATATTTTGTAAATAACCCAATTTCAGAAATATATAAATTTTAGATTTAGCTAGTGTCAACAACACTGTAAATGTTTCTAATTCTGTAGTTAATTTTATAATTTTTTCTTCCAGTTGAAAATTACTATTTTGTTTATTTAAAGCATTTTTTGTTTTTAAATTTTCTTTTATTTTATTATTAATCTTATAACTCTAATTTCTTATATATTCTTTTTAATTCATTTTAATTTTATTAAAATATATAGTAAATACCATATTATCAGTTATAAAATATAAACGATAAATACCTTTTTGTTACCTATGATTTGCAAATATACAATTTTTTATTAAAATATAATAATAAGTTTACAAATAATAAAAAAAAGTTATTATAAGAGTAAATTAGATAAATTCTACCAATGAAATTTTTTAAATTTTTACGAAAATACAAGGTTTATTTGATAATTATAGCTGTCTTAGGTATTGGAGTTTTTTATAAAAGAAACATAGAAAGTAAAAATTCTGATCTAAACAATAAAACAGAAATAGTTGAACCAATAAAAAAAACTATGATGATTCATACAGGACTACATAACAAAAGTCCTGAAGAAAAACGGAAATATTTATTAGATAATTTCGATTTAGATTATGTAATTAAAAATGATAATGCAAAAATTACCATAATAGAATACTTATCTTTCACATGTAGATTTTGCAAAAAAATGAGAGATGATATGAACAAAATTATTGAAGAATACGTATTAGATGGTGATAAACAAGTAACATATGTTATAAGACCGCTTTACAATACTAAAAACATACCAATTGGTGTATTTTTATTATGTGCTAAAGATGAAAATAAGTTGGAAATTATAAATTATTTGTTAAAGAATGATATAGATAAAATTAATGACATGGGAAAATTTTTGATTGAAATAGGTAATAAATATAATATGGATGAAGATTATATTAAAAATTGTATATATAGCAAAGAAAATTATGAAAAACTTATATATATGCAACAGGCATACAGAAATGCGTTTAATTTAGAAGCTACACCTGTTTTAGTTATAAATGGAAAAGAAATAGTTGGTTATAAAAATTATAAACAAATAAAAGATATAATTGAAAATATTTTAAAGGGTAACAAAAATGGTTAGCAAAATAATTTACTTACTTAAAATTCTATTATTTTTATTAATTATGATTTTATTTACAATGTTTATGTCAAACAATTTGGATTTTGTTAAGGTTAACTTATCTCCATTTGATTATATATTGGAAATAAGATTATTTTTATTGATAACTATCTCATTTGTATTTGGTGTATTTTTTACCGTTTTATCTAGTTGTATAAGTAGTTTTTTTGGATTAAAAGATTTATTTCAATATATAAAAAATAAAAAAATGGAGAGAGAAATAAACAAATTAAAAAATAAATTTAGTAAAAAGGAGTTTGAAGATGAATAATAAAATAATAAAATATATTTTTGTTTTGTGTATAACGTTAATAATATACAGTTGTAATAATGAATTTTCAAGAAAAGGGTATACTTTAAATCTCAGTAAAAGTCTAATATATAAAAATCCAGATGGTGCAAAAGTAAAATTAAATTCACCTGAATATATAAATGGCGAAGTTACTCCAATAGAAGATAAAGATAGTTTATTTTTGATATCTGCATCAGGTGGAATAATTAAAATGTCTCTTGAAAACAAAAAAGTATTATGGAAAAAAAAGATAGCCTCAATACCACAAAAGAATTTATCTTTTGATAATGGTCATATATATTTTACTAGTATAGATAACAAATTTTATATATTAAATTACGAAACCGGAGAAACAGAATTTATATACTATACATACAGCACAAAGAGAACATTAATGAATAGTGTAAAACCTATAATATATAAGAATGCTATTATAGTTGTATTTGGTAATGGCGAAATTGTTGTTTTTGATAAGAAAAGTAAAAAAGTTTTGAAAAAATTAAACGAAAAAGAAATTATTGACGATTCTGTTATATTGGAAAATGGTATCCTAAAAATAAATAATAAAAATGCTTTAGATATTAACAAACTATTACGCAATAAATGAAACCTAGTATACTTATAACAAACCCTTTATCTGGTAAATATAAAAGGAGCAGAGTCTTTTCTTTAATAAAAAAATTAAAAAATTCTGGTCTAAAAATAGAAGAAATAGAACTTAAAAAAGATCAGGAAATTAAGGAGATAATTGATAATTTAAATCCTGAGGATTATGATACTTTATTTTTAACTTTTGGAGATGGGACTATAAATAGCGCAATAAATGCTATAGCTAATAGGGATGATATATCAAAATTTAAATTATGTATAGTACCTTTTGGTACAGCAAATGTTTTAGCAAGTGAAGTTAAAACAAATACAATAAAAAAAGTCGTAAAAGCTGTCAAAAATAATAAAACTAAGAAATTATACCTTGGTAAAGTTATAAAAATAGATGGAAGCAGTAGATATTTTTCAGTCCTTGTAAGTGCTGGATTTGATTCATTAACTGTGAGTATGGTAACAGATGATATTAAGAGCAAGTTTGGAAAATTTGCATATATACAAAAGTTACTAAAAATAATTAAAAAAAGAAGATTTATTGATCTTAAAACAAAAGTTAATAATAAAAAATATAAAAATATTCTAACGTGCGTTAGCAATGGCAAATATTATGGTGGTAAAATACATTTAACAGATTCAGAATTAGATGATAATAATTTTGACACCATTATAATTAAAAAATTTGATCCAATATCTATGATAAATTATATGATTACCAGAAATAATAATAAAAATATAATAAAGTTGAAAACAAAAAATGTGGAAATAAACTCAGAACATACAAATTATCCAGTACAAATAGATGGCGATTATTACAATAATTTGCCAATTAAAATAGAAACAACTGATAAATTTATTAATGTAATATGTTTATAATATGTTTTTACTAGCTTTGTCAATTATAACTTTTATTTTTTCATATATTACATGGAATTTATATACAAATCTGCTTATATATATTATAAGTAACACTGCAATTAGATGTTTTATTGCTTTCATTTTTATGATTTTTGAATTTTTATCTCTATTTTTATGTATAAAAAATGGTGTTGGTAGATTATTAAAGTATGTATCATATATGTTTCTATTTATTGTGGTATTTATGTTAATATCATTTGTATTAGAAGATATACTTATACTAGCTAAAATAAAGATTAATAGGTTTTATATAACGTTATTTGTATTAGTATTTGCTATTTTTTTAGCAATTTATGGTTATATAAACAGAGCATTCATCAGGATTACAAATTATAATATAAATACAGGAAAAAACATAAAATTGAAAATTGTATTTTTAAGTGATATACATATTGGTGCTATAGGAACAAGTAAAAAAATATTAAATAGAATTGTCAAAAAAATAAACGAAGTTAAACCAGATATAGTTATATTTGGTGGTGATATAATTGAAACAAAAATAAATGAAGAAATTATAGAAGATTGTAAAATATTTAGGGGTATCAAAACAAAATTTGGAGTTTATGGGGTAATTGGCAACCATGAATACTATACTAAAGAAATAGAAAACATTATAAAAATATTAAAAGATGAGGCACATATAGATATACTGACTGATGATTTTAGAAAAATTGATGAAAATATTATTTTAGTTGGTAGACATGATATTGCATATTATTACATGTACGGCGAAAAAAGAAAAAAATTGAATGAAATTTTAGATGACAACAATAACTATCTATATAAAATAGCTGTCGATCATAATCCAAAATACTTTAATGAGGCTGTTGAAAATAATTTCGATTTACAACTTTCTGGACATACTCATAATGGACAATTTTTTCCTTTTAATATTATAGTTAGACTTTCTTATGAAAAAGCATATGGTTTATTAAAAAAGATGAATAGTAATTTGATAGTTTCCTCTGGTGCTGGAACCTGGGGCCCTCCTATAAAAGTTATGAGTAAACCTGAAATAGTTTTAGTTAATTTGGAATAATATAACATCAAAATTATTATATTTATTAAATATAAAAAAGTTTCACATAAATTTCATAAGTATTACATACGTAATAAAATTTCTTCCCAACAAAGTTGAAATTTTTTTAACTTAATATACAATAATTTTGTTAAAACAAGATTTAAAAATGTTTAAAAGATTCTTAAACGGTTTTATT
>CASELL010000016.1 GCA_949288805.1 uncultured Alphaproteobacteria bacterium | reverse complement strand
TATTTACATTTAATATTATTACACATATAATATAAAGTTGTTAACACAACTTTATATTATATTGAAAAAATTAAAAGTAAACAAAAATTAGGCAATGCCAGCTCCTATTAATAGTAATTGACTTTTAAAAAAGTTTTTTTATTATTACCTTTGTAATCTTATAAAATCTTATTCAATTTTCAATTAAAAATTATGACAGACAATGAAAATCAAGACAAGTTAGTTGATGGAACTATTAATAAAGTTAAAAAGCCCAGAAAACAATTAACTATTAAAAAAAAAGAAATTAATTTAAGTGAAAACTCTAATGAAAAAAAAGAAGTTAACTTAGAAAAAAAACTACCTATAAATATAGGAAAACACGATATCATAGAAAAAAAAAGTAGTTTACCAATAAATATTAAAGAGCACAGTATTCTTATTAAGGAAGATACTGAAACATCTCCTTTAATAATTGAAAAAAATGATGTTAATTTTATTTTAAAAAACGAAGATGAAATTATTGATGTTGAAAATAATAATATTGTTGAAGAAAATAAGCCTATTTATCCGAAAGAATCTATAGAGTTAAATTTTTTGAAAGAAAAAACAGTTCAAGAATTAATTGAATATGCTGATGGAACAATAGAAAACATTAATGATATGTATAAACAAGATATGATTTATGCTATATTAAAAAAGTTTTCTGAAAAAAATCCTGAAAATACAATCATAGGTGAAGGTGTTTTAGAGGTTTTACCAGATAGTTTTGGTTTTTTAAGATCACCTAATTCCAACTATGTTGCAGGACCCGATGATATTTATATATCTCCAATTCAAATTAAAAAGCTAGGTTTAAGGACCGGTGATGTTATTAGGGGTCATATTAGAGCACCTAAAAAAGGTGAGAAATATTTTGCTTTAATGAAACTTGATACAATAAATGGTTTGAGTATTGAAGAATCCAGACATAGAATTAGATTTGATGATTTAACTCCTCTTTATCCAGATGAAAAATTAAATATAGAAAATGTTGAAGCTTTTGTCAATTCTAAAGATGATAGTTCAAGAATACTTGATATTATTGCACCGATAGGTAAAGGTCAAAGAGCTTTAATTGTTGCTCCTCCTAAAACTGGTAAAACTACATTAATGCAGAATATAGCTCATTCAATTACAAAATCTCATCCTGAAATATATTTAATGGTTTTGTTAATTGATGAAAGACCAGAAGAAGTTACTGATATGGAAAGATCTGTAAAAGGTGAAGTTATTAGTTCTACATTTGATGAACCAGCTACTAGACATGTTCAACTTGCTGAAATAGTTATAGAAAAAGCTAAAAGAATGGTAGAAACAGGTAAAGATGTTGTAATTTTATTAGATTCTATTACAAGATTAGCAAGAGCCTATAATAACGTTGTTCCATCTTCTGGTAAAATATTAACTGGTGGTGTTGATGCCAATGCTTTACAAAAACCAAAAAGATTTTTTGGTGCTGCCAGAAATATAGAAGAAGGTGGATCTTTGACTATTATAGCAACTGCTCTTATTGATACTGGTTCTAAAATGGACGAAGTTATTTTTGAAGAGTTTAAAGGTACAGGTAATAGTGAAATAGTTCTTGATAGAAAAGTTTCTGAAAAGAGAATATTCCCTGCTATAGATTTATTAAAATCTGGTACAAGAAAAGAAGAATTATTACTTGATAAACCTACTTTAACAAAAACTTGGATGTTAAGAAAAATTCTTTCTACTATGGATACAGTTGGTGCTATGGAGTTTATGAAAGAAAAAGTAGATGCAACCAAAAATAATAGTGAATTTTTTGATAGTATGAATTCTTAGGTTATATTATGGTTCAATTTAAATTAGATATTAGACAAGATTTATTAGATAATGACAAGAATGGTATGGCAAGAAGAGGTGTTTTACATACTGCTCATGGTGATATACAAACACCTGCTTTTATGCCTGTTGGAACAGTTGCTGCAATGAAAGCAATGCATTTTGATAAATTAAAAGAATGTGGTGCTGAAATAATGTTATGTAATACATATCATTTAATGATTCAAGATAGGTATAATACTATTGATAGAATGGGTGGTTTACATAAGTTTATGAATTGGAACAAGCCGATATTGACAGATTGTGGTGGCTTCCAAGCTATGTCTTTAAGTAAATTAAATAAAATTAAAGAAAAAGGTGTTACTTTTTATTGTCATTTAAGTGGTAAGAAATATGATCTAACTCCTGAATTTTCTATGGAAATACAACATAAATTAGATTCTACTATTACAATGGCACTTGATGAATGTGTTAGACAGCCTGCTGATTATAAATATACAAAAAAAGCAATGGAAAGATCTTTAAGATGGGCTAAAAGAAGTAAAGATGCTTTTATAAAAAGAGAAGGTTATGGACTTTATGGAATAGTTCAAGGTGGAGCAGAAAAAGATTTAAGAGAAAGATCGATTAATGGACTAAAAGAATTGGATTTTGATGGATATGCCATAGGTGGTGATTTATCAATTAATGATGGTTGGGAATTAATGTTTTCAGTTTTAGATTATTTAACTCCTTGGATGCCACATGATAAACCTAGATATTTAATGGGTGTAGGAAAGCCTATTGATATAGTTGGTTCTGCTTTTAGAGGTGTGGATCAATTTGATTGTGTTTTACCTGCTAGAAGTGGAAGAAATGGACAGGCTTTTGTTAGAGGTGGCACCATGAATATTAAAAACTCTCAATATAAATATGATGATAGATCTCTTGATCCAAAATGTAATTGTACTGCTTGTAGATTACATTCAAGGGCTTATTTAAATCATTTATTTAAGGCAGATGAAATTTTAGGTGCTATGTTATTAACTGAACATAATATTATGTATTATCAAGATTTAATGAGAGGAATTAGAAAAGCTATTGAAGAAAAAAGAATGAGAGAGTTTACAGAAGAATTTATGAAAAATGGAGCAATAGAATTGTATTAAGTAGTTTTGATTATTTTTATTAAAAAATCTTAATAATTTTCATTATTAAGATTTTTTTAATATATTTATCTACCAAGATTAGAAGAATCTTCGTCACCAACATATCTATCATTATAATCATCAAAAATCATTAAAAGTTGGTGAACAATAATAATCATGATCCTCTTTGTTGAGGTTGCTTGTTGGGGGTGAAGTTTCTGAGGAATTTATCAATATCTTCAATAGCAATATGTAAACTATCAGAAATTTCAGTTATTTTAGATAATTGGGTTTTTTGAGGATTTTGTAGTGGTTGTTGATGAATAGTAGGTTGTCCTAGATAACCTTGTCCTGAATAACCTTGTCCTAGTTGTAGTGGTTGTTGGGGATGAATAGCGGGTTGTACTTGAGGATTTTGTAATGCTTCTGGGAGATAAATACAAGCTCTCCTTAATGGTTTTTTATTAGGTTGTACTTGAGGATTTTGTAGTGGTTGTTGGGGATGAATAGTAGGTTGTCCTGGATAACCTTGTCCTAGTTGTAGTGGTTGTTGGGGATAAATAGTAGGTTGTCCTTGAGGATTTTGTAGTGGTTGTTGGGGATAAATAGTAGGTTGTCCTTGAGGATTTTGTAGTGGTTGTTGATGAATAGTAGGTTGTTCTTGAGGATTTTGTAATGCTTTTGGGAGATAAATACAAGCTCTCCTTAATGGTTTTTTATTAGGTTGTCCTTGAGGATTTTGTGTTTCTTTTTGTTTTTGAAGAGCGTTATACCAACGACATCTTACCGTATCATTACTCCTTCCTGGAAGCAAAAGCGCTATTTTTGTCCATTGATTTCCAATTTTTTTTTGCGTTTCTATTATTATCCTATCTTCTTCTGGTGTCCATGGTCCTTTGTTTAAGTTTGGGTTGAGATATATATTCCAACGTTCTCTACACTGTTTGGCTGTTCTACCTGGTATTTCTTTTGCTATTTCTGCCCAAAATCCATATTCAATTTTTCCTCTTTGTTCTTCAATTTTTTGCACTGTTTGTATTAATTTTAGACCTTCTTCCTTTGTCCATGGTCCTTTGTTTAAGTTTGGGTTGAGACATGTATTCCAACGTTCTCTACACTGTTTGGCTGTTCTGTCTGGTATTTCTTTTGCTATTTCTGCCCAATTTCCCGTTCCAAGCTCTTCAACTGCCTTTCTTAATGATTCATCTTCTTCTTCTGTCCACGGTCTGCGCTTTTGTACAATACGCTGTGTTCCTGTTGTTCTTTCATATGTCATTTTTTCTCCTTTTATTATTTAACAATAATCTTAACAAACAATATTAATAATTGTAAATTAAGTTCATGTTGTAATTATATTAATTTTTTAATTCTTGTCAAGAATTATTTTATTGCTTTTTTATATAATTATTTTACTATTTAAGTATATTAATAAAATATTATAAAAAAAATGAAAGTATTTATGTTTCCGGGACAAGGTAGTCAAACAGTTGGTATGGCTAAAGAGTTCTATGATAATTTTGATGTAGCAAAAAAAGTTTTTGAAGAGATCAATGATGTTTTAAATAAAGATCTCACTAAAATAATTTTTGAAGGACCAGAAGAAGAACTTACTAAAACAAGTAATGCTCAACCAGCAATTATGACTGCTTCAATTGCTATTTTGAGAGTTTTAGAAAAGGAAAGTGGTAAAAAAATTAATGAATTATGTGATTTTGTAGCAGGACATTCATTAGGAGAATATACAGCTCTTTGTGCTTGTGAAAGTTTAAGTTTAAGAGATACAGCTAAATTATTAATGGTTAGAGGTAATGCTTTTGCTAATGCAGGTCAATCAAATCCTGGTTCTATGGCTGCTATTATTGGTGCCAGTCTTGAACAAGTTGAAGAATTAATCAGTAAAGCAAGATTAAATAATGAAGTTTTATGTGTTGCTAATGATAATGTTATAGGACAAATAGTTATTAGTGGTAATGTTAATTCAATTGATAATGCTATTAAAGTTGCTCAAGAAATGGGAATTAAAAAAGCTATGAAATTAAATGTAGCAGGTGCTTTTCATTCTCCATTAATGGAACCAGCAATAAAAGATGTTAAAGAATTATTAGAAACAATTACAGTTAATGAACCAAAAGTTGGTATATTAGCAAATTATACTGCTGATTTAGAAAATACTAATAATATTAAAGAAAACTTAATTAATCAAATTGTTAATGGCGTTAGATGGAGAGAAACATTAGATAACTTAATTAGTAAAGGTGTTGATAATTTTGTTGAAGTTGGAAATGGTGTTGTTTTAAGTAAAATGTCAGCAAGAGCTTTTCCAGATAAAACAAGTTTATCAATTAATTCTATTGAAAGTTTAAATAATTATTTAGAGAGTATTAAATAATGATAGCAAAAATAATAGCTTTTATATCTGTTTATTTACTAACAATATTTAATTTTTTCATATTTTTAAGTCCTTTGACTTTTTTTATAATTGGAAGAATGATGGTAAATGTTGATGTTGGTGATAACTATATAAAAACTATTATTTTTTTGGTTATATCATTAATTAATTTTTTAATGCTATTGTTTTTATTTTTTGATTTTCTTTTTTCTTATAGTGTTAGAAAATTAAAAAAGGGCTGTAAAAATTGTGAAAAGGATAAGGACTTTCTAGCAATAGCAGAAATATTTAGAGATGTAAAAAGGAAATTTGGAGTAAAAAATGTTAAATTATATATATCTCCAAGTAGCGAAGTTAATGCTTATGCAGTAGGTAGCTTAAGAAAGAAAATAATAATAATTACATCTGGATTATTGAATAAATATTCTATGTCGACAGATGATAGAAATAAGTTTTTAATAGAAATTAAAGGAATTATAGGGCATGAAATGTCCCATCTAGTTAATCATGATTATTTTACTGCTTTATTATTAATAGTAAATGAAAGAGCAGTTGATTTTATTTCTAATATAATATTATTTATATTTAATTTATTTATTAGACTTTTTATAGTTATTCCATTTATAGGTAGTTATTTAGTATCATTTATACATTTGATTTACAATATTTTTAATACAATTATACATTTTACATATAAGTATATAATTAAACCTATATATAATTTTATACAATTACAAACAAGTAAGAGCATTGAGTATAGAGCAGATAGACAAGGCGGAATGGTTGTTGGTGGTGTTTATATGGCGGAAGCTTTAAGTGTTTTAGGCAGTAGTGGTTATTTTTCTGTTTTTTCTACTCACCCAACAACTAAAAGTAGAGTTAAAAAAGTTCAAGATGTTGAAATAAAAGAAAGAATTAGAGGGTTAATATCTTCAAGATTATTGCCTATGTTTTCAATATTGATTATGATTTATATATGTTATTTATTTTATAAAATGGCAGATATTGATGTTATAGTTAGAGATTATAATAATTTATTAAATTATACAATTAATAAAATACAAGAATTAAAATTGTTTATAACAAATTTAAGAATAAATGAATAAAAAAGATATAGAAGATATTTTTAATATATTAAAAAGCAAATATAATGAAGATGCTTTGATAGAATTACAATATATAAATGATTATACATTGTTAGTTTCTGTAATTTTATCGGCTCAAATGACAGATGCTGGTGTAAATAAAGCTACAAAAGATTTATTTAAAATAGTAAAAACACCAGAAGATATGATTAAACTTGGAGAAAATGGATTAAAAAAATATATTAAAACTATAAATTACTACAATACAAAAGCTAGACATATTATTAAAATGAGCGAACAATTAATAAAAAGTTTTAATTCAAAAGTTCCTGAAAATTTTGATGATATGTTGACTTTGAGTGGTGTTGGAAGAAAAACAGCTAATGTTGTTTTAAATATTTTATATGATAAACCTAGAATTGGGGTTGATACTCATGTTTTTAGAGTTAGTAATAGGTTAGGTATAGTTAAAGCTGATAATGTTTTAGATACTGAAAAACAATTAATTAAAAAAGTACCCGCTAAATATTTAAGATTTATTAATCATTACCTAGTTTTATTTGGAAGGTACAATTGTAAAGCAATAAAACCTAAATGTGATTCTTGTATTTTACAAAAATATTGTAAATATTATAAAGATAATAATAAAAATGGTAAATAATATGCTACAAAATGTTAGAGGAACAAAGGACATTTTTAATGAAGAAATATTAAAGTTTAATTATATAGTTGATATAGCCAAAAAAATATCTAGTTTATACAATTTTAAAGAAATAATTACTCCAATTTTTGAATTTAGTGAAGTTTTTGAAAGAAATCTTGGTGATACAAGTGATGTTGTAATGAAAGAAGTTTACAAGTTTAAAGATAGAGGTGATAATTTTTTAAGTTTAAGACCAGAATTTACAGCAGGTGTTGTTAGAGCTATTTTAAGTAATCCTGAATTAAATAATAATTTTCCAGCAAAATTATTTTCATATGGTCCAGCATTTAGATATGATAGACCTCAAAAGGGAAGATATAGACAATTTAATCAAATTAATTTTGAATATTTTGGTAATGAAACATATCTTGCTGATGTAGATATTTTAGATATGGCTAATAGAATATTAACTTCTCTAAACTTAAATGTTAAACTTGAAATAAACTCTCTTGGTTGTGAAGAAAGTAGAAGTAATTTTGAAAACTCTTTAAAATCATATTTTGAAAAATATAAAAACGATTTATCGAATGATAGTAAAGTTAGATTAGAAAAAAATGTTTTGAGAATATTAGACAGCAAAGAAGAATGTGATAAAAAATTGTTAGTTGAAGCACCTAAAATTAGTGATTTCTATACTAATGAAGATAAACAATTTTTAGATAATATTTTAAATAAATTGTCATTGCTAGGTATAAAATATCAAGTAAATAATTTGCTAGTTAGGGGGCTTGATTATTATACTTCTACTGTTTTTGAGTTCACAACAGAAGATCTAGGTGCTCAAAGCACAGTTTTAGCAGGTGGTAGATATGATAAATTAATGAAACAAATGGGTGGTGGTGATGTGCCTGCTGTTGGTTGTGCTAGTGGTGTAGAAAGATTAATGTTATTAATTAATAAAACTTTTGAAGTTAATAGACCTATCTCTATAATTGCTATTACTGAAAACGAAGTTGATTATTGTATTAAATTAAAAAAAGAATTGCAAGATAATGGCTTTAATACTGAATTAATATCTTTTGGTAAGATGAAAAAAAATATGAATACTGCAAATAAAATTAATTCTAAATTAGCTATTATTGTTGGTGAAAATGAAGTAAAAAACAACCAATTGACTATTAAGAATCTTGATAAAGGTATTGAAGAAAAGGTAAAATACAATATATTAATAGAGTATTTAAGTAAAAATAGGTAGTAATAATGGAGGTTTTTACTGATTCACACGGATGTTTAAACATAGTAAAAGATGCTCTATTAAGAGTAGGTATTGAGCTAGGAGATAATATAGACTACTATGTTTATACAGATGGAGATTATAGTATTGAACAACAATTAGAAAATAAAGTTTTATACAAAAAGATACAACTACCTAAATTATCTGGTATTGCTAATAAAAAACTTGTATCTCTTGGTGATCTAGTAGATAGAGGAATTGAAAGTTTAGAATCATTAATTTTAATAAGAGAGGCTATAAGGATATTTGGAGATAATATAATTATATGTTCTGGTAATCATGAAGCCTATTATAAGTTTATGAGAGGAAATAAATTTAGAGATAAAGAAGAACAGGTTATTGGTGGAGTTATAAAAAATATGATAAATAACGATGAAATAAAATCAAATGTTATTTATAAAATTAACGATAAAATAATAAACTTTTCACATGTACCAGTATTAAATAAAGATATTTTAATTGAATTATTTAATTGCTTTAAAAACTACGATGTCGATTTAAATAAAAAGAAAGAAATATTTAACAAAGCTAAAAAAGAATGCGAAAAGATGGAATTATTAGATGATGTTGAATATTTAGATAAAATATTATTAAAGTTTAATATTAATTTAGAAGAAAACAAAACATATGATAACAAAACAGACAAAACAGAAGATGATAAATTAGAAGAAATTTTATTATTAAATAGTTTTATTTCTTATTTAACATTATATAGTAGTGTTTATGACATATATATTATAGCAAAAGGAGATATAAAATCGCCAAAGACTGTAATTGGTGCATTCTGGTGTGTTTATAGTGATTTATTTTTTAAAAATGATAAATTATTTAATATAGTAGGGCATGATCACAATATATTGAATACAAAAGCAGAATTTGATAATTTTATATCTTTGGATCTTGATTGTAGTGATTTATATGGTTTGTTTAAATATAGTAAGGGTTTGGATTTTGAATTAAGTGGTGATGTTTTAAATATTGCTATAAATGAAATTATAAAAAATTTTAAAAAAAGAAATATTTTATTAGATAATAATTTTTTTAAAGATTGTAGTAGTTATAATGAAAGCGACAATATAAAAGATTATGAAGATTTAAGAAAAATACTTTTTGAGAAAGATGGTTTTTTTGATAAAACAGTTAAATATTTAAAAGAAAATTATTATGAAGATTTTTTTGAAATAAAAAAAATAGTTTATAAAGTTATGATTAAAAATATAGATTCTAAAAATGAAAAAGTCGTGTTAGACTCTAATTGTATTTCTAATATTAATAACACTTTAAACTATATTGATGATTTTCAAGAATATTTAAAAACTTTTAGTAATGGTGTTGTTGGGAAAAGGGTATTTTTAAGTATAGAAAATAATAATTTAAAAATTGAATTATCAAATGTACAGGATTATTTTGTTAATAATATAAAAAGTAAGTTTGTTTGTTTTGTTAAAGGATTGTTTAATATGTAATAAATTAATATTTATAATTGGTAAGTATTTAAAAACATAAAATATTTCTAAATATATTTAAATATGAATTACTAAAATAATATATTTTAAAAAGATAACTAGATTAGTTATCTTTTTAATATTATAAACAAAAAACTACAAACAACTTTTTACAAGATTATCAAATAATGGCGCAGGAGACAAAGGTCTTGACTTAAATTCTGGATGGAATTGAACTGCTATAAAATATTTATTTTGTGGTATTTCAATAATTTCTGGCAATTTACCATCAGGAGAAACTCCACTAATCAAAACACCTACTTTCTCAAATTGATCTTTAAAATTAATATCCATTTCATATCTATGTCTATGTCTTTCTTCAATTTCTTCTTTATTATATATTTTATAAGCAAGGCTATTTTTTGTAATTTTACATTTATAAGCACCAAGTCTTAAAGTGCCACCTTTATCTGTATTGTTATTTCTAATTTCTTTTTTACCATCTTTATTCCATTCAGTCATTAAAGATATTATAGGAGTACAATTTTCTGTAAATTCAGTAGAATTAGCATCTTTAATATTTAATAAATTTCTAGCAATTTCAATTACTGCTGTTTGCATTCCAAGACATATTCCTAAAAATGGAATGTTATTTTCTCTAATATATTTAATAGCATTAATTTTACCTTCTACACCTCTATTGCCAAAACCCCCAGGGACAATCACTCCATTTACATCTTTAAAATATTGACTAATATTATTAGTTGTTTCTAATTCTTCTGCATTTATCCATTTGATATTAATTTTTACACTATTATTAATTGCAGAATGATGCAAAGCCTCTATTACCGATTTATAAATATCAGGAAAACCAAAATATTTTGCTACTATTCCTATTGTAATTTCTTTATTTTTTGTATTAATTTTATTTTCTATATCGAGCCATTTATTATTTATTATACTTTTATTTTTAATATTAAAATAATTTAATACTCTTTCATCAAGGCCTTCTTTATGATAAACTGATGGTGCTTTATAAATATCATCTACATCTGGTGCCTGAATTACATCTTCTTCTTTTACATTACAAAACATCGCGATTTTTCTTTTTTCACTTTCTGTAATTTCTATTTCAGTTCTACATAAAATAATATTAGCAAAAAGGCCAGCTTCTAATAATCTTTGTATTGATTGTTGTGTAGGCTTTGTTTTAATTTCTTTTGCAGTTTTAATATAAGGCAATAAAGTCAAATGAATTAGCATTGCATTTTCTCTTCCTACTTCATTTATAAATTGCCTAATTGCTTCTAAAATTATTGAACCTTCAATATCTCCAACTGTGCCTCCGATTTCATAAATTATAAAATCTTCATCGGAAATGTTGGATCTAATAAAATCTTTTACTTCATTTGTAATATGTGGAATTGATTGAACTGTTGAACCTAGATAATCACCTTTTCTTTCTTTATTTAATACATTCCAATATATTTTTCCACCTGATATACTATCATTTTTAGAACAATCTACATCTGTAAATCTTTCATAATGACCAAGATCTAGATCTGTTTCTGCACCATCATTTGTAACAAAAACTTCACCATGCTGAAAAGGACTCATAGTCCCTGGATCAATATTTAAATATGGATCAATTTTCCTATTTCTAATTTTAAAACCTCTTGATTGTAATAATGTACCTATTGATGCTGAAGCTATTCCTTTGCCTAATGAAGAAACAACTCCTCCTGTAATAAAAATAAATTTAGTCATAGTGTGAGTGTTTTCTTTTATTTTATAATTTTATTTTTAAAAAACTATAAAAAAAAATTAAAAATATATAATAAAAATACTTGACTTTTTCATAAAAGGGAATTATTATGAAATTGAACAAAGAAATTTGTTCTTTTTTTCCTTTATTTTAATAAAAATAGCGTGGTCTTTTATCTTTTGACCACGTTATTTTTTTGTTTATAATGTTATAGCTTTTTCAATTATAGCATAAACTTCTTCATAAACAATAGCTGGATTTGTTGTCATCATAAAACATGGGCTGGTTATAACTTTATTTTCTTCGTCTACACATATGTTACCACTTTCTGTTTCAACAAAGTGATTTCCTGTAGCATTAACTATTCTTGCTATTTTTTTATCTTCTCCAAGAGTTATTTTTGTGTTTGTTAGTGTTTTAGCTAATATCATAGGAGCTATACAGACAGCACATATAACTTTTCCAGCTTCTTTAAAATCTTTTATAATTTTTGCAACATTTTCATCTACATGATAATTTTCACCATCAATAGCATAAGTAGATATATTAATAGCTGAACCATAACCACCTGGGAAAAATAGTATATCAAAATTATTAACATTTAATTCTTTTATATCTTTAATACCGAATTTTCCAAGTCTAGCTGATTCAACCAATAAATTTCTTTCTTCGTTAACTTCTTCTTGTGTATAATTATTTTTTACAATTTTTTGTTTTTTATTTATAGAAAAACATTCATATTCGCAACCTAATTGTTTTGCTGCTAAATAAGAATATGTTGCTTCATGGATTTCTGTTCCATCAGTTCCACCACAACCAGCTAAAATAAAAGCTATTTTTTTCATAATTTTATAACCTCTTTGTTATCAATAATAATTTTATCATATTCTATATTTACAGAATATTTATAGAATATATTTTTAATAATTTTATTTTTATTTTCAACTATATATATTTCTTTGTTATTAAAAAAAACAACTATTTTATTTTTATATAGATATGGTTTTCTGGTATTTTTAACTGTATTTATATTTGTATTAAATATTATATTTTCAATATTTCCATTTTTATAATTTAAAATATAAAAGTTATTATCTATTCCATTAAAATAAATTGAATTGTCATCAAAAACAAGATTGTTTTGTGGTATAGTGCTTAAAGTTTTAGTCCAAACAACCTTATTGTTTTCTAATGATATTTTAATAATACTTTTATTAAACGAAATTATAAATAAATCATTTTTATTAATAACATAATCAAAATTTTTAGATAATTTTAAATTAGTTTTTAGTTTATAAGATTTTCCTTTATTATTTAATATTATGTCTTTGTTATTAATTACTAAACTTATATCTTTATTTATAATTATTTTATTACTGACACAGGACATTAGTAATAAAAATAAAACAATAGAAAATTTATTTATCATTTTTTAGTTCTTTTATTTTTGTTTTATATTCTTTTATTAGGAAAAGATTTTTAAAACAATTTATACAATTGGCAAAAATTAGTCCAAATAAAAATGTAAAAATTATTAATAAAAATAATCTTATTTTTATTTCCCAAATAAAAAATTTAACGGTTATAATTTCTGTATTTCCAAAAACAAAAATAGTAAATATTATTGCTATAAGAAATAATAATATTATTTTCAATATTCTTTTCATAATTTAGAATCTATTATTGTTTTTAATTTTACAGATGTTTTGTATCCATAATATTCTTCTCCATTTATAAACAACAAAGGAGTTGCTTTTATATCAAATGTTTCATTTGTTTCTTGTTGTAAGTAAATTAATTTCTGGTACATATCTTTATCATATATACATTTTTTTACATATTCTTCGTTCATATTAAACTTTTTACCAGTTTCTATTAAAAATTGTTCCATATTTTCAACCTTTTCTATATCTTTGCTAAAAAAATAATCAACAATATTTTCTTTATCTTCTTTTTTAGCACATTGTATAAAAGCTCCTAATGGTATAGTTCTTGTATTATATAGTGGTCTAAAAACATACCTAATTATATTTTTATCAATAGCATAATCTTTTACTAATTTATTTATTTCTTTTCTAAAAGATTTACAATATTTACATGTAAAAGATGAATACTCAATAACTGTTATCTTGGCATTAATATTTCCTATAACATTATCCATTGGAAAGTTATTTAATAAATATTTTCTTTTTTCTTCTTTTTCTTTACCATATAGTTGTGGATTTATAAAAATTGTAATTGGTTCTTCAGCTGTTGCTTTGTTTTGTATTGTTGTGTTATCTTTTTTATTTATAAAAGAATAAATGAAGCCAACAGATAGCAATATAAATAGAATTAGTATAAGTCTATATTGCTTTATCTTTTCTTTTAAAAAACTAATTATTTTTTTCATTTTTTATACAAAATTAATTTACTAAATAATAAAATACAAATATATATTTTTCAATAAATAAAAATTGACTATAAAAAAAATATTTTTATTATTGACGATATAATATTATTTATTTAACAATAAAATATGTCAAAAGAGGATGTAATATTGGTTCAAGGTGTTGTATTAGAGTTGTTACCTAATACAGTTTTTAAAGTTCAATTAACCGATATGGATGATACAATTATAACTGCTCATATATCTGGTAAAATTAGAAAAAATAAAATTAGAATATTAAAAGGTGATACTGTTGAAGTTGAAATGACTCCTTACGATTTAACAAAAGGTAGAATATCTAGGAGATTAAAATAGTGTTAAATTTTGTATTAGCGTCTGGTTCACAAAGTAGATTGGAATTATTAAAAAGTATAGATTGTGAGCCTAAAAAAGTTTATCCTGCTAATATAGATGAAACTCCACTTAAAAAAGAAAAACCAGAAGATTATGTTAAAAGGATATCTTTAAATAAAGCTTTATTTGTAAAAAATATATTTAAAGATGATAATATTTTGTCTGCTGATTCTATAATTATTGCTAAAAATAGAATAATTCAAAAACCAAAAAATATTGATGAATTAAAATATTTTTTAACCCTTTATTCTGGTAAAAATGTAAAATGTTATACATCGGTATCTTTTATTAAAAAAGACAATACTGTTATAAATAAATTAGTTTTAACAAAAATAAAGTTTAAAGTATTTAATAATAGAGATATAAGTGATATTTTAAATGAAAAAAACATATCTCTAAATACTGCTGGTGGTATTAAAATTGAAGGTTTTTGCGAGTGTTTAGTTAAAAGAATTAATGGGTCTTATTCTAATATTAAAGGGTTGCCACTTTATGAAGTTAGAAATATTCTGATATCTCATGGTATATTATAAATTTTCAATCCATTTATCTTCTACTTTTACAAACAAATATAAATGAATTTTTCTTCCAAAAAATTCTTCCATTTCTTTTCTAGAAGATATATTTATATCTTTTAGCATATTTCCATTTTTTCCTATTACTATAGCTTTTTGACTTTCTTTTAATACTTTTATAGTTTGTAGTATTTTTATACTTCCATTATCAAAATCTTCCCATTTTTCAGTTTCGACAGTAATAGAATATGGTAAATCTTCTTTTAATTTTAAAAACAACTGTTCTCTTGTAATTTCTGATGCAATAAACTTTGATGGAGCATCTGTAATTTCATCTTCATTAAATAACCAAGGTCTGTTTGGTGCTATTTCAATTAAGTATTCCATTAATTTATCTATATTATCACCATCTGTTGCTGATATCATAAAAAGCTGTTTGTAATCTGGATATAAATCATTTAATTCTTTTGCTAGTTGTAGTAATTTTGGTTTTGCTACAAGATCTACTTTATTTAAAACAAAAATAAAATCACTTTGCTTTTTCTCTATATCGTTTATTATAGTTTTTACTTTTTCTGTTATACCATCAACACTATCTATTATTATACAAACAACATCTGCTTCTTGAATACCATTCCAAGCATTTTTTACAATTTTTCTTTCTAATAATTTATTTTTTCTAGGTATAAATAATCCCGGAGTATCTATAACTATTATTTGAGTTTCGTCTTTTATATAAACTCCTTTTATTATGTCTCTAGTTGTTTGAACTTTGGGAGATGTTATTGATATTTTTTCTCCAACTATTGCATTTGTTAATGTGGATTTACCAGCATTTGGTAATCCAGCAAAAGCTACTTTAATACATTTTGTTTCCATTATCTTCAATATTTATTAAATTATTTTTCATTTCCTCTTCTGTTATTATGTGATTTTCATATAATTTTTTTATAGAAGTTTCCATGTCTATCATACCATATTTAGAACTCATTTGTATAATAGAATCTATTTGACTTATTTTGTTTTCTCTAATTAGATTTCTAACAGAACTAATGCCTAATAATATTTCAAAAGCTGGTACAAGTCCTTTTTTATCAGCTCTTTTTAATAATTTTTCTAAAATAACTGCCTGTATTGATGACGATAACATAGATCTAATTATTTCTTTTTCATTAGGTTCACAACTATCAACTATTCTATCTATAGATTTAGAAGCTGTTTGTGTGTGTAATGTTGTAAAAACTAGATGTCCAGTTTCGGCAGCATTTAAACAATATTTTATAGATTCAGAATCTCTAATTTCACCAACTAATATAATATCGGGATCTTCCCTTAAAGCGGCCCTTAAAGCATCGCTAAAACTATTTACATCTCTTCCAACTTCTCTTTGATCTATTAAACACTTATTGCTTTTATGTATAAACTCAATTGGGTCTTCTATTGTTATTATATGCTTTTCAAAGTTATTATTTATATAATTAATAATTGCTGTCAAAGTTGTACTTTTACCACTTCCTGTTGGACCGCATACTATAACAAGCCCTTTATCCAGACTTAATATTTCTTTAAAAGTATCAACAGAGAATGGTGCCAATTCTTCAAGTGTTTTTGCTTCGCTATTTATTCTTCTTAAAGCAAGACTTATTCCAGTATTTGTTCTATATAAATTAGCTCTATACCTAGTTTCATTTGATGTTGCAAATGAAAAGTCGGACTGCATATAATTTTTAAATTGATCTTGTATATTTTGTGTTAATATGGGTTTAATATTTTCTATAATTTCTTCAGAATTAAACAATATATCATTAATTATTTTAATGTCACCCATAAACCTGTAAAAAACATTATGATCAGATTTTATATGAATATCTGATACATTTCTACTTTCTAAATCAATTAACAACTTATTTAATTTGCTGTTTTCTTCTAATGTTTTCATACTTATATTAATTTATTAAGAGTTTTTATTCTATCTTCAATTACTTTAGGAGATATAGAATAATTTTGGTTATTTTTTATATAGTTGTAAACCTCTTTATATGCTGAGTAGGCCTTGTCATAGTCTTTTGTAATATCATATAGAACAGCCAGATTATATTTGTATTCAACATTATTTTCATTTAATGATATAGCCTTTCTAATGTATTCTATAGCTTCTTTATATCGTTCTACAGTCGAGAATGCTACACTTGTTTGTGCTTGTATGACTGCCGAGTTATTATATTTATCTGCCAAAGCTGGCAATAAATATATTGCCTCATAAGGACTTTCTTGAATTATTATAGACAACAAATTTGATATTAATTGTTCACTATTTGGAAATATTGGTAATAACTCCATATATATTGGTTTTGCTTGCTCATATTGACCTAAAACATGGTATGTTGTAGCTAAAGAAAGCTTTGTAAAATTATCGTTTTTATTTAATTTAAGAGCTTCTTTATATAATTTTATAGCAATTTCATACTCTTTTAATTTTATGGCCTGATAAGCCTGATCTTTTAGATTAGCTATTTTATTATCTCTTTCTGTTTTTTCAACATCAAACTCATCTATTTTTTTACTTGTTTTTGTTATTTTAAAATCTTTTTTAACAACAGATTCTTGTAATTCCTCTCTAGACCAAGAACCCTTTTTAATATCAAGGCTTTTGTTTGTTTTTGGTTTTATATTGTATGTCAGGTTTTGTTCAATTTTACTAATTATATCAAGATTTTTTGATGATGTATTATAATTTGTACTTTTTACAACCCTATCAAGCGTCTGTGTAGTTGAAGATATTTTATTGGTATTTTTTTCATTTGTTAATTTGTTGATATTATCATTTTTTGTAACAAAATTATCATTTGTTATCGTTATCTTCTTAGATTCTTCTTTATTATTTTTTGAAATTAATTCCTTGTTTTCTTCTTTTATTTCTTTTTCATCTTTTTTATCAATAGATGTTGTTATAAATTTTTTAACTTGCTTTTCTTCTTCTTTATTATCTGTTTTTACTTCTTTATTATCTATTTTTTTTATATCTTTACTTTTTTCTTCTTGTTTACTTAATAACTCATTTTTTTCTTCTTTTATTTCTTTTTCATCTTTTTTATCAATAGATGTTGTTATAAATTTTTTAACTTGATTGTTTGATTTACTTTTAGATTGAATTACATAATTTTTTTTAACTTCATTAAAAATAACCTCTCCATCCTTTCCAATTGTTATGTCTGGCTTTGGAACTGGAACTATATTTTTAGCCTCAGAAGTCGTTGTAAACAATAAAATAAACAAAAATAATATTTTTTTCACACCATAATATAAAACTTAACAATATAATTAATATAATTTTTTTTTTAATTTTCAATATTTTTTTCTTGAATATTTATTTTTTTATTTTACAATGCTAATGTTTATTCCCAACCCTCATTTATTGGATTATAAACAATTGAATAAAAATTATGGCTACAAAAATTAGATTAGCTAGAGCAGGTAGAAGAAATTTACCTTTTTATCATATAGTAGTTGCTGATTCAAGATCTCCAAGAGATGGAAAGTTTATTGAAAATGTTGGCTACTATGATCCTATTAGAGCAGATGATGCCAAAAATCGTTTGAACTTTAAATTAGATAGAGTTCAATATTGGTTAAGTGTTGGTGCTGAACCAACAGATAGAGTTGCTATTTTATTAAGCAAAGCTGGTGTTAAAGAAGCAGAAAAATTCGTTCCTGCGTTTGCACCAAAACAACCAAGAGATAAAAAGAAAAAATAATTTTAAACACCTCCTAAGAGGTGTTTTTTTATTGATTTTAAAATATTATATTATACCTTAAAACAAAATAACTTTTAATGTTTTTATGAATGATTTTGTTTTTTTGGCTCTAGGTTCAAATATAGAAAATAAAAAGGAAAATATAGAAAAAGCAATAGTTGAGTTAAAAAATAATTTTATTAATATTATTGATATATCTCCATTATATACAACTCCTGCCTTAATGTTTAAAGATTCTCCTAGCGAATGGAATATTCCTTACTTAAATTGTATTGTAAAAGTAAAAACAGACAAGACACCGCAAGATTTATTGCTATTATGTAAAAATATAGAAAAAAAATTAGGACGAGATTTTTCTAAAAGATGGGCTCCTAGACCAATAGATATAGATATTTTATTTTATAAAAATCAAGAAATAAATACTGATATTTTAACAATTCCTCATAAAGAAATAAATAATAGAAGTTTTGTTTTAGATCCATTATCTTTTGTATATCCAGAAAAGGCTAAAAATTATTACAAAAAAACTCATCAACCTGTTTTTATGGGAATTATGAACATAACACCAGATTCTTTTTCTGATGGTGGAAAGTTTAATGATTTTGATAATTTTATAAAAAGTTTTGAATTATGGCAAGAAAACAATGTTGCTATAATTGATATAGGAGCAGAATCAACTAGACCTAATGCTACAAAATTAACACCAGAAGAAGAAATTAATAGATTGAATAATGTTTTTGATTATATAAAAAATAGAGAAAAAAAGATATTTAATTCTTTATTAAGTATCGATACTTATCATTATAAAACCGCTGAAAAAGCGATAGAAAATGGTTTTAATATAATTAATGATGTTAGTGGATTAGAAGATGATAATATGTTAGAATTGGCTAAAAATAATAAAGATATAAAATTTATTTTTATGCATAATCTTGGTATTCCTACTAATAAAAATATTACAGTTAAGGGTGATATTGTGGGAGAAGTAAAAAAATGGTTATATAAAAAAATTAATATTTTTGAAAAGAATAATATTAAAAAAGAACAATTAATTTTTGATATTGGAATTGGATTTGGTAAAACTCAATCTCAAAGTCTACAATTATTACAAAATATAAAAGTTTTTCATGAATATGGATTTAAAATATTAGTTGGTCATTCAAGAAAATCTTTTATGAAAATTTTTACTAATGATAAAGATAAAGATATTGAAACTTTATCAATATCTATGAAAATAGCAAAAGATGTTGATGTTATTAGAGTTCACACACCATTAGAGCACCAAAAAGCCTTGATTGCTATGGATCATTGTTATAATCAATTTTTATAATTTTTCCCTTGACTTTTCCCATTCTTATTTTTATCATAAAATCAAGTTAATTAATGATATAATTAATTTATGTTTAATATAAAAAATAACTGTTTCAATTTAATAC
>CASELL010000015.1 GCA_949288805.1 uncultured Alphaproteobacteria bacterium | reverse complement strand
TAAAAATATTTTTTTGTGTTATATAAGATATTGTTTATGATAGATTTTTAATTTTAAATATAATAAAAATGTTTTAATTATTAAATATAAATATTGATTTATTGTGATGGTTTTGTGTGATATTTAATATATTTAAAGATATAATATTAATTTTAACTTAAATTTAAGATAGAAATTTAATAAATAAAAATTGAATAAGAAATATTATGGAACTTTTTTGTTTATTTAATTAATGATCTATGATTAGTATTTTGTCTCTTTTATTAAATAATTAATACTTTTCTGTCTTTTTATAAATTACTAATTTTATAATTATTTATTTTTTTATTTTTTTCTTATATATTATATTAAGTTTATTTTATTATTTTTAAATTTTTATAAATTATTTCTTTGTTATTTTTTATACCTATCTATAATATTATTTTTATTTATATTCTTAAATATAAATAAACCTTTTTTAAAATTCTCTAATATATTTATTTAAAATATTATTATTTTATTTATAACTTTTAACTATTATTATTTCATAATTATAAATAAAATATAAATACAATATTATTTATATCATATTTTATATAATATTTATAATAAATATTAAAAATATTTGTAATATTAATTATAATCTTTTATAATTTATTTGATATTAATAAATATAGAACAATGAAAGAAAAAATAGTTTTAGCTTATTCAGGTGGACTAGATACATCTGTAATTTTAAAATGGTTAATTGAAAAAGGCTTTGATGTAATTACATTTACCGCTGATATTGGACAAAAAGATGCAGATCTAGAAAAAGCAAAAGAAAAAGCCTTAAAACTAGGTGCTTCAAAAGCATATATAGTTGATTTAAGAAGAGAATTTGTAAAAGATTATATTTTTGAAGTTTTTAAATCTGGTGCTATTTATGAAAATAGATATTTATTGGGCACAAGTATTGCTAGGCCTTTAATATCTAAAAAACAAATAGAAATTGCTGAAAAAGAAGGTGCTAGTTATGTTTCTCATGGTGCTACTGGTAAAGGTAATGATCAAGTTAGATTTGAATTATCTTATTATGCTTTAAATCCAAATATAAAAGTTTTCGCACCTTGGAAAGATAAAGAGTTTTTAGATACTTTTAAAGGTAGAACTGATTTATTAAATTATGCTGAAAAACATGGTATTGAAGTTTCTCAAAGTTTAAAACAACCATATAGTGAAGATGAAAATCTTTTACATATTAGTCATGAAGCAGGTATTTTAGAAGATCCTAGTATAGAATGTCCTGAGGAAGTTTATAATAGAAGTAACACTCCTGAAAAGGCACCTGATAAAGTTACTAAAATAGCTATTACTTTTAAAGATGGTATTCCTGTAAAAGTAAAAAATCTTGAAAATAATATTGAAAAAACTGATCCATTAGAATTATTTATGTATTTAAATGAACTAGGTGCTGAAAATGGTATAGGTCATTTAGATATGGTAGAAGATAGATTTGTAGGTATAAAATCAAGAGGTGTATATGAAACCCCAGGTGGCACTATTTTATATGTTGCTCATAGAGATATTGAGGGTATAGCTATGGATAGAGAAGTTATGAGATTAAGAGATATGTTAAGTCCTGAATTAGCTAGACTTATTTATAATGGTTTTTGGTTTAGTCCAGAAATGGATTTCTTAATGTCAGCTATTAATAAAAGTCAAGAGATGATAGATGGTGAAGTTGTTTTAAAACTTTATAAGGGTAATGTTTACCCTATATCTAGAAGTAGCGATTCTTCTTTATATGATGAAAAATTATCTTCTATGGATGAAGAAGGTGGTTATAATCAAGAAGATGCTACTGGTTTTATAAAAATTAATGCTATTAGATTAATGGCTCATAATAAAATTATAAAATCAAAAGGTAAAGATTATGGTCCAAACAACAAATAATATGTGGGGTGGAAGATTTAACTTCGCCCCTAATGAAATTATGGAAAAAATTAATGCTTCAATAGATTTTGATAAAAAATTATATAAAGAAGATATTCAAGGTTCTATTGTGCATTGTGAAATGCTAGCAAAACAAAATATAATCACAAAAGAAGAAAGTGAAAAAATTATAAATGGTTTGTTAGAAATTAAAAAAGATATTGAAAATAATAATTTTGAGTTTTCAAGATCTTTGGAAGATATTCATATGAATATTGAAAGTAAATTAAAAGAGAAAATCGGTGATGTTGCTGGTAAATTACATACAGCTAGATCTAGAAATGATCAAGTGGCTTTGGATTGTAAATTATATGTTAGAAATGCTATTGATAGTATTTTAGATATTATAAAAGAATTAAAAAGTACAATTTTAGATAAAGCAGAAGAAAATTATAATGTTTTAATGGCTGGCTGTACTCATTTACAAGTAGCACAACCTACAACTTTTGGACATCATTTATTATGTTATTATGAAATGATTTTAAGGGATGAAAAAAGATTTATTAATGCTAGAAATATAATGAATGAATGCCCTCTTGGTTCTGCTGCTTTATGTGGAACTCCTTTTGATATAGATAGACAATATACAGCAGAAAAATTAGGTTTTGACTGCCCTACTCGAAACTCTCTTGATAGTGTTTCAGATAGGGATTTTGCTTTGGATTTTTTATCTTGTATATCTATATTAGCAGTTCATTTATCAAGATTTGCTGAAGAATGTGTTATTTGGACTTCACAACCTTATAACTATGTAATATTGCCCGAACAATATACAACAGGAAGTTCTATAATGCCACAAAAAAAGAATCCTGATTCTTGTGAATTGATTAGAGGTAAAACTGGAAGATTTTTTGGTAATTTGATTGGTTTGTTAACTGTTATGAAAGGACTCCCTATTGCTTATCAAAAAGATATGCAGGAAGATAAAGAGTTTATTTTTGATTCTTTTGAAAATATTGTTTTATGTCTTCAAGTTGTAAATAATATAATAAAAGATATAAAAACTAATAAAGAAAGAATGAAAGAAGCTTTAAATAAAGGTTTTCCTAATGCTACTGATCTTGCTGATTATCTGGTTAAAAAATTAAATATACCATTTAGAGAATCACATAAAATTACAGGAAATATTGTAAAAAAAGCCGAAGAATTGAAATCAAATCTTGAAGATTTATCTTTGGATATTATGAAAGAATATTGTAATTTAATTGATGAAGATGTTTATAATTTTATAAATATTGAAAACTCTTTAAATAGCAGAAAAAGTTATGGTGGCACAGCTAGTGAAAATGTAAAAGAAATGATAAAATATTATAGAAGTAGATTGTAAATATTTACTTTTATATTTTTTTTAATTAAAATCAAATTAATAAAATATTAATTTGATTTTTTATTGATATATGAAAATAAAATTGTTTTTATGGAATTTTGTAAAAAAAACAAAAACAGAATTATTATCATACTATTCATTAGTTATAATTGCTAATTTTCTTGGAATAGTTTTTGCTGGATATATTTTACAATTAATCATGGATAAAGTAAAAAATAACGATTTTAAAAATATAATTTTGTATATTATTATTTTTAGTATTTTTTATTCTTGTCGTTTATTATTTGATATTTTTATAAAAGGTTTTGAATATACAGCTAGGAAAAAGATAGATAAAAATTATGTTTTAGATTTATTTAGTAAAGTTTTAGATTATGAAATATCATATTTTTCAAATAATTTAACAGGTCAATTAACTTCTAAAATATTTAATATACAAACAAAATTATTAAGACTTTATTTAGATTTTGTTGATGTTATAAGTTGTTTAATACTATTTTTTTCAGGTATGATTATATTTTATTTTATAAATCCATTAATTTTATATTTTGGAGTTGTTTGGCTTATAATTTATATTTCAATATCATTTTTTTTCTTAAAATATATATCTAATATATCTAACAAAATATCTGAAAATAATACAAAATCTCTTGGTGTAATTAATGATTGTTTTACAAATATTAGCAATATTAAAATATTCTCAACTGAAAAAAAAGAATATAAAAAAGTTAAAAAACAGAGTTTAAATATATTAAAAAATAAAAAAGAAAAATTAAATATAGAAAATATTCTTTATTTTTTTAATTATATTTCTTTTTCAGTTTTTGCTATTTTTGTAATTTTTTTAACATTTACTGAGTATATGGATAAAAATATTACAGTTGGCACATTATTGTTTGTTTATACTTATTCTTTGGTTATTTTTTATTGGATATCAAATACTATGTATGAATTTATTGATATTATTTCTAATATATCAACAATAAATAATTCAATTAATACACTATTGGTAGAGCCGAAAATAGCAGATAAAAAAAATGCTAAAAAACTTATTGCTAACAATGGAAAAGTTACTTTTAAAAATATAACTTTTAGTTATGGAGTTGATAAATGAAAAATGAAAGATTACCAAAAAAATTATTACCATTTTTATGGTATTTTTTAAAAAAGTATAAAATAAGTTTTATTTTATATATTTTTTTAACATTGTTTGTATTGGATATTTTTATAACTTTATTTTTACAACCATATTTAGGAAAAATATTTTTTGATAAAATTGATAACAATACAATAACTATGTTTAGCGGCTTTTGGTTAATAGTTGGTATTGTATTAAGCGATTTATTTTTTCCATTGCTATCTATTATAAATATTTTTAAGTTTAATTCTGTTGCTAAAGCTATTGAAGATATTAGGGATAATATGTTTAATTACTCAATAAAACATTCTATTAATTTTTTTAATACAAATTATAGTGGAGAGTTAAGCAATAAAATTAATGCTATTACAGATATATTAGAAGAAACATTACAATCTATTTTAGGAATAATAAGAGACTTTCTATTTGTAATTTGTTCAATATTTATATTTTTATATTTTAGTAAACTGCTGGGATTTTTTGTTTTTATATGGTTTTTATTATATTCATGGGTAGGTTATTATTTTTTAATAAAAAAAGCTTCTTATCAATCAAAATTAATACAAGAAGATCAAAATAAAATTAGTGCTTTTATTACTGATGATTTTTTGAATATACAAAATATAAAAATGTTTTCAAATAAAAATAAAGAAAAAAGACAATTATTAAAATTATTAACAAACAAGTTTAGAAAAGTTCATTTGGAAATAAAATATCAACAAATAAGTAGAGGATTTTATTTTATTCTTGGGTTTTTATTATTTTTTATTGTTTTTGTTGTTGCTTTATACCAGTTAAAAAATAATATTATAACTATTGGTAGTTTTGTATTTTTAATTACCATTACAAAAAATACATTATTTTTTTCAAGACAAATTTGTCATAGCTTTTATTGTATTAAAAATTTAGTAATAATGAAAGATAGTTTAGATATAATAACAGATGATATTGAGATAAAAGATAAAAAAGATGCTGAAAAATTAGTTGTAAACAATGGAAAAATTGTTTTTAAAAATATAACTTTTAATTTTAATAATAAATAAAAAGGTAAGTTATGGAAAAAAAACAGTCAAAAAATGTTTTTAAAGATTTTAATTTAGAAATAGAACCAAAAACAAAAGTTGGTTTAGTTGGTTATTCTGGAAGTGGAAAATCAACTTTAATTAATCTTTTAATGAGATTTTTTGATATTGAAGAAGGGAATGGTTCAATTGAAATTGATGGACAAGATATAAGAGATATTACACAAGAATCTTTAAGAAATAATATATCATATATACCACAAGATCCAATATTGTTTCATAGAACTATAAAAGAAAATATATCATATGGAAAACCTAATGCGACAAAAGAAGATATAATAGATGCTACAAAAAAAGCTTGTTGTTATGATTTTATAATGGATTTAGAAAATGGTTTTGATACTCTTGTTGGTGAAAGAGGTGTAAAACTTTCAGGAGGACAAAGGCAAAGAATTGCAATAGCAAGAGCAATATTGAAAGATAGCCCAATATTAATACTAGATGAAGCAACTTCTGCATTAGATAGTATAACAGAAAAAGAAATACAAATTGCTTTACAAAATTTAATGGAAAATAAAACAGTTATAGCAGTCGCTCACAGATTATCTACATTAAATAATATGGATAGAATAATAGTTTTAAATAAAGGTAAAATAGTTGAAGATGGAACAAAAGAAGAATTATTAAATGAAGATAATATAAAATCTGGTAAAACTACTGGTTTATTTAAAAAGATGTGGGAAATGCAAAAAGATGGTGTTCTTGGTGAAGAATAAATAAAGAAGAATAAATATACTTTCATACATAATTATTATGTTTTATTTTAAAATAAAACACAATTTAATTATATGACAAGAAATACTTTAATTGCTGATATAAAAGAAATAAAATCAATTCTAAATAATATAGATAAAGAATTATTCAGACAGCATCATGATATTTATGGAAATGGTAAAAAGGGAATGATAGAACGAATTGAAGAATTAGAAGAAGATAATAAAAAGATAAATAAGAAGATAGCTTGTTTTTCTGGAATAATTGCTTTATTTAGTTCTTCAATAAACTATCTTATTAATTTTGTTAAAGGAAATTAAAATGGAAACAATAATAGATACTATTTTAAACTTAATGATTAATTATAGTTCAATTAAAATCATAGCTATTTTGCTTATGATTATAGGAACTTTGTATGTAAGTTTAATATTACTAAGAGGTTTTATTTATTCTATTGTAAAAATAACAAAAACAGAAAAAGACAATAAAATTGTAGATAAAATATATAATTTTATCGATACTTATTCTTTAAGTTTTGAAAAATTAAAAAATTATAGTAAATTAAAGGAAAAATAGATAATTATTTAGAATATAAGTGGTGCGAGTGACGCGACTCGAACGCGCGACCCTAACCTTGGCAAGGTTATGCTCTACCAACTGAGCTACACTCGCATTCCCTACCCCTAATAATATAATTGTTTTTTTAAAAGTCAATAAAAAATTATAAATAATTAAATATTATACTAATAATTATTAAAGATATTATTGGTAATGCAACTTTTTCAAATGGAAAATGTGCTTTACCATTTTTTTCTTTCATATAATAATATAGTTTAGAGGAAGATAATAAAGTTAAACTACCAATTAATACTGAAAATAAAAATGAATCAATAAACAATATTCTATTTAAATTAAATATTATTTGAGGATTTTCTCCTAGATACAATGGTAATATTAATAAATAATCAATTACATATATAAATATATTTAAAAATACATTGTTTATATTTTTCTTTTTTAATAATAAAATTAACCAATTACTAATTGCTAATAATATAGCACCAGTCCATATTCCTATCACATTATCACTAATTCCTAACATTCTCGATATACCTAAACCAGATACTATGGCTACTGCACATACTGGGCAGGCAATAGGATTAGCAAAAACATTAGTTAAACTTAAAAAATAAAATAATAAACCTTTTTTAAACATATAGTAAAAACAATATATATTAACTCTAATATATATTAATAATAGTATATTTTTAAAAGTCAAGTTTTATCTGCTTAATTAATTAAAAAAATTATATAATTAAATATATATACAAATAATAATGAAAAAATTATTCCCAATATTGCAGAAAAAAGATCTCTCCATATTTTCAACAAACAATTTTTATATTTTAAAGCACCAGTTAAAGAAAAAGTATTTATTGATATAGCTATTTCTCTTCCAGCTAGAATACCTAAAAACATCCAAGTTGACGTAATAGGTATTGTATTTATATGTTGAATAAAGAGAAGCATAAAAGAAAATAAAGTATTAAATATAACAGTGGTTTTTATATTTTTTACATCACTTTTTTGTGTAATTATTTTTTGCATTTCACCGCCTCTGCTTATTAAAATACAGTATATTGTTATAATTCCTATTAAAGACAATAAAAGTATATCTTTAAAATAAAAATTTCTTGGTAAAAAAACTACAAAATTACATAAAGATATTGTTAACCAGCTAAACCATAGAACTCCAGTCGATATGTATTCTGCTACTATCCAAGTCGTTGATGTATTTTCTTTTTCATTACTAATTATGTCTTTATATTTTTTATATAAGAAATTATATACCATTAAAGATACGATAAAAGATAAAAGATAACTAACACTTGTTTTATTTATCATATTTTCAATAGTATCTTTATTAGCAAAAAGAGGTATAACTAAAAATGTTGCACTAACTGGTATTCTTTTTTTTGTAAAAAAATATAGCATTAGGGGTAAAAATATAAAAAGTATATTTATATGATTTTCTTTATAATCTATCGTATCTAAAAGATGATAATGAACACCTCCAGATGTTACAAACCAAGAAAGAACTACAGAAAAAACAAAAATAGAGCCAAAAAATAACAATGTATGTAAAATATTATTTTCTTTATTTGAAGATATAAACAATCCTATTGTTTGTATTGAATTATTAAAAATAATATTGTATGTAGTAAGCGCAACAACAATCCAAGATAACAGGTTATCTCTTCCTAAAATTACCACAAAAAGGAACATTAACAATAATGCTATATTTTTTTTTATATTTTTTTCTTTTATTATTTCAAACATATAATCATTAAAAAATTTAAAATAGTCGTTCAAGATAAATATTTATCCTATTTTTAAAATCTTCACTTTCATTAGACAATAATAAATTAGTAAAAATTTGTCTAGCTTCTTCTTTTTTATTTTCTTTTACTAAATATAAGGCCTTTTGTTCTAAAAATAAATCAATTAAAGGGTTTTTTTTGTTTTCTAATTCTTTAATTAAAGATTCTATATACTCTTTGTTATAATTATCCTTATTTATTTCCATTGATAAAATTGATATTCCAGCATAATTCTTAAAAAATAAATCTTTTTCATTTTCGTATATTTCTTTTAATATATTTTCTTTACTTTCAACATTACTATATAAATCAACCAAAGAAAAACCAATAAAAGTCTTTGATATTCTAGGTATAGAATTGTCATTATATAATTCTTCTAAATCTCGTATTTTATTATTTCCATTTAAAGCATAGTATATTTTTTCATTATAATTTGATAACTTATTATTTTTATATAAAGTTATAAACAAACTTCCAAAAATAAAAACTAAAATCAATATAGATAATATAATTATTTTGTTTATATGTTTAAAAATAAATAATTTAATTTTATCTTTAAAAACATCATATTTTAATTCATTTATAAAATTATTGCTTTCTATTGACATATTTTTTTTTTATAATATTATTCATAACATAAAATAAAACAAAAATATTAAAATGCAAAGAAAATATGATAAAAATAATATTTTTTATAAAATCATAAAAGGAGAAGTTCCCTGTAATAAAGTTTATGAAGATAAAAATATATTAAGTTTTTATGATATAAATCCAAAAGCACCAGTTCATGTTTTGGTTATTCCAAAGGGTGAATATGTTGATTTTGGAGATTTTATTGATAATGCTGAACCCGTTGAAGTTGCTAACTTTTTTAATAAAGTAAAAGATATAGTAGATAAATTAAAATTAGAATCTTATAGAATTGTTAGTAATTGTGGTCAAGAAGCTGGACAAATTATTTTTCATTATCATTTACATATTATGGGTTATAAAAAAAATGGAGAGTAAAATGGATAAAGTCGATTTTATTGTTAAAGAACTTGATAAAGCTAAAATTGAGGACATTAAAGTTATTAATGTTGAAAAAAAGACATCTTTAACAAAATATATGATTATAGGAACTGGTACTAGTGATAAACATATAGATTCTGTTGCTGAAAATATTAGAAAAATTGTAAAAGAAACTTATAACAAAATAACTAAAAAAGCAGAAGGAAAAGCTACTGGATGGGTTTTGTTAGATTTAGGAGATATTTTTGTTAATCTTTTTACACAAGAAGTTAGAAATGAATATAATTTAGAAAGTTTATGGGAAAAGGAGATAAAATAATGAAGAAATTTTATATTACTACACCTATTTATTATGTTAACTCTGAACCACATATTGGTGGTGTTTACACTACTTTGATGGCTGATATAATGAATAGATTTAAAAAGTTAAATGGTATTGAGACTAGATTTTTGACTGGAACTGACGAACATGGTCAAAAGATACAACAATCTGCTGAAAAGGCTGGAATTTCTGAGCAAGAATTTGTTGATAAAATGGCTAAAATATTTAGAGATACAGCAGATTATATGGGTTTCGAGTATGATGATTTTATTAGAACAACAGAAAAAAGACATAAAGATTTTGTTCAAAAAGTATGGGAAAAACTAGTTGATAATGGTTGGATATATAAAGGTAAATATACTGGTTGGTATTGCGTTAGTGATGAAGCTTATTATACAGAAGAAGACTTAATTAAACAGGAAGATGGTAGTTTTAAAACTACTCTTGGTAAAAGTGTTGAATGGAAAGAAGAAGAAAGTTATTTTTTTAAATTAAGTGCTTTTCAAAAAATACTTTTAGATCTTTATCAAAATACTGATTTTATACAACCAGAAACAAGAAAAAATGAAGTTATAGCTTTTGTTGGTGGAAATAGTATTAAAGAAGTTGAAAATGGAAATTATATAAAAGGTTATTTAAAAGATTTATCTATATCAAGAAATAATTTTTCTTGGGGTATAAAAATACCATGTGATGATACAAAAAAACAACTTATAGATAAAGATGGTAATTGGTTAAGCAATATAAAAGATGATGAAAAACATGTTATGTATGTTTGGTTGGATGCTTTATTTAATTATCAATCTGCTCTTGATAGTGTTGGGAAATTAGAAGATTTTTGGAATAATGCAGATGTAGTTCATTTGGTTGGAAAGGATATTTTAAGATTTCATACTGTTTATTGGCCAGCATTTTTAATTGGGGTTAAATATAATAATTTAGATAATTTACAAGTTAAAGATATTGTTGATATTTTACCAAAATGTGTTTTTGCTCATGGTTGGTGGACTAATGAAGGTAAAAAAATATCTAAATCATTAGGAAATGCTATTAGTGCTAAAAGTGAAATTAATTGGTTAATGAATGATTTTGGATTAGAAGAAGAAGTAGCAAAAGATTATTTAAAATATTATCTTGCTACTGAAACATCATTCGGTTCTGATGGAGATTATTCAAGAGAAAGATTTATTGAAAGAATAAATACTGAATTAGTAAATAATATTGGTAATCTTGTTCAAAGAGTTTTATCTATGATATTTAAAGAATTTGATGGTATTATAGATTGTAGTAATTTTAAAGAAGTTAATAATTTAAAAGATTTATTGGAAAATAAAACTATAAATACTTTTGATTTTCAAGATTATAGAGATTTAATTATTGATTTAGCTAATAAAGCTAATGATTATATGGAAAAAACTACTCCTTGGAATCTTAAAAAAGAAGGTAAAATTGAAGAATTAAAAAAAGTTCTATACAATGAAGTAGAAAATATTAGAAAAATAATAATACTTCTACAACCGTTATGTCCTTATTTGTCTAGAAAAGTTATAGATTTTTTAAATATAAAAGATAAAGATTTTAATAGTTTATATTCAAGTGATTATCTATTAAAAACTAAAATAGAAAAACCTAGTGGTTTTTTTCCTAGATTACAAAAAAAATAATAAAAGAATTAATACCAAGTTTTTACTTGGTATTAATTTTTAGTATAGCATCATATATCTCTTGTGATAATTCATTTATTATCAAACTTTGTTTGTTTATAACATTTACATAGTTATTTTTTACTTTTTTGATATTTTTATAATTTATTGATTTTATAACTTTCTTATTTTTGTTTAATATATCTATTGTAGCCTCAAAGTTTATATTTTTATTTAATTCTATATCTAATCTTGTTATATTAATATTAACTAAATAGTCAAAATTACTATCTCCAAAATTATATTTATCTATATTAATGGAAGTTTTTAAATCATTTATAATTGTTTTTTGTATTAAAACAGATAATGGTTCCACCCATCTATTAAACTCATCTATTTTATACTCTACATTATTATTTTTTAATGTTATTATTTGAGGTCTATCAATATATTCTGCTAATTTTACATTATTTATTAAAACTTTTTTATTTATAAAACTATTATTTAATTCTATTGATTTTAAAGTATAAAAATTAGAGTTTTTAGTAGATCCTGTAAAACAACTTTGTAAAAATATTAAACTTAATAAAAAAAGTATTTTTTTCATTATAACCCCCCTATTCTTTTTTACCTTTTAATAAAGCATCAGGATGTCTTTCTAGATAATCTGTTAAATTTCTTATTGATTTTAAAGTAGAGTTAAATGTTTCTAATGTGTCATTTAAATTATAAAGAAGTTCTTTATTCAAATCACTATTTGTTACTTTATTAATATCTTTTGTTATATCATCTAAATTATAAAGAATTGATGGCATATAATTATTCATTGTGGTTAATAAAATATCAAATTTTTTGAATATATCTTTTATTGGTATATTTCTCAAACCCTCTGATAATTCTCCTTTAGATGACAATATAGTAGGTATTTCTGGAACATTCTTTACTTTATTTAATAAAACAAGTTCACTATTAGGAGATATTATAAACTCAACCATTAACTGACCAGTTATATAACTATAAGTTGATAATCTTGCTCTTAATCCTTTTTCGATTAATTCTTCTAATAATCTTTTTTTATTTTTTACATTATTAGCTTCATTTGTAATTGCTATATATACAGGAATATCAAAATCAAGAGTTTTACTTTCTTTGTTTATTAAATTAATCTCTATAACTTTACCAATTTCTACACCTTTAAAAACAACAGGAGAACCAACTTTTAAACCTTGTGTTGATTCTTTAAAAAACATTACCATTATATTTTCTTTATTTATAAAAATTTTTGTTCCAATAAAGTAAAACAAAATGGTAAAAAACATTAAAATACCAATAAATATAAATACACCAATTAATTTCTTATTAGGTTTTCTTATCATTTTTCTCTCCTTTTTAAAAAGTTTATAACATTTTCATCTTCTGTTGTATTTAAAATATCTTTTGGATTTCCTTTGGCTGTTATCGTTTTTTTATCAACATCAAGAAATATTGAATTTGTTCCTATTGAAAAAATAGATTCTAATTCGTGTGTAACTATAACTATTGTTGTTCCAAGGCTTTTATTTATTTCTAATATTAAATCATCTAAAAGTTTTGAGCTAATAGGGTCAAGTCCAGCCGATGGTTCATCAAAATAAACTATATCGGGATCTAATGCTAGCGCTCTAGCTAACCCTGCTCTTTTTTTCATACCACCACTTATTTCTGATGGATAAAAATCTTCAAAACCAGCAAGACCAACTAATGATAATTTTAAAGAAACTATATCAGCTATATCATTTTGAGAATATGTAGTATATTTTTGTAATGGTAAGGCTATATTTTCAAACAACGTCATAGAACTAAAAAGAGCTCCACCTTGATATAAAATACCACTTTTTTTCATAATATTATTTTTAATTATTTTATCGCTTCTCCAAAAATTTATATTATCTATAAAAACTTCTCCTATGTCTGGTTTTTTAAGCCCAGTTAATATTTTCAATAAACTGCTTTTGCCACAACCACTGCCACCCATTATTATAAATATATCTCCTTTTTTAACTTCAAAATTTAAGTTTTCCATTAAAATAAAACTTCCATAAGATATATTTAGATTTTTTACAACTATTTTATTCATAATGCCTCACAAAAGAAAGTTATTATACCAGTTGCAACAATTATCCAAACTATTGAAGCAACAACAGCTTTTGTGGTGGATTTACCAACGCTATCGGCATCTTTGCCACAATTAATACCATAATAACAACCACATAAAGATATTATTATACCAAAAACAAAACTATGTAGCAAACCAATCAAAAAATGAGTAGTGTTTAAAACTTCTAATGACATTCTAAAATATTCACTATATGAAAGATTTAAAGCTAAAATACCAACAAAAGCCCCACCTAATATTCCAAGGATACTAGCAAAAATAGTTAATATCGGCATAACAACAATTAAAGATAAAAGTCTAGGTAAAACTAAAAAATCAATTGGAGATATGCCCATAGTTTTTAAAGCATCAATTTCTTCGTTTACTTGCATTGTTCCTATTGTAGCAGCATAAGAAGCACCTGTTCTTCCTGACATAATAATACCAACCATTATTGCTGACATTATTCTAACCATAGATATTGAAACAAGACTAGCAACATATATTTGAGCTCCGAACATTTCTAATTCCATAGCACCAACAAAAGCTAAAATTACACCTACCATAAAATTAATTAAAGAAACTATTGGCAAAGCCTTAAAACTACAATCCTCAAAAGCAAAGTATATATCTACTTCCCTAACAACAGCTTTTCCAATAAAAAATCTTTTTATAGATTTTAAAGATTCTTTAATAAAATCAAAACCATTTAGAAAACTATCTTTATAAAATAAATATTTATCAGCTAATCTTATAAAAAAATCTTTTTCTATTTTATCTTTGTATTCTGGTTTTCTATCAACAGAAAAGGCAAGATTTATTAATTGTTTTAAATTATCTTGTATATTATTATAATCAACTTCTATATTGTTAGTTTTTGATATTTTGATGATTTTATATATTATTATAACTAAACTAGAATCCCAATTATTAAGGTTGTTTGTTGTAATTTCTACTTTTTTTACTCTAATTAAATCGTTAAATAGTTGTATTTTTGATTTTTTAAAAGAAATAAAATCACCACTAAAATTAATTTTTAATAAATCTTTCTCTAGTGTATAATTATACATTTTCAATTATAAATATTTTGATATATAAAATAATAATTAAATTATATATGTCAATAATTTTATATTTTTGATATAAAACTTTTCAAAAAAAATATATTTAAAAAATAATTGTATTATAATAAAACAATTTTATTGACTTTTTATTTATTTATTGTAATTTGAACATATAAACTTAATATTTTTTTATGGATATATGTTTTTACAATATTATTCAAGATAGAGATATAAGTGTTAAAGTTTATAAATATAAAACAAAACAACATAATCTAAATATTTTGTTTTCAAAGATATATAACTATTCAAAATATAAAGAAAATGCAACAAGTAATCTTTCCAACTTATATATTATTAAAAAATTAAATAAAATAGAGGAAAATATAGAAGAATTATTTTATAATTTAGATAGTAGTATTAAATTATAGTATTAAATTTTTTATAAACTTTTCATTGTCAAAATCTTCAATATCTTCAATTTTTTCTCCAACTCCAACTGCTATTATAGGTTTTTTAAATTGGTCTATTATGGATACCAAAACACCACCTTTTGAAGTTCCATCCATTTTATTTATTATAATACTATCTATATTTATAGCTTTTGAAAATAATTCCATTTGTTTTATGGCATTTTGTCCCGTTGTAGCATCTAAAACTATAATTGATTTATGCGGTAGAGAATCATCTATTTTTTTCAATACATTTTGTATTTTTGATAACTCCGCCATAAGATTAGTATTATTTTGTAATCTTCCAGCAGTATCTATTAATAATAGATTATAATCTTCATTTTTTGCTTTATTATAAGCTTTATAAGCTATTGAGGCAGGATCTGCCTTTTCTTCTGTGATAATGTCAACATTAGCTTTATTTTTCCATTCATTAAGTTGTTCTACTGCACCAGCTCTAAATGTATCACAAGCTCCTAATAAAACTTTTTTACCTTGTTTTTTATATTTATTAGCAATTTTACCTATTATAGTAGTTTTTCCAGAGCCATTAACTCCTGAAAACATAATAACATATGGTTTTTTGTCTAAAACTATACTATCACTTTTAATTGTAGAAAATATTTTATTAATTTCATTAAATATTATAGTTTTAACATCATCAATACTAACATTTTTATCATATTTGTTTTTTCTTAAAAAATTAGTAATATTATTAACTATATTTATATTTATATCACTAGTTATTAATATGTTTTCTAATTCCTCGATCATTTCTTCATCAAGTTTTTTTCCTGTGAAAATAGAACTTAATCCAGTTTTAATTTTATCCATATATTCTCCTATATAACATTAGCTTTAAATAGATCTTGAATATGTAACATACCAATTATTTTTTTTTCATTATCAACAATTGGCAAAACTTGAATATATTTTCCATGTTCCGTCATTATATTAACAGCCTCAATTGCAAAGTTTTCTTCATTTAAAAATATTGGATTTTTTGTCATAATATCTTCTATTTTTTTATCTAATATATTTTTATATTCTATTGTTTTTCTTCTTAAATCACCATCAGATATTATTCCAATTAATATATTATTTTCTATAACACAAACAGCACCCATAGACTTTAAGGACATTTCTTTTATGGCATTTTCAACTGTATCATTAATATTTATTATAGGAACAGCGTCTGCTGTTTTCATTATATCTTTTATTTTTATTAAAGATTTTCCAAGTTTTCCACCTGGATGAAAAACTTTAAAATTTTCATTATCAAAACCTTTGAGCTCTATTAATACAGTAGATACTGCATCAAGATAAGATAAAAACATAATAATATCAGTTGTTGGAGAATTAACATTATTTGTTTGTGGCATATTTTCTAAAATTATTGGTAAATCAGCAGATTTTGCCAAAAAAGAATCTTTTTTTCTTGTAATTCCAATTAATTTTATAGAAAACCTTTTGCAATAAGCTATTATATCGTTTAATTCGGTCGATCCACCAGAATTTGAAAGTAAAATAACAATATCTTCTTTTGTAATCATTCCAAGATCACCATGACTAGCTTCGTCAGGGTGTATAAAAAACGATGGTGTTCCAGTAGATGATAAAGTAGCTGAAACCTTATGAGCTATATAACCTGGTTTTCCAACTGCACTTAAAAAAACTCTGCCCTTTGTTTTCATTATTATATTTACAAGTTCAACAAAACTATCATCTATTGATTTTTCTAATAAACTATTTAAACCATTAATTTCAACTCTTACAGATTCTCTTCCCGATTCTATAATTTTATTTTTATTTAATAACATAATTAAATAATTATTGACTTTTAAACTAATAAAATAATAATTTAATTAAAATAATTTTCAATATTATAATGAAAGTATGGGTTCTAAAAGATTTAAGAATAGGAAGTAGTAAACAGGCAGAATTTCTTGGTAGAGCTTTAAGTGATGATGTAGTTATAAAAAATATAGAATATAATAAATATATATCTTTGCCTAATTTTATTAAACCTTATAAAGTTGGTGTAGACTTTGATGACAGTGATGATGTTTTAAACGATAAAGAATATCCGGACATCATAGTTTTTTCTGGTAGAAGATTAGCAGGACTTGCTATATACTTAAAAAAGTATATTTATAAAAAAACAAAAAATAAAGTTAAATTGATTAGTATTTTAAATCCTAACTATTCTTTTAAATATTTTGATTTTGTTGTATTACCATATCATGACAATATAAAATATGATAAATATAACAATATAATTACAATAAATGGTTCTTTATGTGTTAACAATCTTGAAAATATGGATAAGGACTTTGATTTTTGGAATAATATGTTGAAAGATTATAAAAGACCTTTTTATTCTTTCATGATAGGTGGAGATGTGAAAAAGAAAAAAATGAATCCTGATAATTTACTTAAAATATTAGATACAGTTTCTTCTTATGTTAAATCTAAAAATGGAACTTTATTAATATCTACAAGCAGAAGAACTAATAAAGATTGTGTTAATATATTAAATGATAACAATATAAAATGCGATTATTATTTATATAAATGGGGAAAAAGTAGCATTTTAAATCCTTATTATTATTTTGTAGATTCTAGTGAAATTGTTTTTTTGACTGCTGATTCTATATCAATGATTTCTGAAATTATTACTATACATAAACCAGTTTATGCTTATATGGAAGATGAATTGTTAACTAAAAAACATATAAAGTTTTGTGAGGGATTAATAAACAAAAAAATAATAAGAGAAATTGATTTAAAAACTGATATTGAAGATATTAAATCTTTTGATTTTGAAAATATAAATGAATTAGATTTTGTTGTTAATGAAATTAAAAAAAGGTTATAATATGATAGTTTATAGATTTTTATTATTTATTTTTTACCCATTTATAATTTTATATTTAAATATTAGAAAATGGAAAGGTAAAGAAGATAAAACTAGAATAAAAGAAAGATTTGGCAAAACAAATATTACTAGACCAAATGGAAAATTAATTTGGTTTAATGCTGTTAGCGTTGGAGAAATTAATTCTGCTTGGACTATAATTAATGAATTGAATAAAAATATAGAAAATAATATATTAATTACTACTACAAGTTTAACTAGTGCTGACAATGTTTTAAATAAAATTAATAAATTACCAAATCCTGATAAAGTAATTTATCAATTTGCTCCTATTGATGCTAATATATGTATGAAAAGATTTTTAAATCATTGGAAACCCAATTTATTAATAAATGTTGAGTCGGAGTTTTGGCCTAATTTATTTTTATTGACAAAAAAGTTTTGTCCTATATTAGTTTTAAATGGTAAAATGTCTAAAAAATCATTTAGATTTTGGTATAAACATAAAAAATTAAAAGAATCAATTTTTGATAGTATAGATATTTGTCTAGCACAATCTAGAAATGATTACAAAAGATTTATTAATCTTGGAGTTCAAAATGTTCAATTTTTAGGAAATATAAAATTTCTTGTAAATAAATGTTCTGTTGACAATGATTTATATAAATATTTACAAGAAAAATTAAAAGATAGAAAAAGATGGCTTGTTAATTGTACTCATAAAGGTGAAGAAGAAATTATTATAGAAACTCACAAAATGTTAAAAAATAAATACAAAGATCTAATTACTATGCTAATTATTAGACATCCAAACAGAGTTAAAGATGTTTGTAATTTATTAGAAAAAAATTCAATAAAATATACAACGACAACTTCAAATGAAGAATTGAGCGACAATACAGAGTTTTATATTTATGATAAGTTTGGTAATCTTGGAACATTCTTTAATTTAAATAAAATAGTTTTTATAGCCGGTTCTTTACAAAAGAATATAGGAGGACATACTCCGGCAGAAGCAATTAAACATAATTGTTGTATTATTACTGGCCCATATATGGAAAATAATTACATGTTATTTAAAGAATTATCAAATAATAATGCTTGTATAATTCTAAAAGATAATAAGGCTGTTAGTTTATACAATACTATTGATAATTTATTTAGCGATGAAGAAAATACTAATATTATTATTGATAATGCCTATAAAAAAAGTATACAGAATAATATTATTTTAAATCAAATTATAGAAATAATAAATAAGTATATATAATGAACGATGTTTGTTTATGGACTACTAATGATAAAGAATATATAAGATATCATAATGAAGAATGGGGACATTTTATTGATGATGATAAAAGACTTTTTGAGTTTTTAATTTTAGAAACTAACCAAGCCGGTTTATCTTGGTTAACAATATTAAAAAAAAGACATAACTACAAAAAAGCCCTATATAATTATGACATTGAAAAAATTACTAATTTTAATGATAAAGATATAGAAAAATTATTAAATAATGATGGTATTATCAAAAATAAATTAAAAATATTATCAATAGTTAATAATGCTAAATGTTTTTTAAAAATACAAAAAGAATTTGGTAGTTTTAGTAATTATATAAAAACTTTTTTACCTGATGGTGAAATAATAATTAATAATTGGACTAAAAAAGAAGAAGTGCCTACAAAAACATTATTATCTGACAAAATATCAAAAGATATGAAAAAAAGAGGTTTCAAGTTTTTTGGTTCTATAACTTGTTATTCCTTTTTACAAGCTGTCGGTTTTATTAATGATCATTTAGTTAGTTGTAAATATAAAGATAAATTTTAATGATAAGCTCTTAATAAGAGTAAAAATAATAAACAGAATTAAATCTGTTGTTATAACATTGACGAGATGGCATCATATATTGATTTTATTTCCTATTAATTTTTTAAGGCTTTACTATTAATTGTATAAGAGATGGCTGCCATACTAGGATTCGAACTTAAATATAAACAGAATTAAATCTGTTGTTATAACATTGACGAGATGGCATCATATATTG
>CASELL010000014.1 GCA_949288805.1 uncultured Alphaproteobacteria bacterium | reverse complement strand
TTCTGGTTGTGCTTTTAGATCAGGAAGTAGGACATTTAATTATACTGGTGGAATACAAACATTTACTATACCTAAGGCATTTACTAATAGGAGTGTTACGTTGGAGGTATGGGGAGGGGGAGTTCTTAATCGTGGTAAAGGTGGTTATACAAAATTAGTTTCTAAAATTACTAATAAAGTTAGTGCTAGAAGCAATTTGTATCTTGTAATTGGAGGGGAGGGTAATGGTGGTTCTGGTGGTTATAATGGTGGTGGATCTGGTTATTTATATGGTGCTGGCGCTACTCATATAGCTACAAAAAGTGGTGTTCTTTCTTCTTTATCAGGTAGTAAAAGTTCAATAATTGTTGTTGCTGGTGGAGGTGGTAGTAATGATACTTATGGTGGTGGTGCTAATATGAGTGGTGGAAGTGATATTCTTGGTGGAAAAGGTGGAACTTTAACATCTGGTGGCTGTGATAGAGATGGAAATTATTGTGGTAGTTTTGGACAGGGTGGGAATGGAAATAAAAATAGTAATGGCTATGGTGGTGGAGGTGGTTATTATGGAGGAGGCGGTGGTTCTAGTCTTCGGACTGGCTCTGGCGGTGGTTCCGGCTACTGCAACACTTCTTATGGAACATGTAGTGGTACTAATGGTTCAAGAAGTGGAAATGGTATGGCTAAAATTAGTTGGTAGAATTAATAAATTATATATTAATAATAAAATAACTACTAGAGATAGTAGTTATTTTTTTAATATATTAATATTTTTATCAATATTTTTAATTATTTCTTTAATATAGTCTTTATTATTTACTGCTTTGCAATATGTGATATTAGCATGTTTATTAGCTGGAAAGCTAACTATACTAATTTCTTTTAAATCTATATCTTGAAGAACTCTTCTATTTTTACTATCTATATAAGATTTATTTACATTATAACCTATACTTAATCCATCAATAATACCATTTTTTACATAGGAATATATGTCTTTTCTTTTTATTTCTCCCTCGATGTATAGACCAATGGAATCTTCTTTTATTGTTTTTATTTCTCCTATAATATTGTTTATGTTGTGTTGCCAACATAGTTTAATATTATTATATTTTATACTATTATTAAAGGCTCCATTTAATATTATATCGTCATAACTATCTACTGTATTAAAAACACTAGCATAACCACAAAAAAAACCATTATCTTGATTTTTTATTAAATTTAAATCTTTAAATTCCATAATAAAAATGTTTTTTTCTTTTTATTATGGAATTAATTTTTATTTATGGAAGTATTAGAAGTAATATGATAAACCAAAATTATAATTGTTTCCAAAGTTTTTAACAAATGAATATTTTACAAAAATATCAAATTTAATTATATCATCTAAATTAATAGTATCTATTATAGAAAAATTATTTGCTTCATACATTAGATAATCTGTATCAAACCAAGGATATATATAATGAGAATAACTAAAATCAACTCTATCTTTCTTTTTTATATCTTTATAATAATCATATTGTAAAAAAATAGTATTATTATCATTTATTTTATATTTTGTATTTAGACCAATATTAAGATTATTTTTTATACCATTAAATGTATTACTAAATTGTACAAAAAAATTATAATCTTGATTGTTAAAAGTTCTTACATAATCTAGTTTAAATCTTAAATAATTATATATATCTACATAAGTATATTGTAGTGATTTATCATATTTTATCGAATCATACCAAGATATAGTATAAAATATTTTATGGTCATTTTTTTCATATAATTTATTACTAATATTTATTTGATAGAAATAGTTGCTATTATCAGTTTTTAAGCCAGTTGGCTTTACTGGAAGTTTATTATCTACAATATCAAATAATATATCGCCATTTGTATTACTTTTTTTAATATAACCACTTATATTAAAGTCATCTTTAATGTTATAAAAAAGATTTAAGTATATTTCCGTTGTAAAAATATAATCAGCATTAAAAACAATTGATGGACTTAATTGAAAATAATTTTTAGCAAAAGATTTTGGTATACAAAAAATAATTAATAAAAATAGTATATATTTTTTCATATTTAATTCACAAATTAATATCTATAATTATAATAAAAATATTAAAAAAAATTTACAAGTTTAAAGGTTTATATTTTTTAATTATAAACAATAAAAAAACTCTTTATTTTTTAAAAATTATTTTTTATAATATAACCAGATAAAAAATATTAATATTTTTATGGAAAATTTAACTTTTGACGAATCTATGGGTAAATTAGAATCTATCCTTGATGATTTAGAAGCTAAGGGTGATTCTTTAACTCCTGAAGAAATAGAAGCTAAAATTACTGAAGCAGAGAAGTTAAGAGATCATTGTAAAGATCTTCTAAAAAAAGAAAAAGAAGAAATAATTAAAACTGCTAGAGATAATAACATTCCTCTTGAAGATATAGGAATAACTGCAGACGATGATTTAGATGATTATGATGATCTAGAAGAAGAGGAAGAGGAAGAGTAATTGTTATGATTATATTGAATAATGACTCTTTTCAATCAACAATAAATTCTTCTAAACCTGTATTAGTTGATTTTTGGGCTGAATGGTGTGGTCCATGTAGAATGCTAATTCCAGTTATGGAAGAATTAAGCGAAGAAATGAAGGACAAAGTTGATATATGTAAATGTAATGTTGATGAATGTCCTGATATAGCTTCAAGTTTTAATATAAGAAGTATACCTACTTTAATTCTTTTTAAAGATGGTAATATAGTTGATATATCAAATGGTGCTGCTTCAAAAGCAGTTGTGAAAGAATGGATAGAATCAAAACTATAATAAATCTTATATATAATTTATTTAAAAAAACTTCCTCAGTTAGTGCACAACAAGAAGGGAGTTTTTTTTGTGATAATAATTATCTTAATTTTATTTATAAAAAACCCCCTGTTAATATCTATATAGAAAATAATATAGATATATTATTGAATAATTGTATTAAATATTTTAATAATAAAAAAATATATCCAAAAATTGGAATTGAGATTGAATTTTTTACAAAAGATGAAAATATTGATTATGATAATATTTTTAATTTTTGTAAAATAAATAATATTGATATACACAATATTGAGAAAGAAAGAGGTAAAAATCAATTAGAGATACAATTTAATCCTTATATAGATATAAATAAATTAATTTTTGATTATAATATATTAAAAAAATATCTTATAGGAGAATTAGAATGTAATTTTAATTGTTTTGTTAATAATGATGATGTTGGAAGTGCCTTACAAATTAATATAAGCTTAATTGACGATTTTAATAATAATTTATTTTTTACAAATAATAATTATTTTCTAAATTGTATAGCTGGATTATTGAGTAGTATTAATATGTTTATAAACTTTTATTCTAATGATATATATAGATATAATAAAATTAACAATTCAAAATTATATAGCAAAGGTTTGATTCCTGCACCATCATATATATCTTGGGGTTATAATAATAGAACTTGTGCTATTAGAATACCAACAACAAAAATAACAATAAACGATAAAGAAAAATATAATGAAGAATTAAAAAATAACAGAAGAATAGAGTTTAGAGTTCCATCTTCTAATAGTGATATAAAATTTGTTTTATATTGTGTTTTAAACAGTATTATCTATGGTATAGAAAATAATTTACAACCAATAGCTGATACTTATAATAATACTTTTATTCATAATGAAAATCTTGAAGAGATTACAAATAAACAATATTTTAATTTTGAAAAGTATTATGATTATTTAAAAATAATAAATAATTATTCATTATAATACCCAGCATAATCACCAAACTTTGAAGATTCAGCATTAAAATACAAACTAATAGTTCCTATTGGACCATTTCTATGTTTTGCTATTATTAAATCAGACTTGTTTCTAATTTTTTCCATTCTTTCCTGCCATTTTTTCAATTTTTCTAGTTCTTCATCATTAGGTTTTTTTCTTTCTTCATAATAAGATTCTCTATAAATAAACATAACTATATCAGCATCTTGCTCAATAGAACCTGACTCTCTTAAATCTGCCAATTGTGGTTTTTTATCTTCTCTTTGTTCTACGTTTCTTGATAATTGTGAAAGTGCAACAACTGGTATATTAAATTCTTTTGCTATTGCTTTTAATCCTTGTGTAATTTCAGATATTTCTAAAACTCTATTATCACCTTTTCTAATATTTCCATGTATTAACTGTAAATAATCAATAACAACAAAAGCAAGATTTTCCTGTTTTATTAATCTTCTAATTCTTGTTTTAATAGAAGATATACTTAAAGCAGGAGTATCATCAATAAACAATGGAACTTTTGATATTAAATCTGCTTTATCAACAATCTTTTCAAAGTCATTATCTTCAATCTCACCTTTTCTAAACTTATCAGTATTTAATCCAGTTTCTATTGATAATATTTTAGCAGTTATTTGATTGGCAGGCATTTCTAATGAAAATATACCAACACATTTTTTTTCTTTACCTTCATCTATATCTTTTTTAAATTCACAAGCAACATTATAAGCGATGTTAATTGCCAATGTTGTTTTTCCCATTGAAGGTCTACCAGCTAAAATTATTAAGTCTGATTTTTGGAATCCACCCAACATTCTATCAAGGTCCATTAATCTACAAGATATTCCACTAATATGACTTTCTCTTTTTCTAGCATTAGTTATATTATTTATAGTTTCTGCCATAGAGTCAATCATATTAACAAAACCTTTATTTGTTTCTATATTATTACTTAAATCAAACAATTTACTTTCAGCATCTTCTATTTGTTTTTGTGCTGTTTCAGTTTCACTATCTTTATAAACATTAGAAACAATTTCTTCTCCAATAATAGTTAATTTTCTTTTAATTGCTAAATCTTGTATTAATTTAGCATAACTAACAACATCAACTATACCACTACTATTACTTAATAATATTGATAAATAATTACTACCACCTATTGCTCTAATTATTTCATTACTGTCAAAAAAATTTTTTAATGTAATACTATCAGCAACTATTGAAGATTTTTGTATTGTTTTTTTAATATAAGAATATATTTCTTTATGAGCTAATTCGTAAAAATATTCTTCTTTCAAAAAATCATCAACTTTTAAATAATAATCATTATTTGATATTATTTTTCCAAGAACAATTTGTTCTGCTTCAATGTTATAAAGATTAGTAAACTTTTCAGTCATAGTATTTATTTTTTTAAAAATGATATAATTTTATTAAAAACTTCTTCTTTATTCATATTTGTAGTGTCTATTTCAATAGCATCATCAGCCTTTTTTAATGGAGCGTTTTTTCTTTCCATATCGTTTCTATCTCTTTCTTTTAACTTTTCTAAAATATCTTCATATTTAACATCTTTACCTTTTTCAACCATTTCTTTATATCTTCTTCTAGCTCTTTCTTCAACCGTGGCATTAATATAAAACTTATAGTCAGCATTAGGACATATAACTGTTCCTATATCTCTACCATCTAAAACACCACCTTTTTTAGCAAAATCTCTTTGAAATTTTAATAAATAGTCTCTAACTTCTTGTATTGGAGCGATTTTCGAAGCAATATAACCTATATTTTCAACATACAATTCTGGATTATCCAAATCATTAAAATCAACATTATTTAAAATTGATATAACTTTATTTTTACTATAATCTGTAATGTTATTTTTTACAAGATATAAAGCAACTGCTCTATATAAACCACCTGTATTTAAGTATGGTATATTCAAATAAGTTGCTATTTTTTTAGCAACAGTTCCTTTACCAGAAGCGGTAGGACCATCAACTGCTATTACTAATGACATAATTTTTAGAGTTTTTCTTTATAATATTACATATTTTTTTAAAAACAATAAAAAAATACAAGTTAAAAAAACTTGTATTTTTTTTATTAAATTAATCAAAAACTATAAAGAGTTAGCAACTATATTATAAAACTCTTCACCTTTCAAACTAGCACCACCTACCAATACACCATCAACAGATTTTAAACCTGTAATATCAGCTACGTTGCTAGATTTTACAGAACCACCATATAAAACAACTATATTTTCTTCTTTAATTCCAGTTTTTTTATTTAAAATTGCTTTAATATAACTATTAATTTCTTCAATTTCTTCTAATGTAGGAACTTTACCTGTTCCAATAGCCCAAACTGGTTCATAAGCAATTATGATTTTATTTAAATCAAGATCTTTTGTAGATTCTAAAACTTGATTTTCAATAAATTGTAGATAATTATTAGATTCTCTTGTTTCAAGATCTTCACCAACACAAACTAATGGAATTATTCCATTTTCAACACAAGTTTTTGCTTTTTTATTAACAATTTCATTAGTTTCTTTTTCATATTGTCTTCTTTCAGAATGACCTATTATAGAATATTTTACATCAAAATCCTTTAACATAGTAGCACTAATATTACCAGTAAAAGCACCCTTTAATTCTTGATGGCAATCTTCAACACCAATATTAACTTCAATACCCTTATAATTTTTAGCTACTTCTTTACAATATTGAATATAAATAGATGGTAATGATATTAATATTGTAGGTAAGTTTTTGTTGCCTTTATCAGCATTATAAAAATCTTTGAACCAAGTTTCTATATCATTTTTAGAACCGTTCATTTTCCAGTTTCCTGCTATAATTTTAGCCATAATATTTTAAATTGTTTTATGTTTTTAGTATATAACAATTTTATAAAAATCAATATAATTTTTATAAAAAATCTTTTTTATATTTTACAAGCGCCACCAGAACAACCATTATCTTCTAATTGTTCTCCTGCTCTATCTCTAGTATTATGATAATATAAAGTTTTTATTCCATATTTATAAGCAGTTAAAATATCTTTAACAATTACTTCCATAGGAACTTTATTATCTCTATATTTGCTAGGATCATAACTTGTATTTGTAGATATTGATTGATCTACAAACTTTTGCATAATAGCAACTAATTTTAAATAACCATCAATTGCTGGCATATCCCATAATAATTCATAGTTATTTTTATATTTAGATATTTCTGGCACAACCTGTCTTAAAACACCATCTTTACTAGTCTTAATACTTACAAAACCTCTTGGAGGCTCAATTCCGTTCGTAGCATTAGATATTTGAGAGGAAGTTTCAGATGGCATTAAAGCAGTTAATGTACTATTTCTTAAACCATATTTTACAATACTATCCCTTAAACTTTCCCAATCTAGATGTAAAGGTTCTTTTGTTAATTCATCTACATCTTTTTTATATGTATCAATTGGTAAAATACCTCTACTATATTTTGTATCAGCAAAAGCAGGGCAAGCACCTTTTTCTTTTGCTAGATTATTTGATGCTTTTAATAAATAATATTGTATAGCTTCAAAAGTTCTATGAGTTAAATCGTTAGCACTTCCATCAGAATATTTACAATTATTTTTTGTTAGATAATAAGCATAATTTATAATACCAATTCCAAGACTTCTTCTATTTAGAGTTGAGTTTTTAGAAGCTGGTAGTAAATAATCTTGATAATCTAATAATTCATTCATTGCTCTAATTAATAAATCGCTTAAATTATCTAATTCTTCAAGATTTTTTAATTCTCCAAGATTAAAAGCAGCAAGAGTACATAAAGCAATTTCTCCTTCTGGATCTAAAATATTATTTAAAGGTTTTGTAGGTAAAGTAATTTCAAGGCATAAATTACTTTGTCTAATAGGAGCTTTATCCTCAATAAAAGAACTATGAGTATTAGAATGATCTATGTTTTGTATATATATTCTTCCAGTAGAAGATCTTTCATTTACTAATAAAGCAAATAATTCTGTTGCTTTAATTTTTTTCTTTCTAATTTTTTCATCATTTTCATATTTTACATATAATTCTTCAAACTTTTTTTGATTAGAGAAAAAAGTTTCATATAAACCATCAACATCGCTAGGACTAAACAAAGTAATATATTCATTATTTAAAAATCTTTGATAAAATAATTTTGATAATTGAACACCATAATCAAGATGTCTTGCTCTGTTATCTTCAATTCCTCTATTATTTTTTAAAACTAAAAGATTTTCAACTTCAAGATGCCAAATAGGGTAAAAAACAGTAGCACTTCCACTTCTAATTCCACCTTGAGAACATGATTTTACTGCCGACTGAAAAAGTTTTATAAATGGTATACAACCAGTATGAACTGCCTCACCATTTCTAATAGGACTACCAAGAGCCCTAATTTTTCCCATGTTAATACCAATACCAGCCTTTTGACTAACATATTTTACAATAGAAGAAGTTGTAGCATTAATAGAATCAAGACTATCATCACATTCTATTAAAACACATGAACTAAATTGTCTACTTCTAGTTCTAACTCCTGCCATTATAGGGGTTGGCAGTGATATTTTAAATAAAGATACTGCATCATAAAACTCTTTTACATACTTTAATCTTATATCTTTACTATATTCTTTAAATAAAGTCATAGCAATCATTATATATAAAAATTGAGGAGTTTCATAACATTGTTTAGTTAATCTGTTTTGAACTAGATATTTACCTTCAAACTGTTTGATTGCTACATAACTAAACTTATAATCCCTTTCATGATCTATAATATTATTATCTATATAATTAATTTCTTCTTCTGTATAATAATCTAAAATAGCTTCATCATAAAATTTTAAATCAACCAATTTTTTAATATGTTGCAATAATGGTATTGGTTTATAATCTCCAAAAACAACTTTTCTTAAATTAAAAACTAAAAGTCTTGCTGCCATATATTGATAATTAGGAGTTTCCTCTGTAATCATATCAGCAGAGCTTTTTACTAATGTTTTAAAAATATCTTTAGTTTTTATTCTGTCAAAAAATTGTAATTTTGATTTCATTTCAACTTCTGAAACAGAAACGTTTTCTAGACCTTCACTTGCCCAGTTTAATAATTTATGTATTTTATCAAGATTCAATGGTTCAATTCTACCATCTCTTTTTGTAACGTTTATATTATCCATATTATACCTATAATTTAAAATCTTTAAAATTATTCATATCTACATTACTATCAACTTGTCCTACAAGATAAGAAGTTAATTCTACTTCTTGTGGTGCAACTTGCACATTATCACTATTTAACCAATTATTTATCCAAGGAATAGGATTTGAAGTAGGGTGGTTAAAATCAACTTTAAAACCAGCCCCATCTAATCTTTGAGCAGATATATATTTTAAATAATCAACTAATATTTCTTTATTCAAACCTAACATTGAACCTTTTTCAAAAAGATAACCAGCCCATTCAATTTCTTGATTCATAGTATCTAAAAATATTTGTCTACCATCTTCTAATGTTTCTTCAATTATTTCTGCCATTTCAGGATCATCTTCACCTTTTTTCCAAGTATTAATCATAAATTGAGTACCTGACATATGTAAAGCTTCATCTCTACTAATTAATTTTATAATTCTAGCATTTGCATCCAATAATTCTCTTTCACCAAAAGCAAAAGAACAAGCAAAACTAACATAGAATCTAATTGCTTCAAGTGCATAAATAGAGTTCATACATAACCATAAACTTTTCTTTAATTCTCTTAAATTAATTTTTATATCTTCATTATTAATCTTATAATTACCTTCACCTTGAGATTGATAAAGTTGAGTTTTAAAAATTAAATCGTCATAATATTTAGCAATATCTTTTGCTCTTGCTATAATGTGATTATTTCTAACTATATCATCTAGAATATCTGCTGGATTTGTAAAACTATTTCTAATAATATGAGTATATGATCTAGAATGTATAGTTTCAAAAAAACTCCAAGTTTCAATCCAAGTTTCCAATTCTGGTAAAGAGACAATAGGTAAAAGTGCAACATTTGGACTACGACCTTGTACACTATCTAACAAAGTTTGATATTTTAAATTACTAATAAAAATATGTTGTTCATTTTCTGTTAAAGAGTTAAACTCTCCCATCATTTGAGTAGCATCAATTTCTTCTGGTCGCCAAAAGAAAGATAATTGCCTTTCTGTTAATTTCTCAAAAAAAGGATATCTTTGTTGATCAAATCTTGATACATTTACATTTTGACCAAAAAACATTGGCTCCAATAAAGCATTATTAGGCTCTTGATTAAAAGTGCTATATTTCATAATATTAAAATTGTTTTAAAAATTATTTCTAAAAAAATCTTAAAAAAAATATTTTTTAAGTCAACACAAACAAAAAACTTTAATTTTAATTTTTAAATTATTATATTTTATATAGTTTAATAAAGAAGTCTTATATGAAAATAAATATAAAAGAAAAAGTTGACAATAAAATATTGTCAGTAAACCTTGTTAAAAATCTAAAATATTGTGAAAAAAAAATTAATCAAAACTCAATAGATTTTGGTTATGAAAACGATAAATTAGAATATCTTGGTTATTATATTTTGAAGTATTTAAATGAAAACGCTATTGAAAAAGTTAACATAATTACAGAAAATGATGAACAAGCCTTTAAATTATTAGAAGGTGTTGAATTAGGCAGTTATAAGTTTGATAAATATTTTTTAGAACCTAAAAAAGATAAAGTAAAAGAAATTAATTTTATTGTTAAAAATAAAAAAGAAATTGATAAAAAATACACAGATTTCTTATTAGTAAAAGAAAATGTTTTTTTATGTAGAAATCTTGTAAATGAACCATCTAATGTAATTAATCCTGAAACTTATGCTGAAATATGTGAACAACTAGTCGAATATGGACTAGAAATTGAAGTTTTAGGTGAGGAAGAAATGGCAAGACTTGGTATGAACTCTTTATTGGCAGTAGGTCAAGGCAGTGATTTTGAATCTAAATTAGTTGTTTTAAAATGGAATGGACTTAAAGATAAAGATTTTAAAGATCCTATTGCTCTTGTTGGTAAAGGTATAACTTTTGATAGTGGTGGTATATCAATAAAACCAGATGATGCTATGTATGATATGAAATGTGATATGGCTGGCTCTGCTGTTGTTGTATCTACTTTAAAATTATTAGCTCAAAGAGAAGCAAAAGTAAATGCTGTTGGTGTAATTGCTCTTGTTGAAAATATGCCATCTAGTTCTTCTGTAAAACCGGGGGACATAGTAGAAAGTATGTCAAAACAAACAATAGAAATATTACATACAGATGCAGAAGGAAGACTTATTTTAGCAGATGCTTTATATTATGCTAAAACAATATTTAATCCACAAGTAATAATTGATTTGGCTACATTAACTGGCGCTTGTTGTGTTGCTCTTGGTAGCAAAAATGCTGGTATTTTTACTAATAATGATAAATTAGCAAAAGAAATAGAGAAAGCTTCTGCTGAAACTGGTGAATATTCTTGGAGAATGCCATTAGATGAATTGGGTGGAACATATGATAAAATGATGGATTCCGATGTAGCAGATGTAAAAAATATATCAGGTGTTAGATTGGCCGGTGCTATTACAGCAGGTCAATTTTTACAAAGATTTATTGATAAACATAAAAAATGGGCTCATATTGATATAGCTGGAACTGCTTTTTTAACAAGTAGTGAATTATATTCTGCTAAACAAATATATACAGTTGATAATGGAGCTACTGGTTATGGTGTAAGATTGTTAAATAATCTTATAAAAAATAATTATGAAAAATAATACGGGGCTAATAGTTATGAGGGGTCAACCCCTTCATAACGGTCATATATATTTAATAAATTTAATGTTAGAAGAATGTTATAATCCTAATATAGTTTTAGGTTCAATACAGGAAAGTAGAACAGAAAGAAATCCTTTTACTTTTGGAGAAAGAAAACAAATGATACAAAATATTTATAAAGATAAAATAAATATTTATGGGGTTGAAGATATACCTAACAATAACGAATTATGGTTACAAACTGTTTTTTCTAAAATAAAAGAAAAGGTTGATGTTTACTATTGTGGTGATAATGATAATGGAAAATTTTTTGAAAATAGTATTAAAATAATTAGAAAACTTGACAGAAATAAACAAAAATACTATCTAAAAATTAGTGGAACAGAAATTAGAAAAATGATAAGAGATAATAACAAAGACTGGGAACTATTTGTGCCGAAAGAAAATATTGATTTTATAAAAAATATAATTAAATAGATATTGTACTAATATCGTTGTTGCTGTTATTCTTCTTTATTTCTCTATTAACAAAACAATTTTCTGCTTCCTGACTTTTTTTCATTTGCTGTTGAACATTTTTCCTTTGTTGTTTTATATTATTTTCTTGCGATAGAAGAGTAACTTGATTTTTTAGGTTTTCTGTATTATTTGCAATAATCTCTATATATTTTAAAATATTGTTTAATACTTCTTTGTCTTTTGTTTCTTCTTTTGTCATATTTTTATATTTGATTACTATATCTTTAATAACATTATATACATTTTTTTTAAAATGTCAACTTTTTTTCTACAATTTTATATTTTTAGAAATAATAAATATTTTTATAATATTTATTGATTTTTATTAAATTAATTATAGAATGTAATTGTATTATTAATAATTTTATATAAAGTTATGAAAAGAAATAATAAAGGTTTCTCTTTAATTGAGTTATCAATAGTATTAATTATATTAGGTTTACTAGTAGCTGGTGTTACTGGTGGTGCCTCTTTAATTAAAAGTGCTCAATTAAGATCTATAGTTACAGAATTTACAAATTATAGAACAGCTTATAATTCTTATTATGCTCAATTTGGTAAAGTTCCTGGTGCCGATACAGATCCTAGTATAATTAAAGATGATAATGCTGCTTTAACAGATTTATTTGAAGAAGGAGTTATTGATAAATCTCCACTTACTGAATCAGAAGGAACAGCTAACTATGTTAGTTCAAAGTTTGGTAAAAATGCTAAATGGTTTTTAAACAACGCTGGAGCTAGCTTCGCAGCTGTTGCTGATTTTAGTAATGCAAATATTTTATCATTATCTGGTTCTTCTGATTATGAAGTTGGTGCTTTAACTTCAGATGAAGCAGAAAATATAGATACTAAAATAGATGATGGTATTGCTACTAGCGGTATAGTTAGAGGTGTTAAATACGATTCTACTGCTGCAGAAACAGAATATGCAGAAGAAAATACAACAAGAAATTATAGTTTAGTTTCTAAAATGGATTTTTAATTTAAGATCTTATTATATATTAAAAATACAACTTGCTAATCGAGTTGTATTTTTTTGTTATTTCTAAAGAAAAAGTTAATATATGAATTTACAAGCCTACATACCCAAACATAATTATCTTTATTAATTAAATTATAATATATTAACTTTAAGTCTTCTTGTTTTTGATTAAATTTAAAAATAAGTAAATCTATATATTCGTTAAATATTGTATAATCCACTATTTTTTGTTCATTATAGTATTGACTATCCCAATTTAATTCCTTGCTATTAACTAAAAAATCAATAAGTTTTGTTTCCCCATTCTCGTGTTGTAAAAACTTATTATATATTTTTTTTATATTTGTATCTATTATTGGTATTAAATATTTAATTTTTACTACAAAGATAAAGATTATTGTCCAATTTTAATATCAAATATTTATTAAGAGCTTCGTGTGATAAAACGTCTATGTCTGTATCAAATAAAAAATACTTGTATTTATTAATTAAATTAAATATTTCATTTTTATCTTTTATATTGAATATTTTTTTATTTTTATTATAAAAATACATAATAAAACTATTCTCTAAACATTTTATGCGCTAAAATCTTTCTTTCTTCTACTGCTGGTTGACCAAAAGGATTTATATCATTATTTAAACCAACAATAATAGTTTCTAACATATATTGCATCATTAATTGAGATAAACATCTTTCATTTAATTTATTTATTTCAATTACTCTAACTGGCAATTCTCTTTTATTTAGAACTTCAATAGTGCTACTTGCTTCTATATCCATTATTTTGTCTAATGACATATCTTTCAAATAATCAAAATCTTTATGATATGTTTTTTCAATTTTTAAAAGATTTTCATCATAATTTTTCTTAATAAAAGTAAAAAATAAATTTCTAGGTCCATCCATATATAATTGTAATTGACTATGTTGATCTATTGTGCCAATAGCATCAATAGGCAAAACACCATAACCATTTTTACCAAGAGATTCAGCCCAAAGTTGTCTATACCATTCTGTTAATTTTTTTAATCTTTCAATATATGGCATTACAACACTAGCAATTACTCCATTTTTATATAATTGAGTTTGTTTAGCACAAATATCAATAATAAAATTATCTTCATTATCTAACACATAATCTAAAACATCTTTCGCACCATTTCTAATTTCTTCAATATCCAAGCCTGCTATACATGCGGGAATTAAACCAACATTAGATAAATAAGAAAATCTACCTCCTATTGTTTTATGATGTTCTAATGTTTTTACACCAAATTCTTTTGACAATTGAGTTAATGGACTATCTTTATCTTCTGTTAAGAAAAAGAAATGTTTACCTATTGCTTCTCTACCTAATTTATCTTCAAACTTTTTTAATAAAATTAATGTTTGAGATATACACTCAATAGTTTTGCCTGATTTACTAATAGTTAAAAAAGCAGAATTATTCAAGTCTACATTATTAAAAATATATTTTAAAGTAAAACTATCAATATTTTCTAAAATCTCTATTTTATCTTGAAACATTAAAGATAACAAAGTTTTAGCACCTAGACTGGAACCACCTATACCTAAAACATATATTTTTTTAAAGTTATCATTTATAAATCTAGAAAAATCTTTAATTTCTTTCAAATCTTCTTTTTCATAAGCTATACTTAAAGCATCGTAATCACCAGATTTTTTCAATCCTTCTCTCACAATATCCAGAGATTGTTTTGTTTTATTAATTATATTTTTATCTATATTATCAAGATTTAATAATTTTTGATTATATAATAACATAAAATCCTTATTATTTAATATAAATTATTAATAATTAATTTTAAATAAAAGTCAATAATTTAATTGACAAAAAATATTATAAAATTATTATTAATAACAATTATAAACAATTTATTTTTTTTATGAAATTTAAAATATCAAGATTAATTGCTACATTTTTTTATACAGGTTTATCAAGAGTTTGCCCTGGGACTGTTGGTAGTATATGTACTTTGCCTTTATGGTTTATTATTATTACAATAATATCAGGCTTAAGTTTAAATCCTATATTATACACAATTTTTACTATTTTGTTTATTTATATAATAGGACATATTACTACAAAGGTATATATTAAAGAAACAAACAAAGAAGATCCTAGTGAAGTTGTGATTGATGAAGTTGTGGGTCAATTATTAGCGTTCAGTTTTAGTTTTTGTTTTGTATTTTTCACAAAAGATTTTAGTGTTGATATTATAAAAAATAATGCGACTTTATTCTCTTTATACTCTTTTATTATGCCAATAATATTGTTTAGAATATATGATATTAAAAAACCTTGGATAATAGGAATAATTGATAAAAAAGTAAAAGGAGCTACTGGAATAATGTTAGATGATGTAGTAGGTGGTATTTTTGCTGGTATAACAAATAGTTTATTAATGTTAATTATTTTACAGTTTATATGAATATAATTCTTTTTTCTAGCGATAACTTTTTAATAAAATATTTAAAGAAAGAATTTAGTAATGTTCATGTTGGTTGTAATGAGGTTAATTATAGTGATATAGTTATCATTGATGATAATGTAGATTTATCTAAAAAATATATAAATAATTTTACTATAAATATATCCAATAATGTTTTAGATAATATTGTAAACATTGCTTTACCATTTAAGTTAGATGATTTAAAAAATAAAATTAATAATTTACAAGAATATATTACAAAAAATGTATATATATTTAATAATTATATTATAGATATAAGTAAAAATATAATATTAATTAACAATAAAGAATTTCAATTAACAGCAAAAGAAATAGAATTAATATTATTTTTATTTAAAAATCCAGATTCAAATAAAATTGATATTTTAGATAAAGTATGGAATAATAAGAATATTGATAATAAAAGTATAGAAACAACTATATACAATATAAGACAAAAAACAAATAAAGATAGTTTTATAGTATGTAATAATGGTAATTATTCAATAGGAGATTATAATGAAAATTAATTTACAAAAGGAAACTAAAAGTAATTTTCAATTACAAAGAGCTTCACAACTACAAAAAGTATTAAATGATGTATTTACAAGAAGTAGTTTTTCATTTAAAGACAAACAGGTTTTTGTTAATGTAATCTATGTGGATTTCAGTAAAGATTTAATGAATGCTAAGGTTTTAATAGATACATTTGGGCTTGATGAAGAAAATAAAGAAGAATTAGTAAAAAAATTAAATAAAGATTTTATAAAACAAATAAGAGGTATTATTTGTCAAAAATTGAAAGTAAAATATACACCACAAATTATTTTTATGTGCGAACATGAAAATAAAAAGGAGAAAAGAGTATTAGAGTTATTAGAAGAGGAAAAAAATTGAAAGCATTTCAAGTATATTCAAGAGAATTATTAAAACCAATATTAAAAAATCCAAAGTGTAATTTTTTATATACAATTTCGAGTAATCTTATTAATGTAGTTGGTAATAAATATGTTGATTATTGTAAAATCAATAAAGTTAGTTTAAATAAAGATCAAAATCAAGCTAGTGTTTATTTAATTACATATAATTCAGCTACATCTTTTTATATAAATAATAATAAAGAATATATAATTGAAAAAATAAATACACTTTTTGGTTATAATATAGTTTCTAAATTATATATTCAAGAAGTTCCAACTATTATAAATAATAAGAAAAATAATATTAAAATAAACAAAAATTATAAAATAGAAAAGTCTATAAATACAACATTAAAACAAGCACTAGAAGATTTAGGTTCTACAATTAATTAATTTGTTTTATTTTTTGTTTCTTTTACTTTTTTAATATATTCATCTATTTGTTCTGTATTTATTTTTAATTTTGCTTTATTTGAAAAATCTTCTTTAAAAGTTATCATTGTGTATAATGGTAAAATTGTATCTCCAACTTTTGTTGTAATTATTGATGTATTTATAGCATCTATAATTAACGTTTTTCCAGAATTATCTGTTTTAAATATTAATTTATTTGTTATAGAGTCTGTTGATGAGTCAATTATTAAATTATTAACTCCGGACGTTAAAGAAAGGTTTCCTTTAACATTTTTAAATGTTGTTCCACTATCATTTAATATTATTTTGTTAGCCTCAAAATTATTTAAAATAACGTCATCGGAATAAATCAGATCTAATTTTCTTTTTAATTCTTCTAGTCCAAGTTTTTTGATATATAAATTATTACTTATAAATTTGAAACTAAAATTCATAGAAGATAATAATACAGATTCATTAAAACCGTTAGCTCTAAATAAACCACCAATACCAATAGTTCCTTTTATACTATCATTATTTTTCTCTGAAAATAATTTAAAAATTTCTTCTATATCGTAAATTGTATCTGTTAATATTAAGTTAATATTTCTTGATTTTTTGAGATCTACACTTCCTTTTAATTCTGTAAAACCACCAAAACCATTAAATTTAAAATTATCTAAATTTAAAATACCATTTTGTATTGATGATATAAAATTAAAATCTGTTATATGTGAATTGTTTATAAGTATATTGTTTGTTTTTATATCTATTTGTCCATTTATTTCTTCTAATGTTGGAATTAAAAATAATTTTTTAATCCAATACTTATTTTCTAATTCTTTATTAATTTCTGTTTCTAATAATATATTTTTATATTTTTCAATATTAAAAACATAGTTTATAAGATCTCCTTTATAATTAATTTCTTCTATTGATAAATTTACATTTAGAACAGGTTCTTTTTTTCCTAGTCCCAACAAAATGTCACCAGTTATGTTTTTAAAATTATTTGTTGTTATGTTTTGTATGTCATATAAATGAATAAAGCCAGGGTAATAATGTATTTTTGAATTAAATTGAATCTTTTTTTCATTGTATATTAAATTATTAATTTTTAAATCCACAAAAACATTGCTGGATATATTGTTTAGCCATAAAAATTTTTCTTTCAATGTAGATACTTGTTTTTTTTCATAGTTTATAATTAAATCATTAAAATTTGATGTTAGAGCTATGTAATTGTTATTGTTTTTTAATGAATATTCCATATTTCCATTTGTTATTATTTCGTTTTTGTCATTTTTTAGTATATAATCATAGCAATATATTATAGCATCATTAATAAATATATTTGAGTTTAAAGAAAACTTATTTATTTTTACGATATTATCGGCATTTATCATTTTTGATATTATATCAAAATTTTCTCCGGTTATTGTTAAATTATTATAATAAAATCCATTTTGTTCTTTTGGTTCTTCTGCAACTATTTTTAGATCTTTTAGGTTAAGATTTAGTTTTTTTATTTTATATTTCTTATTATTTTTTTCTATTTCTATTGTTGAGTCTTTTAATATATTGTTTTTATATATTAATTCTTTTATATTTAGTGAAAAAGTTGTTATTTTTTCCTTATCTACTGTTTCATTAGTTTTTAAAGAAGACAATAATTTATCAAAAGTGTCGTATTTATATATATTTATATTTTTGTCTTCGTTTATAAAGTTAGATTTATATAGATTTATTGTAAAGTTATCAAAATTAATTTTTTCCACATCCAAAACTATATTATTGTTGTTTTCTGTAAAATTTATATTTGATTTTAATTTTATATCTTCTGCATCAACAACCATGTTTTTAATATTATAATATTTATTGTTTTTTATTATATTTGTTTTTAGAGTAAATTGTTTTTTGTAATTAAAAACATTATATATTTTTGAATTGGCTGAGAATAACCATTGAATTAAATTATTTAAATTTTGTGTATTAAAGTTAACCTCTATATTTGAATTAATATCTTTAAAATTATTAATTAACAAATTGTCATTTGTTAATTTTATTGATATGTTATCTTGAATATTGTTTTTAATTTCTAAATTATAATTATATTTATTGCCGGAATTTGTTATAAGTAAGGCAAGATATCCATTTATGTTATTTAAAAGAAAATTAGCTTCTGTTTTTATTTCTTTATCGTTAAATTTTATACTTCCATTAATATTTTTTAATTCTTTTTCTATATTCTTATTATTTATTATTGTTATAAATACGTTTGAGAAATGTATATTTTTTTTAATTTCTAGATTTTTAGATAGGTTGTTTATTATATCAACCAATACAAGTCTAGCCTTTGTGTTATCTAAATCGTACCTTACTTCTTCCTCTATTTCTACTTCTTTGTATCCTTCCTCTATTTCGCTAACTTTATTGTCGTTTGTTGAGGTTAATAAACTTTTTAATTTATCTTTTACACCAAAAACCTCATTGTCTTCTAATTTTACAATTTTTTTAACTTTTTCCAGTTTATAATAAAAGTCGTCAAGTTTATTTTTATCTATATATAACTCTGAGCCCAATATATTAACATCTTTTGGGGTTATTTTTTTATTAAGAAGATCCTTAATGTTTAGTTTTATTTCTATTTTTTTTATGTTTCCATTTATTAAAACATCCTTATATTGTATATTCTTTATTTCTATATTATTAATAACTAACTTAAAAGGAAAAACTATATTTATTTGTCCATTTATTGAAAATTTTAGTTCTTTATCTTTAAAATGATAATGTTTATTGTGTTCTTCTAGTATTAATGCCGTAGAACTATTTATATTCTGTTTTAATGAATTTAGATTTATTGAATTTTTTAAATATGTTATAAAACCAAAAAATACTACAATAAATATAATAAAAATAATAAGAAATAATTTTAATAATTTTTTCATAAAGAATTTAAAATAAAACAACAAGTACCATATGAACCATAATATAAATATTTTTTTAAAAATCAATAAAGTTATTGATTTTAATATAGGATATAATAGAATATTAATATGCCCCAATGGCGAAACTGGTAGACGCACTAGTTTCAGGTACTAGTAATCGTAAGATTATGGAGGTTCAAGTCCTCTTTGGGGCACCATTTAAACTATTTCAAAATTATTTTTATCTTCAAAAAGTTTTTTTAATAATAAATTATTTAATGTATGTCCGCCCTTTATTGATATAACTTTACCTATTATATTATAACCAGAAGTATAAAGATCACCTATACAGTCAAGTAATTTATGTTTTACTACTTCATTTTGACATCTAAAACCATTATTGTTTACAATTCCATTGTCATTAAATACCATAGCATTATCGAGACTTCCACCTCTAGCTAAACCAATACTTCTCATATATTCTATTTCTTTTTCTTGACAAAAAGTTCTAGCAATAGCAACTTCTTTTAAAAAAGTTTCTTTTTTGCCATCGAAAAAATAGTTTTCTTTGCCTATTTTACCATAATTATAATCTGTTGTTATATCAACAGAAAAAGAATTAGCTGGTTCTATACTAACTAATTTATCATCTTCAAAAACTTCTACTTTTTTTAGTATTTTTACAAACTTTCTATTTTCTGCTAATTCTTTAACTCCAGCCTTTTCAATTTCTTTTATAAAAATGTTAGCACTTCCATCCATTATTGGAGTTTCTTGATTATCAATATTAATAATCAAATTATCAATATCGCAAGCCCAAATACTAGCCATTAAATGCTCTATTGTTAAAACTTTTTCATTATTTTTAGCAACAGTGGTTCCAAGTTTAGTATCTACAACATTATTATATAAGGCTTCTATCAATATGTTATTTTTACTAAAAACTATACCAGTATTTTCTTTTGTGGGTATTAATTCTATATTAACATTCACACCAGAATGAAGTCCAACCCCTGTAAAATTAACCTTATTATTAATTGTTTTTTGTTTCATTTTACTTATTTCTAGTTAACATTGCAGAAAATTTAGCTTCAACAACTTTTTTACCATCAACAATACCAGTTCCTTCTAAAAACCATATACTCATTTTATTTCCAACTATTTTTATATGTAATTCCAATCTATCTCCTGGTAAAACTGATTTTCTAAATTTAACATTATCAATACTTGTAAATAAAACCCCTGTTTCCCCAGGTTCTGCTTTTATTGATTTAGAAACTAGTATAGCACCAGTTTGAGCCATAGCTTCAATCATTAAAACACCAGGCATAACTGGATTATTTGGAAAATGTCCTTGAAAAAAATTATCGTTCATTGTTACATTTTTAATACCAATACAAGAGTCCATTTCTTTATATTCTATAACTTTATCAACCAATAAAAATGGATATCTATGTGGTATTAAGTCCATAATTTCTTTAATATTTATTTCAGTCATTTTTTTTATCTCCTTTTATAAGTTTTTTAATTATTATACTAGATTTATGCCAATCTCTAATTGGCATTGCTGGACTACCAGCAATTATTGAATTAGATTCTGTATCTTTCATTATTCCACTTTGTGCTGCTACTTGAACAACATCTCCTATTTTAATATGTCCTGCAACACCAACTTGTCCTCCAAGTTGAGTAAAATTACCAACTTCTGTACTACCAGAAACACCAACTTGTGAAGCAAAAAAACAACCTTGACCAACTTTTACTCCGTGGGCTATTTGTATTAAATTGTCAAGTTTTGTATTATCTCCTATAATAGTATCATCAAAAGCACCTCTATCAATACAAGTATTTGCTCCAATTTCAACAAAATTACCTATTTTAACAATTCCAAGTTGTGGTATTTTATAATTAAAACCATTATTGTAAGCAAAACCAAAACCACATTGTCCTATACAGGCACCATTATGAATTGTTGTATCGTGTCCTATTTCAGCATAAGATATTGTAGCATTTGCTCCTATATAAGTGTTGTCTCCAATAATACAATCATGGTTTATAACGGCATTAGCGCATATTTTACAATTATCTCCAATAATAACATTTTTATCAATAAAAACACCAGCTTGTATTTCTACATTTTTTCCTATTTTAGCAGAAGTGTCAATATTTGCTTTATTTGATATTTTATTTTCAACTAAATACATTGGAACAAAATACATAGTATTTAATAAAATACAATAAGAAAAATGTGGATCATCTACAATGATAGGGGTTGTATTTTTATTTAAGTAATTAACATATTTTTCTTGAATAAAACAAAAACCAGCATTTGAATCTTTGAGACTATCAACATATTTTGTATTTGATAAAAACGATATATCTTGACCTGTTGCTTTATTTAGTGTTGCTACATTATATATTTTTAGGGATTTATCAAGATTATTAATATTTTTTATTATTATAATTTTTGATAGATCTTCAATAGTAATATATTCCACTTGTTTAATAAAAAACTTATTAAACGTAGAAAACTTATTTATACTATCTTTTAAAATACTTTTCATAAAAATAAATATAATCGTGCTATGGCAATAATATAATACTAAATTTTTTTTTCAATATATTTTTATATTTAACGGCATTGCCTAATTTTTGTTTACTTTTAATTTTTTCAATATAATATAAAGTTGTGTTAACAACTTTATATTATATGTGTAATAATATTAAATGTAAATA
>CASELL010000013.1 GCA_949288805.1 uncultured Alphaproteobacteria bacterium | reverse complement strand
TTCTTTCTCTTTCTCTTCTTTCTATTCTTTCTCTTTCTCTTTTTGCCCAATTATAAAGAGAAATAACATCTGTATTGTTTTCACCTCTATTAAGTGTTTCTTCATATATTGTTTCCATTGTACTAAAATTATGTAATACGCTAAATTCTAATTTTTCTTGAAAAGCACTAAATGGAGTTTTACCTCTGCGGTTTTTTAAAAATAAATTACCACCGTTTTCTAACAATATTTTTAAAACATTTAAGTTTGTAGAGCGGTGAGAAAATTTATTAAGCAAAAAAAATAAATGTAGTGGAGTATTTCCATTTATTATGGGTTGATTTACTAAGTCCGAAATATCATATCGTTCAGATAAGAATTTTAGAAGTGTATAATTTTGGGTTATAATACAAATATGAATAATATTGTGTCCTTGTTCTGATATAGTTCTCATAATATTTGGATCTTCTATCGCTTTCTTTTGAAATTCTTCAGGCGACATAGTACCAAAAGTTTGTAAAAATTCCATAAAATTAAAAAAATTATATACTGGTAGATTATAAAAAAACTTATTTAATAATCAAGAGTTCTTATTGTTTAAAAAATTTTTCAATTTCTATTTTTAAATCTTCAATGTTTTTCAATTTATTTATTGTATTTCTAAAATTAGCACCACCAAACATGCCAGCACTATACCAACCAAGATGTTTGCGAAATAGGGTAGTAGTTTCATTTTTACCATAATAATTTATAGCAAGATCTAGATGTTCCAATATTATGTCTTTTAAATTAAAATTTTTATAAAAAACTTCATTATTTAATTCTGTTTCAATTTGTTTAAATAACCAAGGTTTACCATAGACACCTCTGCCAATCATACAACCATCAGCACCACTAACAATCAAAGCATTTTTTACATCTTCACTGGTTTTGATATCACCATTTACAATTACAGGTATTTTTACAACTTCTTTTACTTTTTTAGCAAAAGTCCAATCGGCAACTCCTTCATACATTTGACTTCTAGTTCTACAATGTATTGTAATCATTTTTATACCAACATCTTCTGCGATTTTTGATATAGTAGGAGCATTTAAGTTTGTAAAATCCCAACCCATTCTCATTTTTACAGTAATAGGGACATTAACTGCTTTTACAACTTTTTCCATTATAGTTTTTGCTAATTTTTCATCTTTCATTACAGCAGAACCAGCGAAACCTTTAACTACTTTTTTTACAGGGCAACCAAAATTAATATCAATAATATCTGCTCCAAGATCTACGTTTAGTTTTGCTGCTTCTACCATGTAATCAGGATCATTGCCTGCTATTTGCACTGCATTAATTTTGAAAGGATTTTTTACTTTATTTATTGATTTTTCTTTATTACCTAAAAATAAAGATTTTGAAGGAATCATCTCACTAAACATCAAGCCAAGCTCACCAAATTTTGTAATCATTTGTCTATAAGGGGGATCGGTAACTCCTGCCATAGGTGCGAGCAATAAATTGTTATCTAATTCAATATTATCTATTTTGATTTTATGTAAAAAATTATTCAATTTTGTCTCCAATATTAAATTTATAACCATTAACAAAATCTTTAATATTCATTGCTTTTTTGCCTTCTTTTTGTAAAGTAATTATTTTTAAAATACCATCTTTACAATTTATTGAAAAATATTTATCTTGTATAGTAGCAAGGTTTGTATTGTTTTCTTTTAAAATGTAATCGCTTTTAATTAATTTAATTCTATTGTTATTATGATATAAATAAACTCCAACAGAATCATTTAATGCTCTAATTTTATTATGTATTGTAATTACACTATCATTTTGCCAATCAATTTTAGCATCTTCATTAGTGATTTTATCAGTAAAAGTTGCCAAAGAATGATCTTGTTTAATATAATTTAAATTTTCACCTTTCTCTAATTTTTCTATTATTTTTAAGATCATATCAGCACCAATAATTGAAAACTTTTCTTTCAATTCTTGTATATCCATATTTTTATCAATATCACATTTGTAAATATCAATTATATCACCACTATCAAGCTCTTCATCTACTTTCATTATACATATGCCGGATTCTTCATCACCAGAAAGTAAACATCTTTCCATAGGAGCACAGCCTTTATATTTAGGCAATAAAGAAGGATGTAAATTAATACAACCATAAGTAGGAATATCTAATAATTCTTTTGGTAAAATTAGACCATAAGCAACAACAACTATTACATCAGGCTTTAATTCTTTCAATTCATCAAGATTTTTTCCATTTTTAAAAGTTGCAGGAGTAAATATTTTTATATTGTGTTTTTCTGCTACTTCATAAATAGGGGTATTTTGTAATTTAAAACCTCTATTTGATTTTTTAGCCTTTCTAGTATAAACAGCAACTACATCTTTTTCATTGTCTATTAATTTTTGTAGAGTAGGGACTGCAAAATCAGGTGTACCCATAAAAACTATTTTCATTTTATTCCTTCCTTCAACATATTTTCGCATTCATTACCAACAGTTAATTTAAATAAATTATTCTCTAATTCTTTATCCATTAAACATTTTTTTTCTTCAAATTTTCTTAATTCTATTAATTGAGTTTTTGATAATCTAGGACCAGACATTAAATTATTTAATTCAGCTAGTCGCTTTTCTCTTTCTGCTATTTTGTCTCTATCAATATTAAATTCATCAAGTTTTTCATTTTTTAAATCTTGATATTCACTATTGTATAAAGCCATATGATCAGGATATTTTTCTATTGATTTTTGTTTACATTCGAATTTATTATTAATATCTCTTTCTTCCATTTTCTTAATCACAATAATCTTGCATTCTTCAACAGATAAATAAAAATCAATACATTTTTTAAATTCTTCGGTTTTTATATCATATTTAATACATTGTGGAAATTTTTCAAGATTTTTTCTTGTTTCATCTTCTTTTTTTACATCATATAATGCTTTTCTTGTTTCTATTATATTTTCTATTTCTCTTTTTGTATTAATACTTAAAAATGGATAATCATAATTTAAAAAAGTTAATAAGTTATAATAATATTTATCATCCCCTCTTAATTCTACTTTATAATCTTTTGGTTCTTCATAATAATCTAACTTTGTTTGAAATTCGCTTTCTAATCTACTTGTAACATTATTTATTACTTTTTTTATTCTTTTTAATTCAGCTATATAAAATTTATTTTTACCTTTAAAATTTCTAGCTTTTTTAATTCTTTCATCAATTAATTGTTTTCGACAGTCCCAATAATAAACTATACCAAATTCAGTATTTGGATTTGTGCCTCTAGCTAGACATATTTCATTATCTTGTGTTTCTAATTGTCTAACTTCATCTTCTGGTAATAACTTAGCAAAAGAATTAGAATTAAACAAAAATATAAATACAAAAATTATATACTTTCGCACAAAATAAATTAAATTAATCATATAATTACATTTTATTTAATTATTAATAATTTTCAAGGAAAATTATGTCTATATTAAAAACAATCAATGAAAGCCAAGAACTTCCTATTCAACTAGAAGATATTAAATTATTCTTAAAAGTTGATTATGAAGACGAAAATGAAGTTATAATAAGAGCATTTAAGACAGCTATAAAACAATGTGAAATGATGATAGGACAAACAATAATTGAAAAAACTTATTTATATTCTACGTATAAGATTAATAAAAATGAAATACAATTATTATATGGTCCGGTAAAAAATATAGAATCAATTAAAATATTAAACAAAAATTATAAAGAAATTCAATTAAATGATAAAGATTATTTTTTTGATAATATGAATGATAAAATAATATTTAAAAACAACCTAGATTTTTATAGAATTGATATAACTTATTCAGCTATTAAAACAGATATTAATGATGATTTAAAACAAGCTATTTTAATACATACAGCAAAAATATTTGAAGATAGATTAGGTTATTCTCAAATACCTCAAAGTGTTATAAATATATATAAAAATTATAAAATTACAAGGTTATAATATGATAAATGAATTAAATAAAAAAGTAGAAATTCAAGAAGAAATAAAAATAGAGGATGGACTAGGTGGTTTTAATTCTTCTTGGGAGACAAGAAAAACTATATGGTGTAAAATCGAATTAATGAATGTTCAGTTAACGGATAACTATAAATCTTTGGCAGTAGAGGGGACACATATTATAACAACAAGAAAATTAAATAATATAAAATCAAACATGAGATTAGTTTTTAAAGATAATATTTTTTTAATAAAATATATTGATGATTTTGATAAAGATTTTATAAAAATTATATGTTTAATTAAAAACTTTTAAAGTAAAACATTAATATTTTAAATTAATAAAACCTTATTTTACGATAAATTATTAATATTTTAATTTATTACTTTTAAAGTAAATAGTTAGATGTATTATATTTTAATTAAATACTTTTAAAGTAATATATTAATTATTTTAATAAAATCTAATAAAATCAATATAAATAATATTACATTTTTAATAATTTACTTTTAAAGTAATAAATAAGAAGTATATTTTAATAATAAAAAATTTGTTGACTTTAAAAGCAAGTTTTATAATATTATTTTTGTTAAATAAATATTATAATTATGTTAGATTTTACTGGTCAAAAAGTTTTAATTACTGGTGCTACTGGTGGTATAGGTTCAAAAACTGCCGAATTATTTTCAAAACAAGGTGCCATTGTTGGATTATGTGGTAGAAATAAAGATAAATTAAATGATTTATCTTCAAAACTTCCTAATAAATCTTTTATTTTCCCTTGTGATCTATCTAATATTGAAGAAGTTGAAAAATTATTTGAAACAGCTGATACTGAAATGGGTGGTATTGATGTTTTAGTTTGTAATGCCGGTATTACTAAGGATACTCTTGCTATGAGAATGTCAAATGATGATTTTGAAAATGTTATAAATGTTAATTTAAAAGCAACTTTTATATTAAATAGAGAAGCTATTAAAAAGATGATGAAAAGAAAATATGGTAGAATTATAAATATTTCTTCTGTTGTTGGTGTTGCTGGAAATCCTGGACAAGCTAACTACGTAGCTTCTAAAGCTGGTATGATTGGTATGTCTAAAAGTATAGCTATGGAAGTTGCTACAAGAGGTATTACTGTAAATTGTATAGCTCCTGGTTTTATTGAAACTCCTATGACTGATGTTTTAACTGATGATCAAAAAAATAAAATATTATCAGGCATTCCTATGGGAAAAATGGGGCAAGCTGAAGATATAGCAAATTCAATTGTTTTTATAGCTAGTAAAGAAGCAAGCTATATTACTGGTCAAACTATACATGTTAATGGTGGAATGTTAATGATATAATGCTTTTTTTTAGAAAGTTAAGAGCAATTTTTTATAAAGAAAATAGAAAAAAGTTTTCAATATTAAGAACTATTATTAAGGCTATTTTTTCGCTTTTTATAATAGTTCTTTTACCTATATTGTTTTTTATTATTTTTATATCAATAGAACCAAGAGAGATTATTGATATAAACGATTATATTATTAAAAAAATAAAACAAAATGAAAAAGTTAAAAAAATCTCTTTTTCTTCTGCTAAAATAACCATTGATAAACACTTTAGAATAGTTTATATAATAAATAACCTTGATTTTGCTCTTGAAGATTTAAGATTAAAATTACCACAAGCATCATTTAAAATAGATATATTAAATATAATTAAAAGAAGGGTTTTTTTTAATGAGATAAATATTAACAATTTAATTGGTTATTTAGATTATGAGGAGAAAAATGATAAAGAGACAATGTCATATTTGGAGGCAAAACAGTATATTTATAAAATATTGGATAAACTATATAATAATACTATAATATTTAATAATTTATCCTTAAATAACAGTAATTTTTATTTTAAAAACATAAAAACAAATGATTTAGATAAGTTAGAAATAGTTGGTTCAATTATAAAATTAGAAAGACTTGGAAGCGAACTTAAATTAAATTTAAGAATAACCAGTAAAATGAATAATGAAAAAAGCATTTTTTCCACAAACAAGTGTTTTATTAATAATAAAAAAGAAGTTTCCTGTAATTCAATATTCTATAATTTATATACTTCAAATTTATTTAAGATTATTAGTAAAGATATTCTAAAATATTCAGAATATGTTGATGGTTTATTTAATTTAGAAGTTAATACATATTTTGAAAATTATACAGATATAACCGATAGTAATTTTAAAATAGATTCAAAAGGTGGAAGTTTTTATATTAAAGAATTTTTTAAAAATAAAATATATTTTAAAAATCTTCTTATAAATGGAAAAAGTAAGGATGAGGATACTATAAATATTACAAATATAAAGGTTCAACTTAGTGATAATAAAAAAGATTATATGGATTTTTTAATGAGTTTAGATTTTAAAAATAATGATTTTTTAAAGTTAAGTATTAATTTAGAGGATGGTTATTTTTCGGATTTAGATACGTTTTGGCCACTGTTTTTCGATGATAAAGAAATTAGAAAATGGACAGTAGACTCTTTTAAAAGCGGTAATATAAATAAAGCTTTTGTTGATATTGATTTGTTATATAAAAACAACTCTTTCAATTTAAATAATTTAAAAGCGGAAGTTGATTTTAACAATACTTTATTAGATTATTCAAATAATTTTCCAGAGATACAAAATATGACTGGAAAAGCAATTTTTTCAAAAGATGATCTTTTAATAAATGTTAATTCAGCTAAAACGCTCGATACAGATATAAAAGATAGTGATATATATATTAATTTTAATAATCCAACAGTAAATATAAAAATTAATTCTAATGGAGATAGTGGGGATTTATTAAGTTTTATTGATAAAAAATATAAAAATAATAATTTTATAAACGGAATTGCTGAGTCAAAAATAATAATAGATATCCCAATAAAAACCGATTTAAAATTAAATGATATATATTTAAAGGCTGAAAGTGACATTAAAAACATTAATTCTAATTTGTTTTCTAGAAATTCAAATATTAACCTGAAATTATTTAAAAACTATAATTTAAATAATTTTAATATAAAATTGAATATGGATAAAACATACATTAAAAATAAAACAATTAATTTTTTAAAAAATAAAAATGATAAACTAAATATAGATTTCAATGTTATAATTAAAGAAAATAATGATGTTTTTGTTAAAAATTTAAATGCTTATGGTGATTATATCAACTTTAATGGTAATATCTATATAGATAAAAATGGATTATCTTTATTAGAGTTATATAATATAAAATATGATGATAATAGTTTTAATATTAGATTTTATGATAATAAAATAAGTTTATATGGTAATAAACTAAATATTACATATTTAAAAAATAATAAGAAAAATAATAAAATAAATTACAATGTAGATTTTAAAGTTGATAGTCTAATTCTTAATGGGGAATACTATTTTAATTTTGTTAATTTTATTTATGATAAAGATAAAATGTTTTTATCAATAGACAATAATAATTTTATAAATGCCACTAAAAATGAAGATAAATATATTATAAATGGAGAAATAAAAGATATTGGTAGCTTTTTAAATTATAGTAATATAAATAAAAATATAATAAGTGGTTATACAATTTTTAGTGGTGATTATTATGATAATTCTTTAAATTTAACAATAAAAATAAAAGATGATTTTGATATAATTACAACAACCGCAAAAGATAGTAATATATTTCGAAAATTATTAGAAAGTGAATTTGTATCAGATAAAACAAAAGATAAATTAAGAAATGATAACTCTTTATCATTTAGTGAAGCTGTGGCAGAAATAGTTTTTTATGATAATAATATTTTAAAATTAAAAAGTTTTGCTTTGAAAAGTAAAGGTTTTTTTGGAGTTGGAATAGGTGGTAAAGGTAAAATATTTATTGATACAGGAGAAATAAGTATAAATGGGGCTATAATTCCAGCAGATAAATTAAATACTCTTTTTGGTTTAAATAAAGTACCAGTAATAAATAGTATTATTTTTGGCGGTAAGAATGGAGGTTTGTTTACAACTGGTTATGATTTTTATAAAAAAAGTTATAAAGATAATTATACATTTAAATTAACACCAATTAGCACTTCAAGTGTTAATTCAATAAAAAATGCTTTTTTATTGTTATTATTACTATAAAAATATTTACTTTTAAAATATTATTTTTATAATCTTCTTATTGATAAAATTAATGTTAAAATATGGTTAGAAAATACTTTGGAACAGATGGAGTTAGAGCAAAGGCAAATGTTTTTCCAATGACTAGTGATTTTGCCTTAAAATTAGGTTTAGCTATTTCAAAAATTATTAAAAATAATTCCAAAACTAAAACAGCAGTTGTTATAGGTAAAGATACAAGATTATCTTGTTATATGTTAGAATCAGCTTTAACCGCTGGATTGACTGCTGGTGGTATAGATGAAGTTTTTTTAATAGGTCCTATTCCAACCCCAGGTATTGCTATGTTAACTAGATCTATGAGATGCGACCTAGGTATTATGATATCAGCTTCACATAATCCATACTATGATAATGGTATAAAATTATTTGATTCTAATGGGGTTAAGTTTCCAGATCATATTGAAGAAGAAATTGAAAGTATTATTGATGGAGATTTATTTTCCAATCTTCCAATTGAAAATAAAATAGGTAGAGCATGGAGATCGGATAACTATATATATCAACAAAGATATATAGAATATGTTAAAGCTACATTTCCTAAAAAAATGGACTTAAAAGGTTTTAAAATAGTTGTTGATTGTGCTAATGGTGCTAGTTATAAAGTTGCGCCTACTGTTTTTTGGGAATTAGGAGCAAATGTTGTTAGAATAGGTTGTGAACCTAATGGGTTAAATATTAATGATAATTGTGGTTCTACAAAACCTCAAAATTTACAAAAAAAAGTCGTTGAAGTTGGGGCAGATATTGGTATTGCTCTTGATGGTGATGCAGATAGAATTATCATTGTTGATGAAAATGGTGAAATTGTTGATGGAGATAAGATAATAGCTTTAATAGCTAGAAAAATGTTAAATAATAATGCTTTAAAAAATAATACAGTTGTTGTTACTCAAATGTCCAATCTTGGCCTTGAACTTTATTTAAAAAATCTTGGTGTTAATTTAATTAGAACAAAAGTTGGCGATAGATATGTTTCAGAAGAAATGAGAAATGGTGATTTTAATCTAGGTGGAGAGCAATCGGGACATATTATATTAGGTGATTATTCTACAACTGGTGATGGTATAGCATGTGCTTTACAGGTTCTTTCAATAATGAAACATACTGGAAAGAAGATTAGTGAATTAGCTCATATTTATGAATCAATTCCTCAAAAATTAGAAAATATAAAATTTGATGCTTCAAAAACTAATCCATTAGAATTAAATGAAGTTCAGTATTTTATCAAAGAAGAAGAAAAAAAACTTGAAAATATTGGTAGAGTTTTGATTAGAAAATCAGGAACAGAACCTTTATTAAGGGTAATGGTTGAATGTAAAAATGAAAGCATTTTAGAGGAAATTATAAATAATATCTGTAATAAAATAAAAGAATATTTATAATGGATTACATCGTTATAAAATCTAAAAAAAGAAAAAATACGATTGAATTCAGGGTAATTAACAATAAAGTTTATGTATATACACCATTAAAAGTTAAAGATGATTATATACATAATCTTTATTTAAGATATAAAGAAGAATTATTAAAAAAAATAAAAAATACATCAAAAATTAAATATCTTGGAAAAGAATATAATTTAGTTAATAAAAATAGTAAATTATTAGTAAAGCCTAGTGCAGAAATTATTGAGGATGATTTTATTATTTATTTACCAGAAAATAAGATTATTGATATAGATAATTTTTTAGTCGAATGGAAAAAAATAGAAATAAAAAAAATTATTGAAGAAAGGATTAAATATTTTCTTAACAATTATAAAATATTTAAATTTTCATTTAATAAAAATAAAATATCGTATAAAAATCAAAGAAGTTTATGGGGGAGTTGTAGTTCTGTTAATAATCTAAACTTTAATTGTAATTTAATTGAAAAAAGAATAGAGGTTATTGACTATGTTATAATACATGAATTGTCTCATACTTTATATAAAGATCATTCTAAAAACTTTTGGAATTGTATTGCTAATATTATACCAAATTATAAAGAATTGAGAAAAGAATTAAAAAATAATTAATCTAAATTATTTAATATATTTATAAAATCTTTTATTTCTAATTGTTCTACTCTAATATTTTTATCAATATTACATTTTTGCAAAATAAATTCAGCATTTTTATATTGAGATTTCAAATTATTATAAATTGTCTTTCTTCTTTGATTAAATAATAATTTACATAAATTAGATAATGGTTTTATTATATTTACATCAATATCTTTTTTTGGAGTTAAAGAAACAACAGAGGATATAACTTTTGGTGGTGGGAAAAAAGCCTGTGGAGATATATCAAAGCATTTTTTTACATCACATAAGTATTGACACATTACAGAAAGTCGCCCATAATCTTTTGTATTGTTTTTAGCAACTATTCTTTCTACAACTTCTTTTTGTAAGAGTAGGGTGATATTATCAATATTTTTAATACAATTTTCTAACCATTTAAATAATAAAGTTGTACCTATATTATATGGTAAATTAGCTATTATTTTAAAATTATTATTATTAAACAATTCTTTTTCATTAATATTTAAAGCATCAGCAAAAACAACTTCAAGATTATCAAAATATGGTTTAATTTCAATTTTTGCTATATCAATACATCTTTCATCGGCATCTATTGTAATTAATTTTTTTGCTTTATTTTCTAAAATTGCAGTAGTAAGGCCTGCTGGTCCAGTTCCTATTTCTAAAACATTAGAGTTTGTCAAATCTCCGGCATAAGATACAATTTTATTTAATAATTCTTTTTGAGTTAAAAAGTTTTGCCCGAAAGATTTTTTCGTATAAAGATTATATTTTTTTATAATTTCGCTAGTTGATAACATATTTATTTTATATTTTATTATCATAATTAATAATAAGTTTTTTTTATAAGTCAATTATTTGTTGAATAATATATTTCTATTTATATTATATTGATAGTTAATATTTTTAAAAATTATGTTAAAATTATTTAATAGTTTATCAGGGAATATTGAAGATTTTAAACCAATAGACAACAATAATGTAAAATTATATTCTTGTGGCTTAACTGTGTATGATAGGGCACATATAGGACATGCTAGGGCTACAATTATGGTTGATATTCTTGTTAGATTACTAAAAGAATTGTATAGTAATGTTATTTATGTTAGAAATATTACAGATGTTGATGATAAAATAAATAAAAGAGCAACAGAGAGAAAAATCACTATACAAGAATTAACAAGAGAAGTTATATCATATTGTAATGAAGATATGGATTATTTAAATAATTTACAACCTACTTATGAACCTAAGGCAACAGAACATATTAAAGAAATTATTGAAACAATACAAAAATTAATTGATAATGGTAATGCTTATATTGCTAATAATCATGTATTATTTGATGTAAACAGTTATAAAGATTATGGTAAATTATCTAAACGAAATCTTGAAGAATTACAAGCAGGTGCTAGAATAGAAGTAGAAGATTACAAAAGAAATCCTTTGGACTTTGTATTGTGGAAACCTAATCTTGATATTGATGATGAATCTAGTAAATTTGAAAGTCCTTGGGGTATTGGCAGACCAGGGTGGCATATAGAATGTTCAGCAATGAGTAATAAATATCTTGGTGAAAACTTTGATATACATTGTGGTGGTGTAGACTTAAAATTTCCTCATCATGAAAATGAAATTGCTCAAAGTTGTTGTGCTAATAAAGGCAGCACTTTTGCTAATTATTGGTTCCATATTGGCTTTTTAATGGTAAATGGTGAAAAAATGTCAAAATCACTTGGTAATTTTACAACAATAAAAGAAATTAGAGATAAAGGAGTAAAAGGAGTTGTTTTAAGATTTGCTATGATTAAAAATCATTACAGAAAGCCATTAGATTTTACTAATAATTTAATAATTGAAGCAGAAAAAAATTTAAAAGATTTACATAAAAATATTATAAATATTAAATGTAATTATAAAGTGCCAGATGAATTAATTGAAGTTTTGAGTAATGATTTAAATACACCTATGACTATTGCTCTATTAAACGATTTTAATAAAAATAAAGAATATGAAAAATTAAGAAATGCCTTAATTTTTTTAGGTATTTACAATGAAAACTTAATTGAAAAAAAAACTACAACTTTAAACCATGAAGAAATTGAAAAATTAATTAATGAAAGATTAGAATATAAAAAAGACAAAAATTGGGCTAAATGTGATGAAATTAGAAATTATTTAAAAGAAAACAATATAGTTATAAAAGATACATCAAATGGAACTGAATGGAGTATTGAATGAAAAACTTTATAAAAGTTGAAGAAGATTTTATTTGTGAAAATTGTGGAGAAAAAGTAAAAGGTAACGGCTATACTAATCATTGTCCTAAATGTTTTCATTCTAAACATGTAGATATAAATCCAGGGGATAGAAGTTGTGATTGTAAAGGTATAATGGAGCCAGTAGCAATTTTACAAAAAAATGGTGAGTTTGTAATTTTACACAGATGTAAAAAATGTGGCTTTGAAAGAAAAAATAAATTAGCAGATAATGATGATATGGAAGAGTTTTTTAAATTATCACAAAAACTAGCAGAAAAAAATATTAATAATATAATATTAAGTAAATATTAACTTTTTATTTATAATTAATTATTTTAAAATAATTCTTGAAAAATTATTAAAACGATTATAATATTTTTTTAGTTTTATAATCTTTCGATATATGATTAAATTATTAAAAATATTACAAATAGGGGGAGTTTTTTTAATTTTAAACAATTCAAGTCTTTTAGCATCAAACAATGTTATTGGTTTAAAAGACCTAGATAATATAAATAAAACAATAAAATACGATAAACTTGTAAATATACATAATGGAAAAGTTGAAATAGATCAAGACCCAGAAAGAATATATCTTTTTTCTAATGATAAATATTATACTAGTATTGTTTACAATGAACAATTTAGAAATCTTTCAAATAGAAATAGAGAATTTTTTGAAAGATGGTTAATGGCAAAATATTTAACCGATAATTCTATAGAATCTAATAATCTTGATACAAAAATAGCATTAATTAAAAATCAAATAGATGTTTTTTATAAAGAATTAATGATTATAGATAGTGGAAAAATATATAATTTTATTGTTCAGGAGCAGATAGCTTCTAAAATGAAAAAGGAATTAGTAAAAAATGATAAAATACAATTAGAATTGATATATATTGGAAAGAACCAGAATAGTGGTAATAATTTTTTCATAATAACAAATTACTCAAAAGGCGAAATTATTAAAAGTACAAACTCAACTACAAAAGAAAGTGATTATATAATAGCTAAAAGATTTATTGGAAATGGTCAATATGATGCAGCTCTTTTAAGATTAAATAATTTTTTGAAAAATAATCCAAACAATCTAGATGCTAGAAAAGATGTTTGCTTAATTAAATATTTATCTGCATCAAAGCTATATAATAAAAATTATACTTCAATAATAGCGTGTTATGAAGATTTAGCAAAAATGTATCAAAATTCAGAAATATATTATACTTTGGCTAGTCTTTATTATATAGATAGCAGTATATCAAATAGATTTAATAAGGTTTTTATGTATTCAAAATTAGCAGTGGATTCTTTAAAAAAAGATGGTAAGGATTCTGGAAGTAATCAAATATTATACTGTAATTCTTTATATTTATTAGGTATATCAAAATTAGTTTTAAAAGATAATGATGGAATTATGGATATAGAACATGCTCAAACCAAATGTCCAGAATTAACAAATATAGATTTATTTTCTAATCAATAAAGGAGGTTTAATGAATAGAATATACTTTGATTATCAAGCAACAACTCCTATGGATAAAAGGGTTTTGGATGCTATGATGCCTACATTAACAACAGAGTTTGGTAATGCTGGTTCTAAAAGTCACTCTTTTGGTTGGGATGCTGAAAATCTAGTTGATAAAGCTAGACAACAAGTAGCAAATGTTATAAATGCGGATAGTAAAGATATAATTTTTACATCAGGCGCTACTGAATCAAATAATCTTGCTATTAAAGGAGTGGCTAGATTTAATAAAAGTGAAACAAAAAATCACATTATTACTACAAAAATAGAACATAAATGTGTTTTAGAAAGTTGTAAATATTTAGAATTAAAAGAAGGTTTTAAAATTACATATCTTGATGTAAATGATAAAGGTTTGATAAATATTGAAGACTTAAAAAAAGCAATTACAGAAAATACAATACTTGTTTCTATTATGGGTGTAAATAACGAGATTGGTGTTATACAGGATTTAAAGGAAATTGGTAAAATTTGTAGAGAAAGAGGAGTTTATTTTCATACAGATTGTGCTCAAGCTTTTGGTAAAATACCACTTGATGTTGAAGATATGAATATTGACTTAATGAGTATATCAGGACATAAAATATATGGTCCTAAGGGTATAGGTGCCTTATATGTTAGAAGAAAGCCAAGAGTAAAGATTGAACCTATTATACATGGTGGAGGACAAGAAAGGGGGTTGAGATCTGGAACTCTTGCAGTGCCATTAATTGTTGGACTTGGCAAAGCTAGTGAGTTGATGATTGAAGATCATGATAAAGATACAAAAAAAATTGAAAAACTAGCAAATAAAATGATTGATGAATTTTTAAAAATTAAAAAAGTAGAATTAAATGGTGATAGGGAAAAAAGATGGTTAGGTTGTCTAAATTTTTCATTTGCTGGCATTGAAGGAGAATCTTTAATGATGGCAATTAATGATGTAGCTGTATCGTCAGGTTCTGCTTGTACTTCTGCAACCCTTGATCCATCATATGTAATTAAAGCAATAGGAACAAAAGATGAATTAGCTCATTCTTCCATTAGAATAGGTCTTGGTAGATTTACAACAGAAGAAGAAGTTGATTATTTTATAGAAAGAGTAAAGACAGAAGTAGAAAGGTTAAGAAATATGAGTCCATTATGGGAAATGATGGAAAATAATGTAGATTTAAGTAAAATAAAATGGAAGGATTAAAATGAGAAATAGAAAATTTGATCAATTAAGAGAAATAGAAATACAAACAGACATAAACAAGTATGCGGAAGGTTCTTGTTTGATTTATTGTGGTGATACTCAAGTAATTTGTACTGCTACAATAGATGAAAAAGTTCCACCTTTTTTAAGAGGTAAAGGTGAAGGTTGGGTTACTGCTGAATACAACATGATTCCTAGATCAGTAGAAACTAGAATTGTTAGAGATAGAGGTGATAAAGTTAATAGCAGAGCCTTAGAAATACAAAGATTAATAGGCAGATCACTTCGCAATTGTGTTGACTTAAAAAAACTAGGTGAAAGGCAAATAATTATTGATTGTGATGTAATACAAGCAGATGGTGGCACTAGATGTGCTTCAATTACCGGTGGTTTTGTGGCGATGTATTTAGCTATTAATTATTTATTAAAAAATAATATAATCAAACAAAATCCAATAAAATATTTTATATCGGCAGTATCTTGTGGAATATATAAAAATGAATGTTTATTAGATTTTGATTATGAAGAAGATAGTAATTGTGATGTTGATTTTAATTTTATATTAAATGAGAATATGGAGATAATTGAAATACAAGGCACTGGCGAACAATTATCTTTTCCATATAGTAAATTTGAAGAATTGTATAAATTAGCTTGTAAGGGAACTGGTGAATTAATAAATATTCAAAAACAAGTTTTAAATATTAAATAGTTTTTAGAATCGTAAATAAACTGTATTTTTATTTATGAGTTATTGTAATATTTTTCTATTGATTTTAAATTAATATAAATTTATTATTTTATCAAATATGTTTGATTATTTTTTATGAATAAAAAAATTTATAGTTTAGTAGTTTTGTTTTTATTGTTATTTTCAAAAGTTTCTTTTTCAAACGAAAATACTACCTATATGGTAAAGGATATTCCTGTTTATGTTAAATCTGACAGTGCTCAAAAAGCAAAAAAAATAGCACTAGAGGAAGGGCAGAGAAAAGCTTTAAAGTCTTTATTTCAAAAGGGTGGAATAGATCAGAGTTATACTAAATTTATTCCTGATAATATTATATCAGAAATGATTGAAAGCATAAAAGTTACAGATGAAATAATTACAAAAGATTCTTATTCTAGTAATATAACTATTCTTTTTAATAAAACTTTTATAAACTTTAATTTAAAAAAACTCAACATAGCTTCTGGTAAAATTACAGATAATTATTTTTTATATATTCCTTTATTAGAAGATAAAAATGGAAACAAGAAATTCCTTGTTCCTGATAGTTTATGGTATAATACAGCTTATACAGAGTTTTTTGAAAATGAAGAAAAATATAAAAATATAGTTTTAATAGATAATTATGATTTAGCTAATACTGGTATATTTAATAAAAATAAACCAATAGAATACAATACCTTTAAAACATTGTTAAATAAATATAATTCTAATACTATTATTGTAGCCACAGCTAGGTATATAGAGAGAAAAGATATAGTTGAGATTGATTTTGAAGAAATTGATGCAGAAAATCATACAAAAAAAATATTAAATTTTTCAAATAATGATGGAGTTGAAAAAGACGATCTTATCATTGAAGCATCTAAAAAAACATTAGATTTTTTAAATAATGAATCTCAAGATAGAATAGCTAGATCTAGAAAAGATGGAAAAAATATAGAAAATAAAGTTAATTATATAGATGTTTTTTATGTCATGAAAAATCTTGATGATTATAGTTATATAATCTCTTTAATAGAAAATTTAGATTTTATAACAAAATATGATACATTACAATTAACTACTAAAATAGCTAATTTAAGATTACATTATAATTGTGATGAAAGTGAATTAATGCCTTTATTTAGTAATAAAGGTTTTAATATAAATACAAGATATAAAAAAAATTTTTTAGAATATCAGGGGTTCTAATATGAAAAATTTATTTAGAAAGCATTTTTTTTTAATTTTATTGTTATCTTTTTCTATATTTTTTTTATATTTAGTTAGGGGGATACTACTTCCCTTTATTTTAGGTTTTTTAATAGCTTATTTATTTAAAAATATGGTAAAAAAATATCAGTCAAAAATTAAAAGAAGTTATTTATCATTAATCTTTGTATCGATGTTTAGTTTTATATGTATTTTAATAATACTGTTTATATTCCCTATGATTTTTTCTCAATTAAGTGCTTTAATAAAGGACCTATTAAAACAGATAGATAATTTTGATATAAATAAATTTTATTCTAAAACAAAAGAAATTATGATATTGTTAAATATCGAAAATACAACAGAACTAAAACAATATTTTACAGAATTAACAAACTTTCTCTTAAAAGCAGCTGGATCATTAACAAATTCTTTAGTTAACTCTTCTTTCCAAATAGTAAATGTTATATTTATGATATTTATTAGTCCAATAGTTGCTTTTTATGTATTAAAAGACTGGGAAAATATCTTTAACTTTTTAAAAAAAGAAGTTGTTCCAAGAGAGTTTAGGGCTCAGTTTAAAATATTAAGTTCAAGAATTGATGATGTTTTACATCATTATATTGTTGGACAATTAAATGTATGTTTAATTTTAGGGACTTTTTATTCTATATTATTGTTTTTAACTGGTTTTAATTATTCTTTTATAGTTGGAATAATGGCTGGATTTTTAACTTTATTACCTTATGTTGGAGCTTTTATAGGTGGAGCTTTAGCTTTAACATTGGCATATTTTCAGTTTGGACTTGTTATAGGAAAACTACTTACTATATTCTTTATATTTTGCTTAGGTCAATTTTTAGAGGGAAATTTTGTTACTCCTAATTTAATAGGAAATAAAATTAAAGTTCATCCATTATGGTTGATTTTTGCTATTTTATCAGGCGGAACTTTGTATGGTTTTTGGGGAATAGTTATATCTATGCCATTATCAGCAGTAATAGGTGTTTTAGTAAGATTTTATTTTGAAAAAAAATTATAGATTTTATGGTTTTAACAGTAGACAAAAAAAGATCAATAGGTAGTGCTTCAAAAGAGGTTGGAGTACAAGAGCATGTTATTAGATTTTGGGAAACTCAATTTCCAAATTATATAAAGCCAACAATAGGAGCTGGTGGAAGAAGATATTTTTTTGATAAAGATATAAAAACTTTATTGTTTGTAAAAGATTATTTATACAACAAAGGTTATACTATAAAAGGTTTACAAAATCTTTTGAAAAATGAAGATGTTGTTTTTGAAAAAGAAGAAGAAAAAAAAGAAAATAACAAAAATATAACTATTGAAAGTAAAATAATTGATAAACCTAATAAAGAATTAAAAAATAAACTATATAATTTTAAGGAAGATTTAGTTAATTTTTATAATAAATTAAAAAATATATAGTTATTTCAACATTAACTCCTTAAACATATTTCCCCTTTCTTCAAAGTTCTTAAACATATCATAACTTGGAGAAGCAGGAGACAATAATACAATTTTATTATTTAAATCTTCTTTTTTTATTGAATCAACAATGTCTTTTAATGAATTGCAATAAGTAGAGTTAGGTAATAATTTATTCAAAATTAAACCAGTTTGTCCTAACAAGTATATTTTTTTAATATTATTTGATTTTTTTATAAAATCTACAAGTAAAGTATAATCTTGTTTTCTGTCAAAACCACCAAGAATTAAAAAAACATCTTTATTATTGAAAGTTTTTAAAGCTTCAATAGTGGCTTCTGGTATAGTAGATATACTATCATCAATAAACATTGTATTGTTTTTATTGTAAAAAATATCAAGTCTATGTTCTAATGTTTTAAATGTTTTTAATATTTCTAGGGATTTATTAATATCAATATTTTCTTCTTTTAAAAATGTTAAAATACCACATATATTTCTAAATATATGTTCTCCTTTAATATTATTAAAATTATTAATATCTATAATTTTTTCATTATTAAAATATATAAAATTATCTTTTATATGAAAGTTTTTATTATTGCCAAATTCTATAAAATTATTATCTATTTTTAGATATTTTTTAATTAATTCATTGTTAGAATTATAAATACATTTTTTAGAATGATTGCTTATTGATAATTTATCTTTAAAATAATTTTCATGTTTTAAATGCCAATCTATATGTTCTTTAAAAAGATTTAATATTATAGAATAGTCAAGATTGTTATATAAAGTTTTAACTTGATAACTAGATAATTCTAAAACTATATAATCATAGTTTGTATCAACAATATCTAAAAAAGATTTTCCAATATTACCAACCAAAGCTACATTATAACCAAGATTTTTTAATATATGATATAACATAGAGGAAGTAGTACTTTTACCTTTTGTTCCAGTGATAGCAATAGTTTTAGATTTATTATTTTCTAATAATATATTTAAATTAGTTGTAATTTTTATATTTTTTTTAATTAGCTCTTGAACTTCTTTTTTATAAAAAGATATACCAGAAGATTTTACAACTAGATCTATTTCATTAATATAATCTAGAATATTTTCTTCTAATATACATTTTATACCATCAATTTCTATTTTATCTTTTGTAGCTATGTAAATATTGTTTTTATTAATACCTTCTTTTAAAAAATAGTCTAGTGTTGATCTACCTTCAAGACCAAAACCCCATATTAATATATTCATTTTATATATCAGTTGTTCTTAAATAAACAATAGGATTGCCATAATCAGAACATTCAATAATACATTGTTTTAATTCCGTATATATTTCTTTTGTTGTATCGTCAGGCATAGTTATCTGTTTTTTAGTGTAGTTTTCTTCTGAACTTATTTTTTTTTCTTTGTATTGTAAAACAGTACTAATAGTATTTGAAAAATAAGAACTACCACAATTTAATTCAATTTTACTTCTTATATCGTTTTCCTTAATATAGCATGTTAGGTCCTTTATATATAATTCATGTGTTAAATCCTCTTTTGTTTTTATCAATATTATATCATCTACATCATTAAAAATTAGATTTTTTTCAAATCCATTATAAGAATTAGCATAATCATCGACTGATATATCTTTATTTTTTACAGAAGTTGCTGAATAAGAATAAGAATTAGCCTTATCTGGACCCATTGATATTATAGAAAATGCAAATTTATCATTTATTAAATTGGTTGTTTTTTGATTACTATAAAAAAAATCGCTGTCGGTTAAATCAGAAGAAACTATATAAACAAACTTATTTCCCCAAGCATCAGCCAATATATCTTTTCTTATTTCCAATGTATCTGAAGGTATTGTTCCAATTAAAAAACCATTTTTTTCAGACAAAGAGCAGTCACTTAAAGAACTATCTGTTTTATAATTTTTTGAAATCGATGTAGGGCAGGGTAATTTTTTATTCTTTAAAACATAATTATTAATAGAAAAAGCAATAGTTTGTATTCTTTCTTTCGTTTCTTTGTGTTTTTGATAATTTATAAAACCTCTAGTCATAGTTATTGATGTTGTTGTCAAAAACCCCATAATTAACAATACTATTGATAATTCTAATAATGTAAAACCTCTATTATTTTTCATCTTTTATGTTTATATAAAACCTATTAATATATTATTCTTTTATTTTAAAACTTCAAGAAATTATTATTAATAAAATATTGTTTTTTATTTATAATATTTTATTGTTTTTCTAATAAAAAAATTTAATTTTATGATTAAAGATACAGCAAGAATAATAACTTTTAATGGCAAAACTCCAAAAATTAGTGATAAAGCTTTTATTGCTGATAATGTTGTAATTATTGGAGATGTTATTATTGAAGATTATGTAAATATATGGCCTAATGCTACAATTAGGGGAGATATTGATAAAATACATATTAAGAAAAATAGTAATATTCAAGATAATTGTATTATACATAATGAAATTGGTGTTCCTTGTATTGTTGGTGAAAATTGTACAATAGGACATGGTGTGATATTGCATTCTGCCACAATAGGTAATAACTGTCTTGTTGGTATGGGTAGTATAGTTTTAGATAAAGCTGAAATGAAAGAATATTCTATGTTAGGAGCAGGGGCTTTATTATCTGGTAGAACAATTATCCCAGAAAAACAATTATGGTTAGGTTCACCTGCTAAATATTTTAGAGATTTGAAAGAAGAAGAGATAAAATTTAATGTAGAATCCTGTAAAAGATATGTTGAAAGTGCAATGAAATTTTTTGATTATAAATTATTATAAAAATCTATAATTTTTTTATTTGTTTTTACTTTATTAATATCAAAACTTTTTATATAAAGTCCACCTAAATCTCTAACTCTTGATAAAGCAACATAAACTTGTCCATCAGCAAAAGAAGATTTTAAATCACATTCAACTTTATCAAGAGTCATACCTTGCGATTTATGAATTGTTATAGCCCATGATAATAAAAGAGGTATTTGTTTCATTACTGCTAATATTTCTAATTCTTCTGTATTATAGTTAAATTTTGATATTTCCCACATTTCAGGTTTTATTGTAATTTCCGATCCATTATCAAATCTAACTATTGGATATTTCTTTTTTACTGAAAAACCAACGACTATTCCATTAGAACCATTTATAATACCTTCTTTTTGATATGTATTTTTAAGCATCATAACTTGACTACCAATTTTTAATGTTAAAAACTCTCTTGCTATACAATTTTTTTTTAAAATATCAACATATATTTTTTCACCTTGAAAATCTGCTTCATATATTTCTTCTTCTCTCGGTATATTATTTAGTTTCTCAACGTTTATCTTTTCTACAATGTAATTATGAGTTGATAAAATTGTAGGTTTTATAACATCGTTATTTTCTAAATTATATCTACTTTTTAACAGTTCTATATCTTCTTTTGTAATTGTTCCATATTTTATGTTATTTAAAAGTTCAACAAATCTTTCATTTTTTTGTCTAAATATTTCTTTTAAATAAATTGTTTTTATATTTGCTTCTTTCCATACATCACTTTCAAAGCAAAAATTATCACTATTTACTGGTGGTAATTGAAAAAAATCGCCAAATAATATTAATTGTATTCCACCAAAAGGTTCATCTTTATCTCTAACAACTCTTAATATTTTATCTATCTTTTCAAAAGTTTCCATTGATAACATTGATATTTCATCAATAGCTAAAACATCTGTTTTCAAGAGTCTTCTTCTAACATTACTACCTCTTGCTGATAATATACTTTCTATATTTTTTTCTATTGGAACATCTTCTATACCTAATCCAGCCCAAGAATGTAAAGTAATACCTCCTATGTTTATTGCTGCTATTCCAGTTGTAGCAGTTAAATAAAAGTTCTTAATTTTATCTTTTAAATAACTTAATAAATATGATTTACCACTACCAGCAGGACCAGTAATAAAAACATTATTACCTTTTAGTATTTCTTCTACTGCTAGTTGTTGAGATTTAGATAAATGATACATTATTTTCTTTTATATAATCTTGGCGATTTAAATGTAAAAATCTTTTTATCAAGTTCGATATTTAATTCTGTTTCAAAAAAATCTATATCAAGTTCTTCATCTTCATTTTTAAAATTAATTGATATTAAATTTTTTATATCCTTATCAAAAGTATAATTTACATAATATATAACATCAGCCACATTAATACTTGTTTCTATTATTACATTTTTACCATTATTTTTTGTATCTATAATATTAATTTTTTCAAGATCAAAGTTTAAAAAAACATTTATAGGAGTATTTTTTGTAGGAATAGTTGATATCTCATCTAAATCTATATCATAATATGTTAAAACTCTACCATTAGCAATTAATAATGTTCTAAATGGATGTGTGTATTCAAATCTAACTTTATCTGGTTTTTTTAGATAAAAAATACCTTCCGACATAGAGCTACTATTTTTATCAAATTGAATAAAATTACTTTTTATTGTTTCTGTATTATTTATATATTCTTTAAATAAATTGGAATAAGTACTATTTTTTGCTATACAATCATTTATAAATAAAAAGATAAAAAATACAAATAACTTTTTCATAAAATTTTATTTTTTCTTATATAATAAAATCTTATTAATAATTTTCAATACAAAATAAAAAAAATATTTTACTTGATTTTTAATATTTAAATTACATACTAGCATAGGTAATAATTTTTTTTAAAAACAATGTCAGTTAACAAAGTTATATTATTAGGAAATGTTGGTAAAGATCCAGAAATCAGAACTATGAATAATGGAAATGAAGTTGCTTTGTTTAATTTAGCAACATCTGATTATTGGAAAGATAAAACAACTGGAGAAAGAAAAGAAAAAACAGAATGGCACAGAGTAGTTGTTTATTCACAAGGTTTAGTTAATATAATTAAAAATTATGTTAAAAAAGGAACAAAATTATATTTATCTGGTTCCATACAAACCAGAAGATGGGTTGACGCACAAGGTGTAGATAAACATGCCACAGAAATAGTTTTACAAGGTTTTACAGCTGAATTACAAATTTTAGATCCAAGAACAAAGTCTTCTAATGGTTCAGATAATTTCGATGAAGAATATTATAATTCAATAGATAAAGATAATAGTTCTGAGTCTAATAATTTTATTGAAGAAGTTATTAATGATGATATACCATTTTAATTATGAGCGACGAAAGTAATAATACATTTGGTGCTTTTATGCAAGAGCAGACAACATCTGCTGAAAAACCATCAAAAAAAGATTCTTCTTCTCAAAAAAGCGAAAAAGAAAAAACAGCTTTAGAAGTAAAAGAAGAAGAAGATAAAAAAGAATTAGATGAAGCAAAAAAAGAATCAAAAGCTAATGCTTCTAAATATGCAGCTGCTCAAGCTAATCTTGTTGCTGCTCAAACTAGAAGATTTATGATATTGTTGCCATTTATAATATGTGCAATATTATTATTGTTAATGTTAATTACAAAAGGTGGTGATTGGATACAATCTATTACTCAATTTGGTTTAAATAAACTTAGAGGCGGTTGATGTGAAAAAATCAACCATTATTATAGTCGCTTCTCTAATAATATTGTCTTCTTGTTTACAACAAAAAAACATATCAGTATGTCGAGATTTCAATATAAATATTAGAGATGTGACTATAAAAGATACTTTATTTATTTCTAAATTAACAAAAAATTTAAAGAATAAACTTACCTTATTGCAAAACAAAATAGCAGTAAACACTTGTAATATTGAAATAGTTTTTAAACAAAAGGAATACTCAACAATAATAGACGAATCTGGTTATACTGGGAGAAAAAACTTTAAATTAGAACTCGATTATACAATAAATATAGCTAATCTAAAATCAGTAGAAAGAAAAGAAATACTTGTTTTCTATGGAGCAAACATATCTGATAATTATTATTCAGAATATATCTATAATCAAAAAAGGCAGAATAACGATTTATCAATTTTGACAGAAAAGCTTTTTTATTATATATTAGAAGATTTAAAAAATATTAAATAATATTGATTTTTTAAAATAATATTTTATAATAGGTATATATTAAAAAAATAGTAAAGATATGTAAGAAGAAGAAGTTGAAATAATGGCTTCCACAGTATATGTTAAGGGCACAGAAGAAGGAACTGCTTATAAAATAACACCCGATGCCGCAACTAGAAATGACAATGTTTATGAAAAATTAACAGAAAAACAAAAACGTTTACTTGAAGCCAATGGTTATTTTATAGTAACTGAACCAAAAATAGTTACCCTTAAAAGAAATATATGAAATCAATATTTTAGTTAATATAATGTGATTTTTATGAAAGGAGAAAGAATATCAAAAGTTATAGCCAGAAGTGGTTATTGTTCTAGAAGAGAAGCGGAAAAATTAATAGAAGAGAGGGCTGTTAAAGTAAATGGCAAAATAATAGATTCTCCTGCTATAAATATAACTGATGAATCAATAAAAATATATAACAAATTAATAAACCCTAAACTACCAACTAAAATGTGGTTGTTTCATAAACCAAAGGGTTATATTGTAACAAATAAAGACCCACAAGGTAGAAAAACAATCTTTTCTTTATTACCAAGTAATATGCCAAGAGTTATAACTATCGGTAGACTAGATATGGATACAGAAGGATTGTTGTTACTAACAAATAATGGTGAACTAGCAAGATATATTGAATTACCATCTACCGGATGGTCAAGACAATATAGAGTAAAAGTTCACGGTGATACAACAAGAATACCCACAGAAGAATTAAAAGAAATTACTATTGATGGTGTAAAATATGGTCCAATAAAAATAGTTGTAGAAAAAGATACTGGCACAACTAATAAATGGTTGAAAATTACAATTAATGAAGGTAAAAATAGAGAAGTTAGAAAAATAATGGAATATTATGGACTAAAAGTTATGAAATTAATAAGAATATCTTTTGGTCCTTTTCATCTAGGTTCTTTGCCGTTAGGAGCTATAAAACCAGTTAGTAGTAAAGCCTTAAAAGAATCAATAGGAAATAAAATCAATATATGATGCCATATCGTCTAATGGTAGGACAACAGATTCTGATTCTGTTTATCTAGGTTCGAATCCTAGTATGGCAGCCATCTCTTATACAATTAATAGTAAAGCCTTAAAAAATCAATAGGAAATAAAATCAATATATGATGCCATCTCGTCAATGTTATAACAACAGATTTAATTCTGTTTATATTTAAGTTCGAATCCTAGTATGG
>CASELL010000012.1 GCA_949288805.1 uncultured Alphaproteobacteria bacterium | reverse complement strand
ATAAAACCTTAATAATAAATTAACTAATGTAGATTTACCTGCTCCACTATAACCTACTATTCCTACTTTTTGATAAGGGGGGATGGAGAGGGAGAAGTTAGAGAAAACTGGTATACCTTTTGAATAAGAAAAAGAGATGTCTTTAATATTTATAGTTGGAGTTTTAAATTTTACATAATCTTTTTTATTATTCAAAATAATATCTTCATCTTTTAAATAGTTTTCATGTATTTTTATTTTATAAAAAGAATCATAAGTAGAGAATGAATTTTTTATTATAGCTAATAAATAACCATTCATATTTTGTATTGTATAAAATATAAAAAATATATCATCAATACCTAATTGATTTTTAATAAACTTTTCTATTAATAAAATAAATAAAAAAACATTAAAAAAGATATCAAAACCACCAGATATAAAACTATTGATTGTATTTAAAATATTAATTTTATTTTTCACAATAAAGTTATTTTTAGATATTTTTTTAATTTTATTAATTTCATATAGTTCATTACTAAATGATTTTATACTACTTATATTGCTTAAACTATTATTCATTTCAGAATCTATATCATTATATGTTCTTTCAAGATCTAGAAAGTTTTTTTTATTAATTTTAGAAGTAATATAAGATATTACAGAATAAGTAAAAGACCATATAATTATTGGCAACACTATTGATGTATTTATTTTATTTAAAGAAAATATATATATTATTAAAATAATAATATTAGGTATTATTGTTAATGTTATCGTATTTACTATATATTCGCAATTACTTGCTAATTTGTATATATTTGAAATAATTGCATTTGAACTATTTTTATCAAAATAATTTTTTGAATTTTCTAAACTATTTTTCAATATATTATTAATAAAATATATATGATAAAACTTATAATCATGTTTTATTTGTAAATAACTTATTAAATTTGATGTTGTTATTGAAAATAAATTAACAATACCATAAAATAACAATATATAAAAATATTGATTTATATTTCTTACATTTAAAGATAATTTATCTATTATCTCTTTAATAAAATAAGGCATTAAAATTGAATCTATATACTTTTGTAGTAGAGTTAAAAACATAACAATAATTATTATATACTTAACTCTATTTAACCACTTAAATAAAAAGTTCATAAAAACTAATCATTACATATTGTTATAATTACACTTAATAATAGTTTTTTCAATAAAACTTTATTTTACTAATATAAAATTATTTTATTTGGTTATTTTTTACATAAATGATAGTATTTATTATTTAATAAATAATAAATACTACCTTATAATTAATTATTTTTCTGGAAAGCATTTATCAGGATAGCAATAATCTGGACCACAATTATTTCTATCTGGTGTACAAATTGATGGATAACAACTATTACCTGGTCCACAAGGTCCACCACCACCTTGAGGCTTACAGTCCCAATCATCTGGATAACAATCGTTATTTCCAAAAAAATTATGAAATTTATTAAAATTTGCTATTGTGATTAGGTCTATTTTTATAATTAACTCATTTCTTAAAAAATTAATAAAATCTTTATTTTTTAATCAATTTATTCACTGTTTTACTATTAAGAAAACAAATACTTATAGTGCTTCCTTTTTTAATCTATTAAACATTTTTTTTGTATTTTCCCATTTTCCACTTTCTGGATCATAAGAACAATTCCATGGTTTATCCATAACACCACCACCATTACAATTTGGTCTACAATCATGACATAAATATCTAAACTCACAATGTTTACATTCTTCTATAAAATCTTTATTACATTTGCATATATCAGTTTTTATAATACTTAAATCATTTTCATCTTTAATAAAACCATGGCTTATCCTTCTTTCCATTACACAAGAAAAAACTTCAAGATTATACGCTATATATAAATCTTTATTAAAACATTGATGTCCACTAACAGTTCTTATAACAAAATCTTTATTAATAGGTCTAGTAAATGTATCTTTTGTTATTACTACTTTTTTAAACATATTATAATCAAATTGATCGAAGGCACCCCTTCCTATAAGTCTAGGTGGCTGAGTTTTGGCTCTAACTGGAAAATCTTTTGCTGGTTCACCTACTTTTACATCTTTATTTTCTATTGTTGCAAATCTAACAGATAAATTATTTTTTAATACAAGATCTATTCCTCTTTTTATCATTTTGTAGGCACCTTTAGTTTGCGTTATTTTATCAACTTCTCCTGGTATAAAAGAATGTAAAGATATAGCTACTTTGATATTGTTTTCTTTAAAAAAATCACACCAATTTTGAGTTATAAAAGTACCATTTGTATATACTTCAATAAAATCGAAATCGCCTAGACAACTCTCTATCATTTCTTTTAATTGTGGATGTATCATTGGTTCACCACCTATAAACTGTATTTCTTTAATACCATAATTTATTAAAAACTTTCTTGCTTTATGAAAATCTTCCATAGTCATATGTTTTTTATCATGAGAATCTGATTCTTCATAACAAAAAATGCATTTTAAATTACATTGTTGAGTAATTTCTAACCAAGCAAAACTCGGTTTTATTTCCATTTTTAAAGAAGTTATTGATTTTTGTTTTGTTTTTTCTTTTGACTTTGTTATTACATCCAAGATTAGTAATGTATCTATTATGTTTTTTTCTTTTCTAGAGAATATACAATTTTCACAACTTATAGCTTTTTCAATTAAATACAAACATTCATCATCAATTTGGTAAAGTCTTCCAGTATTTAGATCATATATAGCATGATTAATAGCACCTCTAACAATGAATATATTATTTTGTAATGAAAACATACATCTTTATTATGTTTAATTACATAAACATTCTAAAACAAAACAATATTTTTTCAATAAAAATAGAACATTATAATATTAATAAAATTACACTTAATATTATAATGTTTTTATTATATTGTATTTTGAAATTTATTATATTTATTTTATAGCAGTTAAATCTATTGAAAAATTAAACATATTACTGTTTAAGAATCTGCCACTAACCTCTCCATAATAGTATTTACCATTAGATAAATCAAGCTTTCTAACTGGTTGTTTGCTAGAAAAATCTACTTTTTTTAAATTAACAAAGAAACCATTTTGTTCATAAGCAGATTCAAAATAATAGACTTTATTAGTTTGATCTGAAACGGTTCTCCATAAAGTAGAAGATAGATTTGGTTCTTTTGGAGTTGATATTCCTATTGGAACTGAGATATTTCTCATAATTGATAATACAATTGCTAATGCTTTTTTATGATCATTTGATTTCTCAACTCTATCATTATAGAAAGATCCTCTAACAAATCTATCTTGTGATTTGTGTGTTCCTGGTAAAAAATCTTCTCCACCAATATTTTTCCAATATTCATTTAAAGCTAATTGTTCATTATAAATTGGAGAGTTTGTCATAACTTTATATTCTTTACCATGATATATTTTTAATTTTCCATCAACATATTCAAAAATTGCTGAATCGCCTTTTGAATCTGATATAGATAAATGAAGTCCTGAATTATGTGAAGAATTATCATCGATTTCAAGTGGGACTATGTATATTTCGCCTTTTTGAAATTCTCTAACTGCTTCTTTAACTGTTGCGAAGTTATCCAAAACATACTGTCCCCAAGCCGATACTAAAATAGCTTTTTTATCTTTATTATTTTTTTGTGGTTTATAGTATTTACTTTCTTTTAAATAGAGTAAATTAACAACAAGTCCTTTTTCATTCATACCATCTAATGAAAACATATCATAAACAGTTGAAACTACACTTCCATATTTAGCTTTCCATACAAGTGAGTTTTCACCAGCAGAACCATTTTTTTCGAGTCCTCGTGGTAAAAGCCATATATTGGTGTTTAAGCCACCTGGCCAATCTACATTTCTTCCTACCATAACAATTTTATCTGTTGTATACAATATTCTAGAACAAGCTATAGCATTTAAAGGAGTGATTACTAGATTAATAACAATTACTAAACTTATAATTATTTTAAAATTATTTTTCATAAAAATTCGATCGTTTTTTTCTATGTTATTTTATTCTTTTTTTTAAGTCAATTTATAATTTTTTATATTATAAGAATTTTTAAATATTTTAAAATAATTACAAAATAATTGACAAATATTTTTTTTATATTATAAATAGCTTAAATTAATAATGTTATATTTAAAAATGAAAAAAGAATTTTTACTATTGCCTTTAATATTAGTTTCTTGTAATTCTATTAAAAAAGATTATATAATTACAAGTATTTCTTATTCTCCAACACCTAAATGGGTTAAAAAAGAATATCAAAAGCCAGATAAAGATTATAAATACTTTGTATCAAAAGCAGAGAATACTAATCAAAGATTATGTGAAAAAACCGCTTCTGCTAGAGCTAATCTAGTTGTTGCTTCGGAAATATCTACAATGATAAATAATACATATAAAAGTGTTGTAGAATCTAAAAATGAAGAAGCAAAGGAATTATCTAATGAAGTTTTAGAACAAAGTGTTCAAGTATATCTAGCTGGAGTTGAACAAGCAGAAAGTTATTGGGAAAAAAGAAAATACACAAAGGAACTTGGAGCAGAAAAAGATATTGTTAAATATCAATGCTATTCTTTAATTAAAATGAATAAGAAAAATTATGAAAGAGCAGTTAACGCTTCAGTTGATAAAATGATGAGATTATTACAAGAAGATAATAAAGAAATAAAACAAGAAATTAAAGACAAAGTTTTAGAATAAAATGAATAAAAAATTATTTTTTATATTTTTATTTTTAATATCAAATACGATTGCTGGTGAGTTGCCAGATTGGGTTAGAAAATCAAATTGTGGTGATGATATATGTGCCGTAGGTCATGGCAACTCATTAGAATTAGCTATTGTTGATGCTAGAAATAATATACAAAAAATATTTGAAACAAAAGTTAGTAGCAAGTTTAAAAACGAAGTAAAACAAGATAAAGAAGAATCAAGCGAAATACTTTATGAAGAAAGTGAGGGTATTTTAAAGGGAACTAGCATTAAAGAAACATATAATAAAAATAATGATTTTTATGTTTTGGCTGTTTTGGATAGAGTTAAAGTTGCTAACGATATAGAATTTGATATTAAAATGTTAGATAAAAAAATGACTACTTTAATAGATGATAATTCTATTACCTCTTCTAAAAAATTAGAAGAAATGTATAAAAAAAGAGAATCTTTAAATAAAAAATATCTGTTTCTAACAGGTAAAGAAATACAAGAAGAAATTGAGTATAAAGATGTTTTTGAAAACAATAAAAACAATTTTAGCAAAGTAGGTAGCTATTATATAAATATAAAAAATGAAGAATTAAAATCATTTTTGACTAATTTATTTAATGAAAATGGTATTAAGATAGCAATTAATTCTTCCTCTGCTAAAAAAGTAATTGATGGTAAATTAATTATTAAAAAAGAGTTTTTAAATGTAGAGGGTTTTGAAAAATATTCTTTTACATTAAGCCTACAATTAATTAGCAATGGAAAGGTTGTAAAAAGTATAAATAAAAAAATTACTGATACTGGAATAAATTATGATCAAATTTACAATAAAGTAATGAATCAATTTTATATTTATCTTGAAAAAAATATTATTAAAATTATGGAGTAATTTATGAAAAAAATATGTATAGCTTTATTATTGGCTTTAACTGCCTGTGGTCCAACAATTAAAGCTCAAAGAATGACTACTGCCGAAGGAGATAAAAAGGCAATGACAATTACCGATGATTGGGTTGCTACCGATACAAATCTAGCAGTTGATTATATTACTAATAAATTAACTAATACCGGTAGATATAAAAGATATTTAAGAGAGAATGGTTATGAAACTCCTAAAATATTTATTGGTGAAGTTGAAAACAATACTTCGGAAGATTCTTTTCCAATTAGTGCTTTAAATAACAAAATATTAGATTACTTTTTTGAAAGTGGAGATTTCGATGTTATAGATCAAAAAAATAGAAAGAAATTATTAGAAGAAATTAGATATCAAAATAGTGGAATGGTAAAAGAAGAAGATATTAAAAGCATAGGCAAGGCTTCTGGTGCTGATTTAATATTATTTGGTGAAGTTATAATGGATGAAAAAAGAATGGGTGGACAAACATTAAAAGAATATTCTGTAATTATTAAATTAACTGATATTGAAAGCGGTGAAGAGGTTTCAAGAGTTACATATGAAACTACAAAATATTCTAAACAAAAAAGATTTTCTTTATAGATTTAGATGTTAAAAAGGTTATTTTTATTATTAATATTAATACAATTAGTTGCTTGTGCTCCAAATTATGGTATTTTACAACAGAAAATAGTTAGTAATGTTTCTAAAAAAAACTATAATGGAGCACTAAAAATTGTTGAAGAAAATTACGATAGAAAGGAAAGTTTATTATTGAATAATCTTGAAAAAGGAACAATTTATTATTTAAATAATGATTATAATAATGCCTTAAAACATTTTGATGAAGCAGAAAAAATTAGTGAAGATTTATACACAATTAGTATAACAAGTAAATTAAAAAGCACAGTTAATGATAGTTTAGACGATTATAGTGGTAGAAAATATGAAAATGGACTAATTAGATTTTATAAATCTTTGATATATTATAAATTATACCTAGATAAAAATATTGATAATGATACAAGATTGTCCTATTTAAGAAAATCAAGAAGTAATATTATTAAATGGAATAGTATTAATAATTCATATACAGATAAAGATTATTATAATGAAGATTTGCTACAAAAAATTTGGGGTTATTATATTTATAAAGAAAATAACGATTCAAGAAGTAGAACAAGTTTAAATAGTGCTAATAAGGTTTTATTTAATTATTATGTTTTTCCATCATATAATAAAAATAATGATAAGTTTAGAGAAAACTTTTTTAAGTTAAACAAAAAAGATTTAGAGAAACTTGTTGTAGAAACTGATTTCTCAAAATCAATTAAAAACTTTATAAATAGTGATAATAAAAACAATAATTTTACAATTTTATTTAAAGATGGCTTTATAAATAATATTAAAGTTAAAAAAGTTAAAATACCTTTAATTTTTTCTATGTTTGCTGATCAAAGCCCAGAGTTTTTTAATTTTTTATCTCTATTAATTATATTTGATACAGAAGGAAATCCATCTATTGATATACAATTACCATATTTTGAAAAGCCATTGAAAAATGATGAAGTTTTTGTTGAATTATACGATTTGAAAAATAATAAAATTAAAGATTTTGAATTATTGCTTATTGAACCATTAAATGAAATTGCTTATGATGATTTTGAAAAAAATAAAGAAGGAGAATATTCTAAACTTATTTTAGCAACATCTACAAAATATATAGCAGCCATTACCAGTGCTTATCAAATATATAAAAGTAGTAATAATAATATAATACCAGCTTTGATTTATTATACTGGTTTGAAAAAAACTATTGATGCTACAAGCATTCCTGATATTAGACAGTGGAGTTTGTTGCCAAAAAATATAATGTTTAATTCTGTTAATGTTCCTAATGGAAGTTATAAATTAAAAATTAAAAAAAGTAATAAATATATTTTTGAAAAAAATATAGTTGTGAATGGTGATTTTTTCATGGATATTTAGTTAATTTTACATTAATATAAACTTTTATTGTTTTTTAAAAAAGTATTTATAAACTTTTGATATCAAAATAAAATAGTTTGTATGAATATAGAAAAATTACTAAATATGTTTTCTAGTTATTCTATTTCTACTAGACAAAAAGGTTCTAGTTTCGAAGAATTAATTGTTAAATATTTAAAAAATTGTAATTTGTATAAAAATGAAATAGAAATTATTTGGTTGTGGGATGATTTTCCTTTTAAGACTCAATTTAGTAGTGGTAAAGATGTAGGAATTGATATAGTTTTTAAAGATATTTTTGGTGATTATACATCAGTGCAATGTAAATTTTTTGAAAATAAAAAAATAGATAAAGCCGATCTAGATAGTTTTGTTACTACTTCAAATAGAAGTTTTACAGATGAAAACAATAATAAAATTAAATTTAAAGCAATGTTGTTTATATCTACTACAAATGATTGGAGCGTGGAAGCAATAAATGCTACAAAAAATCAAAGTATTGATTTTAGAATTATTGGTTTGGATGAATTGAGTGAATTTGATTGGGAGGTATTGATAAACAATAAAGAAAAGAATAAAAAAACTTTAAGACAACATCAAGTAGAAGCAATAGAAAATGTAGTGAAAGGTTTTGAAACTGCTGACAGGGGAAAATTGATTATGGCTTGTGGTACTGGTAAAACATTTACATCTTTGAAAATTGTTGAAGCACTCGCTCTCTCTCTCTCTCTCTCTCTCAATTAAAGATCTTTAATTGCCTTTTTTTAGTTCCTTCAATAGCTTTGGTGAGACAGGCATTATTGGAATGGACTGAAGAATCTGAACTTGATTTATATTATACTTGTGTTTGTTCTGATACAACAGTAGCTAAAAAAGATGATGATATTTTAAAATATGATTTATCTGATTTATCTTTTCCTGTTGCTACCGATACTGATAATTTAATAAAAAGATTAAATAGTATTAAAAAATATATAAATAAACAAGATAGACAACAAGATAAACAAGATGTAAAATTAAATGTTGTTTTCTCTACATATCAGTCTTTGGATGTGATTGAAAGAATGCAAGCGAAAGATAATGATTTTATTTTTGATTTAGTTATATGTGATGAAGCACATAGAACTACTGGTATAGAAAATGACAGTATATCAAATTTTAATAAAATTCATGATAACAATATAATAAAAGCAGAAAAAAGGCTTTACATGACGGCAACCCCTAAAATATATGTTGCTAGTGTTAAAGATGAAAATAAATGCTATTCTATGGATGATGAAAAGTATTTTGGTAAAGAATTTTATAGAATAGGATTTGGTAAAGCAGTAGAAAAAGGTTTATTAACAGATTATAAAGTAATTGTATTAAGTGTTAATGAAAATACTTTAAGTCAAGATTTTATAGATAGAATTAATAATGGTGAAATTATTGATAAAGTAAAAAGAGAAACAAAAAATACAGAAAGTCAATTAACAGTTGCTACAAAAATTGTTGGTTGTTTAAATGCTTTAATGAAAAATAAATTATTAGAAGAAGACGAAGAAATAATTAAAAATGAAGATCCGGAGCCAATGAGAAAAGTTGTTGCTTTTTGTAATACTATTGAAAATTCTAAAATCATTACAAATGCAATGAAAAAATGTAGTGATTATTATTTTTCTGGGACCGATGTTGATACTGATATAGAAAATATCGAAATGAATCATATTGACGGTTCAATGAACGTTAAAGATAGAGATAAATTATTAGATTGGTTAAAAAATGCTAGTTATAAAGATTGTAGAATATTAAGTAATGTTAGATGTTTGTCAGAAGGTGTAGATGTTCCTTCTTTAGATGCTATTATGTTTTTATCTCCTAGACAATCTGAAATTGATATAGTGCAGTCAGTTGGAAGAGTAATGAGAATAGCAGAAGGCAAAAAATATGGTTATATTATAATACCAGTTGTTATTCCTTTTGGCAAAAAACCAGAAGAAGAATTGGATAAAGATAGTTTTAAAATAGTGTGGAAAGTTTTAAGATCTTTAAGATCACATGATGATAATTTAAATTATGAAATTGAAAAGATTAATTTAAAAATTAATAAAGAGAGTAAAAGTTCAACAGGACATATACAAGTAGTAGATCTTAATAAAATTACAGATTTACCACAAGAAAATCAAGATACTTCCCTAAAAGAACAACTAATGTTTGAATTTGAAAGAAATTATAGAATTGAGTTTTTTACGAGAGTTGTTAAAAAAGTAGGTGATAGAAGTTATTGGAGCAATTGGGCTAGTGATGTAGCAGATATTGTAAAAAATAATATAGAAAAAATTAAAAATTTATTAGTAAGTAATTCCACTTTTAAAAGAGAATTTAATAAATTATTAAATAAAATACATAAAGACTTAAATCCTTTTGTTAGTGAAAATGAAGTAATTGAAATGTTAGCTCAACACATTGTTATTTTGCCAATATTTAATACTTTATTTGGCAGTGGAAAGTTTTCTGAAAATAATGCAGTTTCTAAAATATTTCAAAAAGTTGTAAACATTTTATTACAAGATCAAGAAGAAAATAAAAAATTAAACAACTATTATGAAAGTGTAAAATTGCATATAATAAAAACTACAACAAGTGCTGAAAGACAAACAATAATTAAAAAACTTTATGAAAACTTTTTTAAGGTAGCCTTTAAATCAACATCTGATAAATTAGGAATAGTTTATACTCCTATTGAAGTTGTAGATTTTATTATTAATTCTGTCGAATATATTTTAAATAAAGAATTTAATAAAAGTTTTAATGATAAAAATGTAAATGTTTTAGAACCATTTTCAGGAACTGGTAGTTTTATTACTAGACTTTTACAAAGTGGTTATATTAGTAAAAATAATTTAAAATATAAATATCAAAAAGAATTATTTGCTAATGAAATTGTTTTATTAGCCTATTATACTTCTCTTGCTAATATTGAAAGTGTTTATGAAGATATTATGGGGGAATATTTTCCATTTAAACATTTAAGTTTAACTGATACTTTTCAATTATATGAAGATAGTGTAGAAATAAAAGAATTAGAATTGGATGATAATACAGAATCAATACAAGAATTAAAAAATACAAGTATTGATGTTATAATTAGTAATCCACCATATTCTACAGGACAAAAAAGTGCTAATGATGATAATCAAAACTTACATTATAAAAATTTAGAAGAAAAAATTAGAAATACTTATGTAAAAGATTCAAAAGCACAAAAAAGTTCTATGTATGATAGTTATATAAAAGCATTTAGATGGTGTAGTGATAAAGTTAAAGATGAAGGAGTTATATCTTTTGTAGTAAACAGTGGTTGGTTAAGAAGTAATAGTGCTGATGGTTTTAGATATTGGTTAGAAAAAGATTTTTCAAGTATTTATATTGTGGATTTAAGGGGAAATATTAGAAAATTTAATAAAAAAGAAGGTGGTAATATTTTTGATGTTATGGTAGGTATATGTATAGTTGTATTAGTTAAAAAAAGAAATAAAGACAAATGTAATATATTTTATCATAATATAGGTGATTATTTTAAAAAAGATAATAAACTTGAGAAATTAAAAACAAATGAAAGTATAAAAAATTTAGATTTTGAAGTAATAACTCCTGACAAAAATAATGATTGGTTAGAAAAGAGGGTAGAAGGTTTTGAAAATTTTATTCCTTTAGCTTGTGAAAAAAAATATGATATTAGAAGCGAGAGCTTCTTTGTTAATTATTCTATGGGAGTACAATCAAAAAGAGATGTCTGGGTTTATAATTTTTCTAAGCAAAAATTAATAGAAAATGTCAATACTACAATCAATTATTATAACGAACAAAGAAACAAAGTAATAAGTGGAGAAGAAGATAAAGTTATAAAAGATAGTACAAAATGTAATTGGAGTAGAGATTGGGATAAATTCTTAAGTAAAAATGAAAATATAGTATTTAATGAAAGTGATATTTATATTAGTGTGTATAAGCCTTTTATAAAAGAATATTTATATTTTAATGAATATTTAAACGAAGAAAGATTTCAAATACCTAAAATATTTCCTAATAAAGATAGCCAAAATTTATGTATATGTGTGGGTGATTTTGAAAATACAAATGAATCTTTTTCATTAGTTACAAGTTATAATTCCGATATTCATTTGCTATATAGCGAAACTCAATGTTTCCCACTATATTATTATTCTAAAGATTTATTAGGTAATGAAGAAAGACATTATGCTATTAGTAATTATATTTTTAATAAATGTAAAGAAAAATATGGTGAAAATATTACAAGAGAAGATATTTTTTATTATGTGTATGGTGTTTTAAATGCTAAAAGTTATAAAGAAAAGTTTGCTAATAATTTAAAAAAAGAATTACCTAGAATTCCATTGTTAGAAAATTTTATTGAAATATCTAAAAAAGGCAGGGCACTAGCTAATTTACATTTGAATTATGAAGAAATTGACTTTAATAAAGATGTTTTAATTCAAGGCACTGAAATGGGAAATTTTAAAGTTAATAAAATGAAAATTAAAGGCAATACTTTGTTTTATAATGAAAATATTATAATAAAAAATATTCCTGATGAAGCTTTTAAATATGTAGTTAATGGTAAAAGTCCTATTGAGTGGGTGGTTGATAGGTATAAATATGATGTTGATACAAAAAGTCAATTAATTAATGATGCTAACGATTGGGGCGATGATAGGTATATTTTTGAACTTGTTTTAAGAGCAATTGAAGTTGGCAAAAGAAGTTATGAATTAATTGAAAGTTATGATGTAGAGTTATAAAATTAAATTTTTTTAGATATTATTATTTGTTTGCTTGACAAATATTATTTTTATTGTACAATGATAGAGTTATATATTTTTTAATAATTTAAAGGATTTTTTATGTCTGAAAAAAGACAATTTATTGGCTTGCCTCCAAAATTAACCAAAGAGCAAGAAGAAAAATTAAAAAACGAAGCTTTTAATTGGTTAATGAATGGGGGGGAATACCCACGAGATCCACGACAAGACCATATAGGTAGAGTGTCTGTTGAAAAACTTTTCTCAATGACAAAAGCTAGCAAGGCTTTAGATGAAAGCTACAAAAAACAAACACAAGGACTCGGAAAATAATTTTATTGTTTATGGCGGTGGGTCTTTTTAAATAATTTATTGAAAATTATATTTTATTTTTTAAGATTTGATAGTAAAAAAATATTAAAAATGATGTTAAAAAGATTTTTAAGTGGTTTTGCTAGTATTTTTCCATTTTTTTATAGAAACAATAATGATATAAAACATTATCCAGATGATGTATTTGTTAATGACTGGAAAGTTATTGGAAACATTATTGGAAATATAGCTAGAACAACAATTAGAGAGGAAAACAAAAATGATAAATAATTCAGAGCAAAGAGACTCATTATTACCACCGCCAGAAATAATTTCTAGATACAAAGAATTGGGTGTTGGTGAAGATATTATAAAACTTGTTAAAAAAGAACAAGAACATAGACATATTCTACAAAACAAATATCAAAATAATTATAGAATGGGTCAGATTTTTGGTTTTTTATTATGTTCTTTAGTAATAATAAACATTTTTAAATTAATAAAAATCGGTTTAGTTTTTGAATCATATGTAATGTTGATTTCATTTTCCCTTTTAACCGTAGTAATTTGTTTTTTAACAAGAACAAAAACAAGCATTAGAAGAAGAACTTCTTTAAACAATAGAAAAAACAACAATATAAGAAAAAGAAATTTTAATAGAAGGTAATATGTTTAAAAAACATAAAATATTTTTTGTGGGGCTTTTGTCTTCATTGGCATTTGCTCCATTTTTTTTATTTCCAATTCTTTTTTTTACTTTTAAATATTTATTGAAAAAAATAGAAAAAACTAATAATTTAAAAGAATCTTTTTTTGTTGGTTGGTTATTTGGATTTGGTTATTTTATAGGAAATTGTTATTGGTATTGCCATTCTTTATTAATGTGGCCCTATTATTTTTTAATACCTTTTGCTATAACAATAATTCCTGCTTTTTTAGCTATATATACAGGATTAACAACTTTATTTACTAAAAAATATTTTAATAATAATACTTTTTACACAATTTTAATTTTTTCTTTTTTTTGGGTATTATTTGAATTTTTAAGAGGTGTATTATTTACAGGTTTTCCTTGGAATATAATTTGTTATAGTTTGGGTTTTTCTCCATTTTTAATACAAACAGTTTATTTATATGGTTGTTATGTTTTTAGTTTTTTATTGATGACAATATTTACAATTTTATATATAAAACAAAATAAATATACTATAACTTATTATACAACATTGATTTTGTTTATAATAATTTATGGTTTTATTGGATTAAATAAAAAAGACAAAGAAATAAATGATTTTAAAATAGTTACAACAAATATAGAAATTAATGATAATAGAAGTAGTAAAGAATTAATTGATTATTTGATTGAAAAAACTGGTAATATTGACGATGTTAATTATATAGTATGGCCTGAGGCAGTTTTACCATCAATAATTAACATGGAAGATTATGGATTATTTTCTTATATAAGCAATAAATTAAATAATAAGACATTGATAATTGGAGCAGTTAGAATAAATGAAAATAAAGAAATATTTAATTCATTACTACTTATTAAAGATGGACAGGTTATAGATTATTATGATAAATATAAATTAGTCCCTTTTGGAGAGTATGTACCATTTAATAACATATTTACTTTTATAAACTCAATAACAAACACTGTAAATATGAGTAAAGGAAAAGAAAAAAGAAAGCTTATAAAAGTAAGCAATAATTTAAAGGCTTCTGCTTTAATATGTTATGAATCAATTTTTCCAAATCTTGTAAATAATAAAGCAGATATAATTATTAATATAACAAATGATGTTTGGTTTGGAAAAACCAGCGGTCCGTATCAACATATAGTAGCTTTAAGATTTAGAGCAATAGAAAACAATATACCGGCAATTAGAGTTTCAAATTATGGAAAAAGTCTTTTTATAAATAATAAAGGACAGATTATAAAAAAATTATAATTTTTCTAGATTATTTATTAATTCAAGCATATCATCAGGCAATTCACTTTCAAAAAACAATTCCTTTTTTGTTGTTGGTTGTATAAATGATATTGACTTAGAATGTAAGGCTTGTCTTGGAAAAGATTCTATAAAAAACTTATATTCGTTTTTTTCACCAGCAATTTTTCTTAAATTACCTCCATAAAGTTGATCACCTATCAATGGGTGTTTCTTACTTGAAAAATGAACTCTTATTTGATGTGTTCTGCCTGTATTTAATTTACATTCTACTAAACTTGCTATTATAGAAAAGTTTTTTAATGTTTTATAATTTGTTAAGGAATATCTACCTGTTGTAGCCATACACATTTTTAATCTATTATATTTATGTCTAGCAATATAACCATCAATAATCCCATTTTGTGGAATAATATTTCCCCATATTATAGCATTATATGTTCTTTTTAATATCCTTGTTTCTAATTGATTTTTTAAAGAATTATGTGCTAGATCATTTTTGGCAACAACCATTAATCCAGTTGTATCCTTATCTAATCTATGAACTATCCCTGGTCTTAAAACTCCACCAACACTAGATAAATTATCTTTACAATAATAAAGTAAAGCATTTACTAATGTATCTTCATAATTACCAGCCCCTGGGTGAGTTGTTAATCCTGCTTGTTTATTTATAACCAATAAATCATTGTCTTCATAAACTATATTTAATTTTATATCTTTTTCTTTTAATGTTGTTTCTTTTACATCATCAATAACTATATCAAAAACATCACCAATTTTTGTTTTATAAGAAACATCTGTAAAAATTATACCATTTTTTTTTAATAAATTATCTTTTATAATATCCTGTATTCTACTTCTTGAAAACCAATCTTTATAATCTTTATCTATTTCACTAAAAATATATTTATCAAGTCTAATGTTAGCTTCATTACATATAATCTTTACTTCTTTCATAATAAAATATATTTTAATTAATTAAAAAATAAATTTTTTTTTAAAAAAAACAATAAAAACTTATTTTTTTTGTTGTAAAATATAATATTAAAGATAAAATGTTATTAGTTTATAAAAAAATAATAAAAAAATGGAAGCTCAAGGAGTTTTTTTACAAATTTTTTCTACATTATTACACTCAGATTTTTTAACTAAAATGATAATGTTTGTTTTATTGATAATGTCTGTTGTTTGTTGGACTATAATTTTTGAAAAATTTTTTAAATTTAAATTATTATCAATAAAGACATCTAATTTTGAAAAGATATTTTGGTCTGGTGATTTATTGGAAGATATATATCAAAAGGTAAAAAATAGTACAAAATGTCCTTCGATAGTTGTTTTTATATCTGCTATGCAAGAATGGTCAGCTTCCGATATACAAAGTATAATTAAGAATAATGATAACAACAAAAAAACATCTTTAAAGGAGAGGTTATATGATGTTATGACAGTTGCTACAAATAGATCTATGAATAAATTAAAAACTGGTATGAGTATTCTATTAATTATAGGAACTACAGCTACATTATTTGGGTTATTAGGAACTGCTTGGGGTATGTCTACTGCTTTTAAAAATGTTTCTTTAGTTAAAGATGCTACTATAGCCACCATAGCCCCTGGAATTAGTGCTGCATTAGTTACAACAATTATGGGTATGTTGACAGCTATACCAGCTATATTTGCTTATTATTATATAAGATCTAAAATTAACTATTATGAAGATGAGCTTGATAATTTTAAGCTAGAAGTATTAAGTATTTTATCAAGAGAAATGGATTAAATATGAGAAGAATAATAAAAAAAAGGTATAATGAAGAAGAAATTAATTTAAATATAACTCCATTTATTGATATTGTATTATCTGTGTTGATAGTTTTTATGATACCAAGTCAAACACTTTTTGGTAACATAAAACTAGAATTGCCTCCAGCAAATGCAAGAATAGCTATTTTAGAAAAAGATCCTGTGAAGGTTTTAATAACAAAAGATGGCAATATAACAATAGATGGACAGCAGGTTTCAACTAATAATTTAGTTAATCTTGTTAATGAAATTACATTAAAAAACAAGAATTCAAAAATTTATGTTATAGGCGATAAAAGAAACACTTACGAAAGAATCATGGAAATAGTTGGTTTACTAAATGATGCTGGTTATATAGATGTTGTTTTAATAAGTGATTTATATAATAGATTATAATGAAAAAAGAAAAAAAAGAAATGATAAGGAATTTGTTATATTCTTTTTGTATACATTTACTATTTTTATTAATAATAATTTTTAATAACGATATAAATGAGCTATTTAATCAAAAAATAATAAATATTAATTCATTAAATATAACTTCAGATTTTTTAACAGAAAATAAAATAAATACAACAGACAAAGATTTATATCCAGATTTAACACTGAACGAAAAGATTGAATTGTATAATATAGCAAAAAAAGATAAATACAATCCAAATGTTTCTGATTATAGTAGTAACGATATAAAAGATATTATACACACATCGGAATCTGAAAAAAGTAGATATGTTCTTTATCTAGGACCAACAGATTATAAAAGATATATGGCTAGATTGAATCAAGAAAAAATAGATATAGAGGTAGCTAATAAACAAGACAAAGATAGTCTTGAAAACATATTAGACGATATAGCTAGTGATATTGTTGTAAAAAAGGATACTCCAGATAATAAAAATATTCAACAAAAAGCTTCTAGCAATACAGTATCAACAAAAGAAAAAAAGCAAGAGTTAAATATAGATCCGGACAAAATATTTACAAAAACTGATATAAAACAAATAGAAGAAATAATTAATAATGAAAAAGTTAATCAATCATCTTTATCTTATAGAGAAAAAACTAATATACAAAATCAATTGATATTATGTTATAAAAATGCCTTACTACAAACATCTATACCAAGTAAGGTTCCGGTATCTGTTACAATAAGATTATTTCCAAATGGAATAATTGATACCAAAAAAATACATTTTAGAATTATAGACGATGAAAATAAATTTACAACCGATGACTATAATAATGCCATAAATAATACAAAAATTGCTTTAGCATATTGTAATCCTTTAAGAAATATGCCACAACATAAATATTCTTCATGGCAAAATATTAATTTTATTTTTGATGTAATTAATAGGTAGTTTATATGAAAAAAATTATATTTATTTTTTTAGTTGTTTTTATTACAGAAGTTAGATCTACTGAAACTATTTATAATACTGATTTAATAACAATAAACAGTCTTGAATATGATAAAACAAGACTAATAGTATTTAAACCATGTATTTTGAATAAATATATTATTACCAACGATAAAAAAAATAGTGAATTGGACAATTTAATAGACAATATAGGACAGGAATATATAGATAATAATGTTTATAAATCTACAAACAAAACAGAAGAAATAACTATTAGAGATATGTATAGTTATTATGAAGATAAAAATATAGATATGATTTATGATAGATTACTTTCTAATTTATTAAAAACAAAATTGTATGATGTAAAATATGATGATTTTTCTTGTTCCAAGATTAATGATTTTTTTATAAAAAATAATAAAAAAGATGTTGGTGAATATATACTTTCTGGTATTTTTTTAAAAAATGATTATATTTTAAATACAAATCTTGAAATATTAAACAATAGTGAAATAAAGATACAAGTTTATTTATGGGATACTTTAGAAGAAAGGTTTTTGGGTGGAAAATACTATATATTAAATACAAAAAGTATAACAATAAAAGACGATATATATAGAATATCAAATATGTTATCAGATTTTGTATTCAAACACACTACTGGTGAAAATGGAGGTTTATTTGATACTAGAATAATATATATATCTGAAACAGGAGATCCAAGAAATAGAAAAAAACAAGTTAATATAATGAATTTTGATGGCTCCAAAAATACACAAATTACAAGTGGTAATAATTTAAAACTAACTCCGATATTTTCTAAATATAATAAAGATGAAATATTTTATTTAGAATATACAAAAGATGGTGTATTTATTATTAAGCACAATATAAAAACAAATACTAAATATAAAATAACTGCAAAAAATCAAAATATGACTAGTGCTCCAAGCTTTAATCCAGCTAATAAAAACCAATTAATTATAGCTGGCTCAGAAGAAAATAATGGCACAAATCTCTTTTTGTTCGATTTTGATAAAGAAACAAATAAAAAAATAACAAAAAATAAATATATAAATACAGCTGCTAGTTTTTCACCAGATGGTAAAAATATAGTTTATGTTAGCGATAAAGAAGGTGGAAAAAAATTATTTACAAAAAATCTTGAAACAGGAGATGAAAAACTAATATCCTTAAATAATGGACTTTACGATAAACCGGCTTGGTCACCTGATGGTAGGTTAATAGCTTTCGTTAAAATGATAAAAGGAAGATTTTATTTAGGAATAATGACAACAGAAGGAGAAGGTGAAAGATTTCTAACAAGTGATTATTTAATAGAAGGAGTAAGATGGTCACCGAATTCAAGATATTTAATATACACAAAACAATCGGATGTTTTTGGTGGAAATAGTATTCCAAGAATATATATTATGGATATATTAACTAAAAATGAATTTAGATTAAATACACCAGAAGAAGAGGGGGCTAGTGATCCTGATTGGATTACAAATATGTAATATTATGGATTATAAACATATTATAAAAAAGAATGTATTTTTTAAATATCTTTTTTTGTTTTTAAGATATTTATTTATTGTCTTTTTTATATTTTTATTGTATTTATTTTTTAAAACAGTTTTTATTGTAAAAATAAATAAACTTTATATGAATAACATTAAAATAAATACAGAATTAATTATAAATCCAGAAATACAGTTTAATGATGAAGACAATAATTTAACTTTTATTGTTTCTACTGACGGTTTAATTAATGAAGATTTTAACAAAATAACATTACACAATGTTAATATAAAAAATGATTTTTTTGAGGCTTTTTCCAAAAAAGTAATTTATGAAAATGACAAAATTATTTTTAAAGATAGGCCAAATATTTTATTTTATAATAATAAATAAAGGATATGGTAGCAAAAATAAAAACATTTGCTTTTTGTGGAACAGAGGTTATTGATATTAGTGTTGAAGTAAAACTTTCTTCGGGTATAGTTGCTTTTAATATTGTTGGATTGCCTGATAAAACTGTTAATGAAGCAAAAGAAAGAATTAGAGCAAGTATTAATTCAATAGGATTAAGTTTTCCAGCTAAAAGATTAACAATTAATTTAAGTCCTGCTGATATAAATAAAGAAGGAAGTTATTTAGACTTACCAATGGCAGTTGGACTTTTAGTTGAAATGGGTATAATAAAACAAGAAAGCATTGATAATTTTGTAATTGTTGGAGAATTATCATTAGATGGAACATTAAATCCTGTTAGTGGTATATTACCAGTCGCCATTGGTGCTAATGAAAGAAATTATGGAATTATATGTCCAAAAGCTTGTGCCAAAGAAGCATTATGGGCTGATGAAAATATGAAAGTTATAGCAATAGATAATTTATTAGAATTAATAAATTATTTAAATGGTATATGTGATATTGAAAAACCTGTTTTAAATAGAAAAATACAAGAAATTAATTATCTTGATTTAAAAGATGTTTACGGACAAAGACAAGGTAAAAGAGCCTTAGAGATATCTGCTGCTGGTGGTCATCATATGCTAATGATAGGTCCCCCAGGGACTGGTAAATCTATGTTAGCACAGAGAATATTAGGAATATTGCCTGATTTAACTCCAAAAGAAATATTGGAAATTAATGTAATAAATAGTATAGCAGGTGGGTTGTTAAATGGAGAATTAATAAATAAAAGACCATTTTTAGATCCGCACCATTCTTGTTCTATGGTAGCTATGGTTGGTGGTGGTAGTAAGCCAAAACCTGGTCAAATATCTTTAGCTCATAATGGTATACTGTTTTTAGACGAAATACCAGAGTTTTCAAGACAAGTTTTAGATTCTTTAAGGCAACCATTAGAAACAGGTAAAGTTTCCATAGCAAGAGCAAATCAAAATATTACATATCCAGCTCAATTTCAATTAATAGGAGCAATGAATCCTTGTAGATGTGGACATTATGGAGATACCGAAAGACAATGTAAGAGAGTTCCAACTTGTGCTCAGGAATATCAAAATAAAATATCCGGTCCTATAATGGATAGATTTGATATGATTGTTGATATACCTAAAATTGATATATTCGCCGAAAAACAAAAATCAAGTTTTAATGAAAGTTCAATTGAGGTTAAGAAAAGAGTTGATAGAGCAAGACAAATACAATTAGAAAGATATAGTAATTCAAAAACTAACACCAGAATGTTAAACTCTTATGCCAATAATGATGAAATATCTTTATTTATGAAACTTGATGATAAATGTGAAAATATTTTAAGAACAGCTACAAATTTTTATAATTTATCATTAAGAGGTTATAATAAAATAATAAAATTAGCTAGAACAATAGCTGATTTGGATGGTAGTGAAAACATAAAAGAAAATCATATAGAAGAGGCTTTAATATTTAAAGAAACAACATTTTTAAAATTAAAATAATAAAAATAATATTAATTGTATTGTTTTAATATATATTCTATTTATATATACATATATTGTTTCTTTTTATTACAAAAATATAAAAAATTTGTTATTTTTTATATTAGTTTTAGCATACAAGTTAGATTTATTAATATATATTTTTGTATGTTTGAATACAATAACTTAAGTAATGTTTTGTATGATGTGTATTTTAATGGAGTAAGAGATATAAACATAACTCTAATAATAAGTCTAGAAAAGGACTATTATGAAGGTGATAATTTAAAAAATATATTACTTGGCCTAAAAAATTTAATAAAGAACAAAAAATTAAGGTTAAGAGGTGGTATTGAGTTTAGAGTGAATAGATTACAATTTGATGTTGGTGATAGTTTAAATAGACATATTTGGTATTATAGATATTGCGCTGAATATTTCAAAAAACAAAAAATAAACAAAGAACACCTAATACCAGAAGACATTAGAAGTGAATTTAAAAAAATATCTTATTTAGTTGGAAGACAACAGGGGAGAGAGTGGTTTTTTAATAACGCTAAAACAATATTTAATATCTTTAATAATGGTGATATGAATAATGTTGTGTTGGGAGATAATATAACTAAAATATGTGATGAAAACAAAGATACTCCAGTTGTTGAATATGTTTGTTATGATTATTGGCTTAATCATCCTAGATACAAAGAAGTTGAAGATGCTTTATTAGAGGTATGCTCTATAGAAGATTCTATAATTAAGAGAGCATATACCAGAGAATCAGAGTTTTTTTATGATAGGTTAGTTAGAAGAAACGAAACGCCAGAATATAAAGATTTATTTATAAAGCAAAGCTATAAATATTTATTTGATGAAAGCATACCAGCAACAATAAAACATTCTTCTCTTAATGATAACGATATAGAGTTTTACTACAATGGTAGAGAAAATAACTTTTCCCAAGTATTTAAGGGGAAAAAAGTAAAAAATAATAAGGTTATACAAGACTATCTACATTCTACTCTTTTAGGAGCAGATAAGAGAAAGTTTGTTAGTATAAAACCCATAACTATATAAGTATTATTTCAAAACATCTAGCTCTAATGGTTTTTTATTAATTAAAAAATCCCTAAATGCAAGGGTTATGTTTTTGTGTCTTTTGTTGATTACTAAATTATATGTTCTGTCTGGTAATATTGAAGAACTATTCTTAAATATCATTGTTTCCTTATCTTCTTCATTTATATATATATCTGACAATATTGTTATTAGTAATTTATTTTTTACAGCCTCTTTTAATAATTTAACACTTCCGTTTATTATTTCAAAATTATGTTCTTGTGTTCCACATTCATATATGAATTTTTCAAAACTACTTAACATTATTTTTTCTTTTATAAAACCAAAATTTGAATTAATTATATCCTCTTTTGTTATATTTTTATAGCTTTTCTTTTCCAATGGGTGCCCCTTGTATAAACACCAATAACTGTTATATTTAGATAAAACAACACTTTCTAATTCTGTACTTATTTCTTCATTGAAGTCAAATGGATAAATAATTATGTCTAAATTGTTTTTTATAAGATCAACAATTGCTTCGTTTTTTGGTATATTGTATAACTTTATATTTATATTATTTTCTTTAATATAATTTGATAAAAGAGGTATAATTTTAAGCAGTACAGCATCATAGCTTGCTATTCTTAAAATATTATTATATTTGTAGTCATCTTTTAAAAGAAAAGAATTAAAAAGATTATCTATTTCTGCAACTATATTTGTTGCTTTTTGATAAACCTTTTTTCCGTTATCATTTATATATAATCTTCCATGAACTCTATCGAATAATTTTACTCCCAATTCCAACTCTAAATATCTAATTTGTGTTGATACGGCACTTTCTTCTATACCTAACTCCTTTGCTCCTTCTCTAACAGAACAATTATTTCTAACTGTGGCACAAAAACCCCTTAATTGCTGAACTTTGCTTTTTTTATAATAAAATTTAGATATATTCATAATTGTAAAAAATAATTATATACAATTATAATAATATATAAACAATTTTCGTCAAGTTATTATTATTTTTTTAAAAAAACAACAATATTATATCTTTTTAGTTATTTTTATAATATATATTTATTATAATTGTTGTTTTTAATAATTTCAGCCTTTTCCCAAACATACTTTGGATCTAAATTTGCATAATGACAAACCGTTATAAAATCTTTATTTTTTAAGTTAAACCAAAGTGTTGCTTTTACTCTAAATGTATTTGCTAATTTTTTTTTAGAATTATTTTTCATATCTATAAAAGCTTGTAATATAACAGCTTTCCAAAGTGCTTCTTCTCTGTTTTTTTTTATTATTAATAATTCATTTATCATATACAACCTATAATATATTATTAAAAAATTGTTAAATTTTAAATATATAAAAATATACATATAAAATATGTATTTTTTTATTTTTTTTACAATCATAGGTTGTTATTTTTATCTTAGGAAGTATATTTTAAATTGTTTTTTATATTTAATAATTTATTGACTTTTTAAAATTATATGTTATAATGATTTTTTATTGTTTTAAATGGAGGTTTTATGAAAAAAGAATTGGAGGCAATAGTTTTTGATATTGATGGTGTTTTATTGGATCATGAATATGAAGATAAACACAATTGGCTTGATAAAATAGAACATGATTTAAATATATCTAGAGATTTAATTGAAAATTTACACAAAAATGCTCAAAGGTGGAAAGAATTATCGTTAGGTAATGATAGGGTTGAGAAATATTTTAAAGAGTTTGTTGATAATAACAATATAACAAGAGTTAGTTATTTACAATTATTAAATTATTTTATTAATAACGATACCTTTTCAAGAAATTATATGTTTGAAGAGGTTGAAAAACTAAAGAATAAAGGTTATAAACTTTATATAGGAACACACCAAGTACCAGAAAAAGGTGAAAGATTATGGTTTGTTGAAGATTTTAAAAAATATTTTATAAAAATGTTTACTTCTTATGACGTTGGTTTCTTAAAAAGTAATATTGGATTTTTTGATAAAATATCTAATGAATTAGGTATTGAAAAAAATAAAATTATGTTAATAGATGACAAACAAAAGAATGTAGATACTGCCATACAAGCAGGTTGGCAAGGTTATACATACAAAACATTTGATGATATAAAGAAAAATTTATTTGATAATTTGTAACTTTTTACTTGACTAAATTATATTTACAATTATTATATTATTATATGTTATTAATTAAAAAAAATACTATGAATACTCCTTTAATGAAAAAAGCAACTGCGATGTGGTTAATAGAAAATACATCTTTAACTTTTAAACAAATATCTGATTTTTGTGATATTCATTTATTAGAAATACAAGGAATGGCTGATGGAGATGTTGCTGGTGGAATTACTCCATCTAATCCTATTGATAATAATCAACTAACTAGAGAAATGATAGAGTCTTGTGAAAAAGATCCTAAAAAAAAATTAGAATTAAAAAAATTAGTTGCTGACGATATAGTTGTTAAAAAAAAGGGTAGAAAAGACAATACTTATATTCCTTTTGCTAGAAGAGGAGATAAGCCTGATGCTATAGCTTATTTATTAAAATTTTATCCAAATATAACAGATAAACAAATTAGGGAATTAATAAATACTACTACACCAATGATCCAATCAATTAGAGATAAAACAAGGTGGAACATTAAAGATATTAAGCCAAGAGATCCTGTTATGTTGGGTTTATGTAGTCAAACACAATTTAATGCTGTTGTTGAAAAAATAGAAAACAAATAAGGAGTTTTTATGGAAAAAAAATTAGAAAATCTTGTTTTTAGACCAGAATATAGTGGTATGAAAAATCAATTAATGGTTTCTTTATTTTTTATTATAGTTGCTGGGGTTATTAATTACATGCCAAAACCAATTGAATTAGCAATGTATGTAAAAAATCCAAAGATATATACATATATTGCTTTATTTTTTGTATTTTTAGGAATTATTAAATTCTTAAAAGTAAAATTAACAATATCTTCAAATAAATACATTTTAACAGATCAAAGATTAACTGTTGAAAAGGGTATTTTATCCAAAAAAATTTCAAATCTGGAATTATGGAGGATTGTAGATATTGAAATGAAACAAAGTGCTGGTGAATTAGTTACTGGTGGTTGTACAATTGTTTTGACAACACAGGATTTAAGTGATCCAACACTTTATATAAAAGGTTTAAATATAGCTCACGGTAGGGAGATATATAAAGCCTTAACTGAACATATTGCTAATGCTACTAAAAATAGTGGTGTTATGAGAACTGTTTAGTTTTTATTATTATTTTTTATTAAACACATAGGAGAAAAATATGAGTGAAAGAAAAAGGTTGCGCAATGCCGGTGCTATCGTAGCTTTAACGCCGGATGGTACTGTATCGGCTTCAAAGTCTTGTGGTATATTAACCAAAGGAATAATACTTACTACTTTTCCAACTGCATATAATGTAGATCCCGAAGAACTTTGTCATAAAACAAAAGAGCATCTACGTACTTTGTTTTGTTTATATAAGTTACCAAATATAAAACGCAGATGTATTGAGAGTATTATGCAAAAAATGATACTTCCGGCCAATGAACATATTTTTTTAGACGCAACATCACTACCTCATTTATATCTTGCGTCACTAATATCCAAAACTCCGCGAGAATTAAACGAAGAGCTTAACAACAAGAACCGCTTATTGGCCTTTAAAGAACAACAAGAATATACCAAAAACGCTAGATCGTTTAAAGATGATGCTATTTCTGGGCTTGTTAGTTTTTTGAAAGAAAAATTTTTTGATAAAAATCCCTGTGATGATACAAAAAAAGCAGAGATAGAAAAAAATTTTTATGATGTTGTTGGCGTGTGTATTTCGGTTATTTCAGGATATTTAGGAAAACATCCTTCCAATATGCGAATTACTGATCCTGTATCATTAGTTTCTGGAGCTCTAAAAAATGAGGAAATAAAACACAAAGATAAGGCTAATTTTATTGCTAAGATTATAGAAAAGGATAGTCATTGTGCCAATATTGTTTGTTCGTCTATATTTAAGGCCGCAAAGCTTAAGCGCTTTATTGAGTGTAGAGATGAACTTGCTAGAGAACAAGTGGCGCTTGTTAATAGGACTATTAGAGAACGCCCTTATTAATCTTATTATAAATTATTAGAGTTTACTTAAACTCTAATAATTTATTTAATCTTTTAGCAAAATCTGATGGATTTTTTACAGGCTCGCCTTCCATAATACAGGCTTCATCAAATAAAGTTAAAATAATTTCTTTATTTTCTTCAAATTTATCTTTATTTTCAATATTACTTTGAACTAATTGCCATAATTTATGATTAGGATTAATTTCTAATATTTTAGGTAATGGAGCCATTATTTGTTTTTGTTCTAATAAAAATCTTTCAAGTTTGATGTCCATTGCCATTTCATCAGCAACAAGACATACAGGGCTTGTAGTTAATTTTTTAGATAATTTTACATCTTTTATATTACAATCTTTTAATATTTCTTTAACTAATTTAATTAAACCATCATATTGACTAACAACTTTCATTTTTTCATTTTCAATTTTTTCTCTTTCTTCTCTTTCTGCTTTTTCATCTTCAAATTCTATGTCGCTTTTTTCTTTGTTTTGATTTTCACCATTTAAGTGTAATAGATCTTAATTTATAATCTTTATATTTATTAGTAACTGTTACCCAAAAATCATCAACAGTATCAAATAAATAAACAACTTCTATATCTCTATCTTTAAAACCTTCCATTTGTGGACTATTATCAATATTATTTATATCAGTACCAACAATGTAGTATATTTCTTTTTGATCTGGTTTCATGCCATCAATATAAGTTTTCAAACTAATAGGTTTGTCTTTATGTTTACTTGTATAAAACTTACAAATATTAAGCAAATCATCAGCATTAGTAGTTTGTTCACAAAGTCCTTCTTTAATTACTGCACCAAAATTGTTCCAAAATTTCAAATATTCTTCTGGTTCTTTTTCATCTTTCTTTTCCAATTCACTAAATATTTTTTTTACAAGAGCTTTTTTAATTTTTTCCACCATACTATTATATTGTAAAGTTTCTCTACTAATATTTAAAGGTAAATCTTGACTATCAACAACACCTTGTATAAATCTTAAATATCTAGGCAATAATTGTACCATGTTAGCATCTTCTGTAATAAATACTTTTTTAATATATAATTTTACTCTTGTATTCATTTCCGGATTAAATAAATCATATGTTTTTCTATCAGGAATAAATAATAAACTAGTAAATTCAATATTACCTTCTACTTTATTGTGTAAAACCATCCAAGGTTCCCCTGGCATATGAACTATATATTTATAAAAATCATTATATTGTTCTTTTGTAATTGTATTTTTATCTCTTGTCCAAAGCGCAGTACCTGTATTTAAAACTTCAACACTATCATCAGTTGTTCCCATTTTTAATTGTATAGGAAAAACTATATGATCAGAATAAGATTTTACTATATGTCTAATATGAAATCTATCAACAAAATCTTCTTCGTCTTCTTTTAAATACAAAATTACTTTTGTACCTCTTGTAAAATCTTCATTATATTTTTTTACATTAAATTCACCTTCACCACAAGATTCCCAAATAAAAGCATTTTCACTATCATATTTTTTAGATATTACTTGTACTTTATTAGCAATCATAAAAGAAGAATAAAAACCAACACCAAATTGACCTATTAATTCAATAGCATCTTTCTTTTTATCTTTTGACATTTCTTCAATAAATGCTTGAGTACCAGATTTAGCAATAACACCAAGTTGATTTATTAAATCGTCCCTATTCATTCCTATTCCATTATCTCTAATAGATAAGATTTTTTTCTCTTCATTTATTTCAATTTTAATTTTTAATTCTGTATCATCTCCTAAAATATCAGGCTGTAAATTTGCTTGATATCTCATTTTATCACAAGCATCAGAAGAATTAGATATCAATTCTCTAACAACTATATCTTTATTAGTATACAGAGAATGTATCATTAATTGTAATATTTTTTTAGTTTCAACACCAAATTCAAAGTTTTGTTTTTCAGGCATAAAGCAAACTTATTATTAAACTAATTATTATATAATAATTTATTTTAAAAATACAAGTCTAAATTAATATTACCACCTAATGTTTTTATTTTATCTGTCCTGTATGATGTTTTAAAATTAAAACTAGTTTTGATATCTTATGATTTACTTTTTTTATATTTATTATATAATTTTATATCTAATTTTCAAAAAAAAACTATATTTAATTTAATTTTTTCTTAATATTATAATAATATATATTAGAATATAAATATTTAAGAAGAAATTATTAATAAAAATAATTAAAATTAATTAATAATTATTATTAATAATATATTTATTTAAAATTATTATTGAAGTAATCAAACATTTTTTTAGCTCCTTTTTTACATTCCTCATCCCAATCAAAAACATCACCAGAATTAAAATTATTAGTAATATATTTTATAGAACAAAAATCAATATTTTCTTTTTTACAAACTTTTGCTAGGGCATAGCTTTCCATGTCTGCAACATCTATTGTTTTTTTTAAATCATCGTTTGGGCTAAAACAGTCAGCAGTTCCACAAATTGCTTCTGGTAAATTATTAATAATTTTTTTATGTTCTAAAATTAATTCTTTATCATCAGAAGGTGTAATACCAATATCATAACCAAACTCTCTAGCGTCCATATCATATTGTATAAACTTTCTACAATAAACCAAATTACCCCTGTCAAACTTATTACTACCAACGCTTCCAAAGTTTATAACTAGATCTACATTGTTATTTAATTCATATATTTTTCTAGTTAAATTATATGTGGCATTTATTTTGCCAACACCAGTAAAAATAATATTATTACCTAAAGTTTCAAAAAGTCCACAGCTTTCTTCTTTACAAGCAATTGCCACCAATATATTTTTAGTCATTATTTTCTCCTTTAATTATTGATAAATTTTTAGCATTAAATAAATTATTGTTATTAAAATTAAAATTATCTTGATTATTGTTTTCTAAATATTCTAGATCGTTATTTTCTGTAAATTCTAGATCTTCTATATCTTCAATATCATCAACATTTTTTAATTTTTTATTACTATTTATTCCATATTGTTTCATTTCACCTGTTAATTTCATAACATTACCATTTCCAGTATATAATTTTTTATAACTTTCATCATAACATTTTTTAGCATTTTCTATATTTTTACCAACTTTTTCCATATCTTCTTGAAAATTAGCAATTTTATCATATATTTTAGTAGCAATATCAACAATTTGCTGTGTATTTTTATTTTGTTTTTCAATATTCCATAAATTATTAATTGCTTTAATTATAGGTAATAAAGAAGAAAATGTAACAATAGCAATTTTATTTTCAAAAGCATTATTATAAATAGTATTATCAAAACTAACAGCATCAATATAAGCATGTTCTAATGGCATAAACATAAAAACATAATCAAGTGATTCTGCTTTTAATTCTTTTTGATATTCCTTACTAGATAGTTCTTTAATATGTTTTTTAATATCATTCACATAACTTTTTAGAAATCTTTCTTTATCTTCTTTATTTTCTGCTTCGATATAGTTAATATAATTTGCTAATGAAACTTTAGAATCAACTACAACTCTTCTATTATCAGGTAAGTTCACAATAAAATCGGGTCTATGAATTTCACCTTCTTCATTATATGTAGTTTCTTGTTTTGTATAGTCAACACCTTCAACCCAACCATTCATTTCAAACAATTTTTCAAGTTGGCTTTCTCCCCAATTTCCTTGTATTTTTTTATTTCCTTTTAATGCTGTTGTAAGATCATTTGCTTCTTTTGCTAGATTTTCACTTTTATTGCTTAGTATTTTCATTTGTTCTTCAAAAACTGTTTTATTAATATTACTTGTTTTTGTATTTTCTTCTACTTTAGATATAAATTGTTTTACTTCATTTTGAAATGCTGAAAATATATCTCTTTGAGTTTTTTTAAAGTTTTCACCTTGTTCTTGTATAATATTATTAGATATATTTTTAAAATTAATTGACATTTCATCTTTTAATTTTTGTATATCTTTGTCTTGTTGTTGTAATTTAGATTGTAAAACCTCATTATTAGATTTTATATTATAATAGTTAATTTTTAAGTTTTCTATTTCATTTGATTGTATGGTATTTTTTTCTTTTAATTCATTAATTTTATTATCTCTTTCAAATATTATAGTTTCTTGTCTAGATTTTTCAATTAATAAATTATCTCTTTCAGTTTTTAAATTATTATAATCTTCAATATTAACATTATTTTTATTTTTTATAATATAAAATATTAAACAAATATTACTTACTCCTAAAATAAAAGATAAAAAAATCATAATAATACCCCCTAAATTAATTCTTCTTTAATTTCTTTAATTCCTAATCTAGCTAATTCATCAGCTCTATTATTTAATTCATTATCAGCATGACCCTTAACCCAATACCAATTAATTTTATGACTTGATTGTAAATTATCTAATTCTTGCCATAATTCTTTATTTAATACATCTTTTTTTTGAGAGTTTTTCCAATTATTTTTTTTCCAATTATAAAGCCATTCCGTAATACCATCTTTTACATATTTACTATCTGTATATAAATCAATTTCACATTCTTTTTTTAGAGATTTTAAGGCTTCAATAACTGCTGTTAATTCCATTTTATTATTTGTTGTATGTAAATTACCACCATACAATTCTTTTTTATTATCTTTATATATTAAAATAGCACCCCAACCACCAACCCCTGGGTTGCCAGAACAAGCACCGTCGGTATAAATTGTAATTTTATACATAAATTATTCTAATTATAAAATACTTACTATAAAATAATATATTATATTTTTTTTACAATAAAAAAACTTTATTTTTAAAAAAAATGTTTTATAATAATAAAGGTTAGCGGTCGTGGCGGAACTGGTAGACGCGCAATGTTGAGGTCGTTGTCCCGCAAGGGGTGGAGGTTCAAGTCCTCTCGGCCGCACCAATATTTCTTTCAATAAATGATTTTATTATATCTATTTCTTCATTGTTAATGCTATGCTGTAAATCATTTATAGAGTGTGCTTCAATATTAAAATTAAGAATATCAAAAAGTTTTTTTGTATCTAAGAAGTAATTAAAAGGAACAACATTATCATCAGTTCCATGTAAAAGTAATATATTTTGTTTCATTATTTGTGAATTTTTTAAATTATCTATTGTGTCAGGCAATAATCCAGATAAAGATATTATTCCAGCTAATTTTTTATTTAATCTAATACCTGTGTATAAAGACATCATAGCACCCTGTGAAAAACCTAATAAAAATATATGATTATAATCTATATTTAGTTTCATTGATTGTTCTTCTATAAACTTTTCTAAAACTATATAGTTATTTCTAATTTCTTTAATTATAGAATTAACATTCATGTCTTCCAATGAAAACCATTGATATCCAAAACCAGAATCGCATTCATAAGGGGCATTTACTGATAAGTAATGTAAGTTGTCTATATTAAAATCTAATGATATTAGATCGTATTTATCACTACCCCAACCATGTAGCATTATTATTAAATATTTATCTTTGTTGTTTTTTGATTGTTTTTCTAAAAAATCTAGCATAAACAGAATGTTATTTTTTTAGAATATTAAAATAATTTTTTTATACTTCCATATTTTTTTATAAATTATATTAATAAAACAAAAATATATATTTATATATGAAGAATATTGTTTTAAATAAAGATGTTTTTAATTTAAAAAAATGTTTTAAAATAACATTAAAAAATGGAGATATAATTGGTTTTACTGATAATTCTATTAATTTAACTATTGATAATATTATTTATAATTCTTCTTGTGGTTTTGATGGTAATAATGAAAAGTTTTACAATGATTTGAGTAGTGGTGAAAGTAATATAGTTGGTTTTATTGAAAACAATAATATAAATGTTGATGAAGTTTTGAGTGGTAAATTTGATAGTGCTAATATTGAGATATTTTTCATTAATACAGAGACATTTGAAAAAATATATATTACAAAAGGTTATATAAAATCAATTAATCTTATTGATGGAAAAATATTAATAAATATTAGTAGTATTTTAGATGTTCTAGATAAAAATATAGGTGAAATTTATTCTCCTATGTGTAGAGCAGGTTTTTGTGATAAAAAATGTTCATTAAATATTGATAATTTTTCTTTTAATGGAGTTGTAGTTGAAGTAAAAAGCGATACAGAATTTTTATGTAGTGGTGATGATATAATAAATAAAGAAAAAAATTATTTTAAATATGGAGTTGTTTATTTTGAAAACAATCAAAGTATGGAAGTAAAACAATCTTTTAATAATAATATAGTTTTAAGTAGTAGATTAAATTATAATATTAAAGTTGGAGATAATTTTAAAATAATAGCTGGTTGTGATAAAACTTTTGATACTTGTTGTAACGTTTTTAATAATGCTATTAATTTTAGAGGGGAACCTTTTATATCAACAACTACAAAAATGTATAAGTTTTATTAATTTTATTTTTTATTATGTATATAGTAGAATGTGCTAGACAATGGCTTGGAACAAAGTTTCATTATACTGGTAGAATCAAGATAAATAATTATAATAAAGGTGGTGTTGATTGTATAGGATTGATAATGAAAGTTGGAGAGGAAATTGGCTCTAATTATAATGGAAAAAATATAATAAATTATGATTATTTAACATATTCAAGATATCCTAATATTGGTGAAATGAAAAGATTTTTAGATAAATATTTTATTAAAATAAACAAAGAAGAATTGCAAATTGGAGATTTAATTTATTTTAATTTTAACAATAATTTAGAACATATAGCTATATATAGTGATAAAGGAATAATACATTGCTACACAGAAGCTAGCTGTGTAGCAGAAAACTCTTTAAATAATTTTTGGTATTCTAAAATTAAATATTATTATAGATATAGACTATAACATATCACCTATTAAACTTGGATCTACCCCTAGTTCTCCAAAATTGTTTTTTAATGTTTTTGTTATTTCTTCTTTACAATTTTTATAGGCAACCATTATTAAGTCTTCTAACATTTCTTTATCATCTAGTAAGGTGTTGTCTATTTCTATTTTTTTCATTTCATAAACACCATTTAGAGTTATTTTTACAGCACCATTTCCAGCTTCTCCAACAAAATTAGTTCCTCTCATAACCTCTTGTTTTTCCATTACTTTTTTTTGCATAGCTTGTGCTTGTTGCATTATTTGTTGCATATTGAACATAATATTATTATATTTGTTTATAACACAATAATTTTAAAACTTTACAAAATAAAATCAATATCTTGAAAATAAATTATTTAAATGTAATATAATAATGTATAACAATTACAATTTATCATGATAAGCAAAAGAACTGGGGCAGAGATAATTTCAAATATGCAATATATTAAGGATTTTTCTTTTGAAAATCCAAATGCTCCGGAAGTTTTTACATACAAAGATGTAAAGCCTAAAATGGATGTATCTATTGATTTAAATGCTTCAAAATTACAAAATGAAGTTTTTGAATTAAGTATGGCTATTAATATAACAGCTAAAACTAATGATAAAACAATGTTTATAATTGAATTAGTTTATGCTGGTATATTTACAATTAAAAATGTTGATGAACAATTAATACAAGAAAATCTCTTTATAGATTGTCCTATATTATTATTTCCTTTTGCTAGAAGTATAATTGCTAATACTAGTGTTAATGCTAATTTTCCGCCAATTATGTTAGATGTTGTGGATTTTGAAACTATGTATAATTCTAAAAAAGATATGTTAAATAAAAATTAAAATACATGATAAATAAAAAAAATATAAGAAATTTAATCTTAAACGATATAAATGATTACTTAATATTGTTTGAAGATACAGCAAATATTGAAAGCTTTGAAACTGAATATAGCAACGAATATAGATTTTTTAGTGATGAGGCTTTAAAATTTATAAATGATAATTTCGCTAAATGTAAGAAAAAGGATAAAGAATTAAAAGATTACATTATATATGGGCTTAGAAGCTTTGAGACTTATGGCGGTAAAGTATTTATAAGTTTTGAAAAGGGAGATTATAAAACATATCTAGCCTGTAAAGAAAGTGGTTATAAAAAGTTTATAGAAAAAAAGAATTTTTTTATTTTACCATTGTCTGTTGCTTCTGTGATTACTACAAAAGACAATAAAATATTAATCCTTGATTATCAGGATGGTTTTAAATTACCGGGGGGAATTATAACTGAAGAAGATGTTGATGGGGACAATATAGATTTACTAAATTGTATTAATAGAAATTTAAAACAAGATTCCATAAATATAGATTTATATGATTCAAAAATAATAGGTATATATAAATCTAAAAACTCTTGTATAATTATATTAAATCAAAAAACTAACGTTAGTAGTAAAGATATAAATGCTAATTTTATAAATAATAATATAACAACACTTGGTAATATAATTTTGAGTGATAAATATTTTAAAAGAGTTAGACAGGCTTTTAAATTCCATTTAAAAGAGAATTTTACTAATTACGATTATATTAATGTTAGATTGAAATGATTTTTGGTTTTGAAGAAATAGAAAGCAATATATTAAAGTTATTTAAAGACAATAAATTGCACCATTGTAATTTAATTTATGGATCAGAAGGTATAGGTAAGAGCACGTTTATAACAGAGAATATAGCTCCGGTAATTTTAGATGTTGAAAATATAGAAAAAACAAAGAAATTAATATTAAGTGGTGGGCATACTGATTTTATAAAATTAGATATTAATTCTTTAACAGAGGATGGAAAAGAAAACACATCAAAAAAAAATGAAATAAATGTTAGTCAAGCTAGAAGAGTTATAAACGAAATAAGAATGACTCCATCAATATCAAAATATAAATTGTTAATTATTGATAGTATAGATAAACTTAATATAAACGCCCAAAATGTTTTATTAAAAACACTAGAAGAACCTCCAAAGAATACTTTTATTTTTTTAATATGTAATAATATTGACAAAACCATAAAAACAATTATATCTAGAAGTAATATAATTTTGGTTCCTCCTTTAAAAATAGAGAGTTGGGTCAAGGCTGTTTTTAATAAAGATGATATAGATATCCCTGAAATGTCTGATGAAGAGGTTAGAGATTTATATATTTTATCAAATCAATCGGTTAATATGGCCATTAAAATATTGGAAACTGAGTCTTTACATATATATCAAGATATATTAGAATTAATAACTTCTAAAGACTTTATACAAATACAAGGTTTTTTGGATAAGGTGTTAAATGATGATAGATATGAAATATTTTGTGTTTTTTTAGATAAAATATTTTCAGATATAATACATTATTCTTTTGATAAAGCATTTGATTATAATGAGAAATACAGTATTTATTATGATTTTTTGTTAAAAAATATTGGTATAACAAAAATAGTAAAACAGTACGATTTATTAATAAAAACAATAAATGAAATTAATATTTATAATCTTGATAAAAAATTATCTTTTAATGTATTTTTTGATAATTTTTTTTAATACTTTTTACTTATTAAAAAATATTTGATTATTAAAAACTGTTTTTTATATTTTATATATAATATAAGTTGTATAATATATAAATAATGAAATATTTTTTATTATTTTTTTATGTTTTTTGTTTTATTTTTATTTTTTTAAAATTATCTACTTTAATAGATGATATTGGTGTTTTAAAACAAAAAAATGATATATACGGTTCAATAAAAGGAAGTATTTTAAATAAAGAAACATATAAAGATGAGATTTTAACAGTAAAAGATGTTGTATCTGTCAGTAGAGAAGTATATAGATATCAATGGACGGAAATTCAAGAAACATCTTCTAAAATTGCTACATATAACTATAAAAAAATTTGGAGTAGAAAACCGATAGATTCAAGTAATTTTAGGGATAAAACAAAAAATAACAACGTAGATAGAAGCATTTATGAAGAAACATTTTTTATTTTAAATAACATAGAAACAAAAAACCATACTATTAATAAAAATTATTATATAAAAAAAATTAAATTAACGCCAATAAAATTCAAAAAGAAAGAGTTTTCTGGAAAGATTATTGAAGACTCTTTTGATATAAATAAAGAGTCTTTTACCGATTTGGATTCTTATTTATCATATGAAGATGGTCGTTTTGCTAAATATAAAAGAGATAAGTTCAAAGTTATTGATGATGGTATTTTGTTTAATGGTAAAAACATAAAAGAGCCAGAAATAGGGGACACGATAATAGTTTATAAAGCATTTAAGCCTAATTATATATATTTTTTTGGTGAACTAAATAAAGAACTTAGTTCTTATAAAGATTATTTTGCAATAACATTTGAAGATAACTTAGATAAAAACATAAAACAATTGAAAAATAAGATTATTTTTTCTGTTGTTATCGGTATTACTCTTGTATTTTTATTCACAGATTTAATTGTTTGTAAGCTTTCTCAACTAAAATTATTTACATTAAAATATGTTCCATTTTTTAATGAATATTTTATATATTCAAAAAAAAAGTATTTTAATATATTTTGTTTATTTTTTTTCTTTATATTGATTATTTTTAATTTATATTATTTGAGCGCTATTCCAGCTATATTATTATTTATAGCAAGACAAGTTGACTATTTTTCAATATGATCATTATACCTTAATATCATATCTATATTTTTTAATTTAATTTTATCATCTTCATTGTAGTATATTTTTCCATATAAAACATATTCTTTTTCTATTAATATTTCTTCATTATTCATTAAAGAATTATAATAATATATTTTAGTAGGAAAAATTTCGTTTCCATCTTTTTCAAAAAGAATCAATATACTTGGAGAATATGGGACTATGTTTATATCTTTAATTATATTATTTATATTTATTGTTTTTTCAGAAGATATATATTCATTATATTCTATACTTATATCGTTAATATTAAGAAATATTTTTGTATTATTAGAAAAATATGGTGTTATTATTTTATTTTGTTGATCATACATGTTTAATTGTTGTATATAATTATTTGATAAGGAATAATAGATATTTCTATATATAATTAAATCTTTCGGGTTATTTATATTATTTTTAAAGTTTTTTTCATATAGATTATTATAGTGATAATGTAATAATCTGTTATTATAATTATCTATAAAATAAATATTATCTTTAGAATTTACATAAAAATTATTAATTGCATAAATTAAAAAATCGTCAAAATTATTTAAGTCTACAACAATATTGTTTTCATTATTGTTATACATATATAATATATTATAATCGTAATCAAAAAAATAAAAACCATTATTATTTTTTTTTATTTTATTTATTTTCCCTATTTTATAATTTAAATTTAATTTACTATTAAGGGATTCATAATTTTTTGTTTGAACATTAAAAATACCTATACCATAATCGAGTTTTTTAGATATTAATAATTCATTATTATTTATAAACTCAAAATCACTTATTGCTAATAACGATTTATCTTGAACAAAATCTTCAACTTTTTTTTCATTAAAATCTATTTTATATATAGCAGAATTACAAGAATCAGAAACATATATTGATTTTTCAATATATTTTATACTTGTTAGTTGACAAAACTTATCGTTTTCAATTATATATAATATTTCACCATTTAATGTCGATATCACAATTCTTTCATTATCAAGTATAGCCATAACTGGTAGATCATATTTTTCAAAGTTCTCAATTAATATAAAATCTGAAAAAGATTGCATTATTTCTCTATCGGGCATTATTATTTTATTTGTTTCTAAATTGTCTATTTTATCTTTTTTATACATTCTTTTTTTCTTTTTTGATATGTCTATTATATCTTTTATTATTAAATTATAATCTATGTTGTTGTTTTTAATATATTCTATTTCTCCAAGTTCATTAAGTACTATTATTTTATTTGTTGGATTATTTATATTAAAATACTGTTTCATATCATTTTCTGTTAAAGATATTACTGGTCTTATTATATTATACTTTGTTATAAAATCTTCTTCTTTATTATCTATTATATTTAATATTTCATTACTTATAAAATCATCAGTATTTTTTACCATGATATCAATAATATTTATGTTGTTACCAAAATATTTAGTTAATATATTTGATAAATTAATATTATACAAACAATTTAAATCATTACTATTATATATATTTATTATTGTTATTTTTCCATTAAAAATATCTTTTATACTATAATTAAAATCACTTGATTTTTCTTTTATTAAATTATTAAAGTTTTTATAGAATTCGCTCTCAAAATTTACTATTTTATGCTTATTATATTTTATATAAATAATAAAAATTAATACCAGTAATATTATTATTCTTAATATTTTTTTTAATGTTATCATAAAAAATCTATCCATTTTTATTTCCTATTATTTGTATTTCAAGTTCAAGGTCTATATTTAATTCATTTTTTGCTCTATCTATGGTTAAGTCTATTAAATCTTTTATATTTTTGGAATATTTATTGTTTTTGTTAATTAAAAAATTAGCTTGTTTATTAGAATAAACAACTCCATTAAAATCAATTCCTTGTAAACCTAAATCTTTTATTATTTTCCAAGCAGGAGTGTCTTTATCAATATTTTTAAATGTAGATCCACAAGTATTTTCATATATTGGTTGTGAATCTTTTTTTTTGAAAAACATTTCCTTAAAAGTTTTGTCAATATTTTCTTTTGTATTTTTTTCTGTTTTAAAAAACAATTCTAAATATATTAAATTATCAGGAAGATTGTTTTTTCTATATGCCATTCCACATTCTTCAACCGTATAATATTTTATATTTCCTTCAAAATCTACAACTTTTATTTTTTCTAAAATGTCTTTTAATTCAAAATTATAACAACCAGCATTGGTTTTACATGCTCCACCAATAGTTCCTGGGATACAACCTAAAAATTCAAAATTAGCGATTTCATTTTGTCTTGCTATGCTAAAAACTTTTGAATTTAATACTCCACATTCTGCAACAAGAAAATTGTTTTCTATTTTCACTTTATTTAATTTTTTTGTATTAATTATTGTTCCTTCAATCAAACCATCCATTATTAATATATTAGAACAAGCACCTATAACATTTAATGGTTTTTTATAATTTTTATTTTTTAAAAAATTTATAAGTTCTTCTTGTGTTTCTGGCTCAAAAAAAACCTCGGCTACTCCACCAGTTTTAAATCTTGTATATTTTGATAGATCTATATTGTAAGATATCATATTATTCAAAGTTCAACATTACACCAATATAAATAGCATCTCCATCATGTTCTGTTTTTAGTTTTGTAGCTTGATTTATGCTAGATGAAGTATATTTTGTATATTCTCCATATAAAACATATCCTTTTGACATTTTTTTTTCTATTGCCACTGATATTGAATTAAAAGCTGTATAATCTTTATATTCACTATCAAAAAAAGTAGCACTCATTAATATATTGGCTAGTTCATAAGTCAATCCATATGTTGTATAACTACCTTTATCTCTTATTATGTTTTTCAATGGGTCACTATTTAAAAGATTATTAACGTTTGTATCAAGACTTCCCCTAGATGCAGCAATTGTCCAACCAAAATAGTTTATATTAGCACCAAATTCAAAAGACTTAAATTGATATTTTATTTCTTCTTTTATATCCGATGTTTTATTAAAAGATGTTGTTAGATTTTGCTCTCCAACAACAGATATTGCTATACCAAGATTATCAAAACTATTTATGTAATTAACACCATAATTTATAAAAGTTCCTAGGTTTATTGGGTTTGTTAAATTTAATATTGTTGTATCGCCAACATATTCTTGTTTTATAGCAACATTTGGTATAATACTTATACCAGCTTGAAAACCATAAAGTTCTGGAGAAATATAGTTTACTTTTGGTAAATATTTTGAATCATTCCAATTATCTTGATTTATTGAATTATTATAAAAACCTAAGTTTTGATTTAAAAAAGAATTTGGTGATAATAAATATAAAAAACCATTATCTAATTTAGCTTTTCTTACAAAATTGCCAGCTATACCTCCGCTTCCTAAGGCTATTGTGTCAGCTCCTATCCTCATGTTGTCGTATATACCATATGTATTACCTAATTCTATTTTACCATAATATCCATCTATATATAAAAAATATTTTTCTTTTTCTTTATACGAACTATTATATGTTGGTATATAATGAACACCAATAGTTGTTATTTCATCTAATTGTTTTTCAATGTTAATGTCTAATGATACTTCTACTTGTGAGTCTACAAAAATATCTTTTGTTTCAGGTGTTGTGGTTGTTTGTTTATTTGTTATTGTATTATATTCACCTCTAAAATCTCCATAACCATTTATATTTATATAGTGATCAGCTATAAAATTCGAGTTTTTAATATAAGAGTGATTGCTTGATATTTGATAAGCATTTGCTGTTGTTATATAAAGCAAAAAAAACAATAAAAATTTTTTCATAAAATATTGTTTATAACATTGACTTTATAATAAAATTATACATTAAAAAATCAAGAAAAATTATTTCCAAGATAAACTTCTTTAACTTTATCATTATTTAATATATCGTTTTTATTTCCCGATGTCAATATTTTTCCATCATAAACAATATAAGCTCTATCAACAATAGCTAATGTTTCTCTAACATTATGGTCTGTAATTAAAACCCCAATACCTTTGTTTTTTAATTGTGTAATTATATGCATAATATCGTTAACTGCAATAGGGTCAATTCCAGCAAATGGTTCATCTAATAATATAAATGAAGGATTAGAAGCTAGAGCTCTAGCAATTTCAACTCTTCTTCTTTCACCACCAGATAAAGATATACCCATAGATTTTCTAATATGACCTATTGAAAACTCATCAATTAGATTTTTTAATTTTTTAATTCTTTCTTTTTTATTTTTTTCAACTATTTCAAGTATAGAATAGATATTATCTTCAACAGACATATTTCTAAAAATAGAAGCTTCTTGTGGTAAATAACCAATACCCATTTTTGCTCTATCATGCATAGGAAAAGCTGTGATATCTTTATTATTTAAAAATATTTTACCATTATCCGCTTTTATTAAACCAACAATCATATAAAAAGAAGTAGTTTTACCAGCTCCATTAGGACCCAGTAATCCAACAACCTCACCCTGTTTTATTTCTATATTTATATCTTTAATTACAAGTCTTTCCTTATAACTTTTTTGTAAATGTTCTGCTTTTAAAATATTTTCAGTCATCATATCTTTCTTTTAAGTTATTAACATTATCTAAAATTATAGTAATTCTATTATTTTGATTTTTACTACCATAAACTTTACTTTCTTGTTTTATAGTATCGTATGTCATTTTATCTCCATAAACAACAACATCTTTTTCTGTTAAAATAACATTATCTTCTAAAACTATAATATTTTTTATTAAATCATATTCTCCTTTATCGCTACTAGCTACTATATTATTATTTTTTAAAATTACATTTCCATCAACTTTTATATTTTTTATATTTATTTTTGTGCCCTCATATTCAACTAACATTTTATCTGTTAATATTATTAAATTATCTTGTTTGGCTTCAACATTACCAGTAAATACTATAATATTACTATCTTTTTTCATTGATATTTCATTTGATTCTATTTTTATTGGCTTGTTTACATCTTGTTTAAAATTATTTTTAGAATAACCATTTAAACAAAATAAATTAAATAAAATTAAAAAATAAACTAATCGCATAACTCTTCTATTTTTTTTGCTATAATATTTCCAGAATTGTTATTGTTTTTATAACCTAAAATACTAATTGTTTTTAAATTATTTTCAACTTGTTCTTTTCTTAATTCGGGATTATTTAATAAGTCTTTTACTTTATTATAAATACAGTTAGAATTACAATCATTTAATAAACATTCAGGTATTATTTCTTTATTATTTATAATATTTATTATTGTAGCAAATTTTACTTTACTTTTTTTCTTAATTCTTTTTGCTATAATATTAGTTAAAAAACCAAATTTATAAAATACAACCATAGGTACAGCAAAACCAGCATTTTCCAATGTATTAGTACCAGATTTCGATATTACTAAAACAGACTTTTTAATTATATCATTTTTATTTTCTTTTATTACTTCTATGTTTTGTATATTATTTTGTTTTAATTTATTAATAATTAAGTCATATGTATAATTTGTAGCAAGAAAATAATATTTAATATCTTCTCTATTTAATTTTTTAATTACATCAATAATTATAGGATAAAATCTGTTTACTTCGCCTTTTCTACTGCCTAATGTAATTGATATTATATTATTGTTTTGTATGTTGTTGTTTTCTGTGTTGCTTTGTATATTATTATATTCTGTTGTATCATAAAGTGGATGGCCTACAAAAATAGTTTTCAAGCCATATTTTTCAAAGTAAGATGGTTCAAATGGTAAAATACAAAATAATAAATCGTATATTTTAGATATTTTTTCTGCTCGTTTTTCTCTATATGCCCACACACTAGGTGCTATAAAATGAACTTTTTTAATTTTATTTTCCCTGTCTAATTTTTTTACAAGTTTCATTACTCTAAAACAGAAATCGGGAGAATCTATTGTTAATACTACATCAGGTTGTAATTTTATAATATATTCAGCAGTTTGTTTAATTCTTTTTAATAAATTAAATATTTTGGGTAAAATTTCAAAAATACCCATTAAAGATAATTCTTCCATAGGGAATAAACTTTCTTTTAAGCCATTTTTTAACATTAATTCACCACCAATTCCATAAATATCAAAAACATTTTTATTAATATTTTGTAATATTTTAGAACCTAATAAATCACCAGATTTTTCGCCTGCTATTATAAAAAGTTTCATAAAAAATTAATAGTATTTTATATAAATATATTTCAAATTAAAAAAAAATCAATAATTTATTGTTTTTTAGAAATATATAAGTATTATATTTTTGTATTATAAAATATTTTAAAATGGAAAAAAGTATTGAAGATTTACAAGAATACAATTTTTTTATTAATAGTTATCAAAGGCCTTATAAATGGGAAGATAGTCAAGTAAAAGATTTATTAGAAGATATAAAAAATAGTGAAAAGTATTTTTTACAACAAATTGTAGTAAAAAGAAATAATATTAAAGATGTAGAATTGATAGATGGACAACAAAGAATTACTACAATTTTTTTAATATTACAAGAATTGGATGAAAAAAATTTTTTTAAAATAGAAAGTAAAGAAAATAATATTAGTAATTATTATAAAAATCAAGCAATAAAAACAATACAAGATTTTTTTAAAAATAATGACAAAGTAGAGTTTAAAGAAAAATTATTAAAGAAAACTTTTATATTGGAATATGAGACGAATGATGTAAATATTTTTGAGAAAATAAATAATAATAAAATAGATTTTACAGAAGCAGATTTAATTAAAGCAATTTTGTTTAAGAATGAAAATTTTGAAAATGAAAATTATATCACTAAAAAGGAATTAGTTATTCAATGGGAGTTATTAAGTAGAGAACTACAAAATGATTCTTTTTGGTATTTTTTAGTTAATGAAGATTATAAAAATAGATTTGATTTAATTTTTGAAATGTTTTATGAGAATAAAGGTATTGTTAAAAACGATATTAATTATCCTATTTTCAATTATATTAAAAATGAAATTAATAAAAGTGGTAATGAAGCAGTTTATAATATTTGGCAAGATATATTAAAAATTAGATCAAAGTTAATGATATTTTATAATGATATGTATGATATTGTGGGTTATATAATTGCTAGTAATATAAAAAATATTAAAGATATTTGTAAAAATAATATTTATAAAAAAGAAGATTTTAAAAACATAATTAAAGAACATTTTACAAAAAACAATATAGAAAAATATATAAAAAATTTATATTATAAAGACAAAAAAGTTAAAGATATGTTATTGTTATTTAATGTTTTAAATGGTGTTGATTTTTGTAATTATAAAAAATATTGGTGGGATATTGAACATATACATGCTACAAAAGATAATAGTCAAGAATCAGATGATAACATATCTAATTTATGTTTATTAGATGAATCAACTAATAGAAGTTATCAAGATAAAAATTTTAAAGAAAAAAGAAAAGTAATTATTGATAAAATAAAAAATAATGAATTTGTTTTACCTTGTACTAAAAATGTATTTCTAAATATTTACAATGTTTTTAAAGATGATAATAAATCTAGTTATAATAAAGAAAAATGGGATGATGAAGATAAAGAAAATTATTTGGAAGAAATGATTAGAGTTATTAAGGATTTTTGGGAAGAATGAAAATGAGTTCTGTTAAAAAAATGAATTTTATTGAATTAATACAAAAATACAAAATTGTTATTCCTGATACACAAAGAGATTATTTACATGGTTTTAATAAAGAAATTTTATATAGTTTTATTAATGATATAAAAAATATTAAAGAGGAATTAAGTTTTAATTTAATTTGTGGTGAAGTAAAAGATGATGCTTTTTATCCTTCTGATGGGCAACAAAGATTAACTTTATTATTTCTTTTATATTTATATTCTGGTAGAAAGGATATTTTAAAAGATAAATTTTCTTATGAGTCAAGAACTACTTCTAAAGAATTTGTAAAGCAATTAATTGAAAACTTTGATAAAGAAAAATGTAATACTGAAAATTATATACAAAATGAAGAGTGGTTTTTGTATGATTGGAAATTTGATATTACTATAATGTCAATGATAAAAGTTTTAGATGTAATACATAAAGAAAAAATTATTGAAAATATTGATAAAATAACATTTTTATTTTTTGATACAAAAGAAGATTTATATATAAAAATAAATTTAAGAGGAAAATATTTAACAGAATTTGAAAATTTTAAAGCACATTTATTTAATAAATTAAATAATGAAGAGAATATTGATAAAATAGATAAATTTAATAGTACGTATATTAATTATTTTTTTGATAAAAATAAAAAAGATTATGATAAATATTTTATGAATTTGTTATATAATATAATAATTAATTATTTTGTTAAAGAAGATGTAGAAGAGTTTAATAAATATAAATTTTATACATATTTTGATAAATATATTAAAGACAATCATTTATTTAAAGATGTTTGTAGAACTTTGGATTTTTTTGTTGATAATGATTATTTTAATAATGATTATTTTAAATTAAGTAAAAATGAATTTGAAGCAATGGATTATAAAAGTAGATTGTATTTATATTTTATTAGCAGATATTATGGTGATGATTTTAATAAACATTCTAGAATAATTAAAAATTTGTTAGAAAATCAAGAAAATATTATAGATTTTGAGTTTTACAAAAATTTTATAAATTTTATTAATGATTTTATAGAAAAGAAAGATATTTTAAAAATTGATAATAATATTGAAGGATTAGAAGAAGAGCAATTAAAAATTAAATTAATTAATGAAGGTTGGGAGGATTTGATTTTAAAAGCAGAAAGTCTAGAAAATCAAGATGGTCAAATTAGCTTTTTGCTTAAAATGAGTTTAAAAAATCACAACGATAAAATTAATTTTTTAGATAAAATGATGTCTAGTAATAATTTTGATAAAAAAGATTTTGAAAAATATTACAAATTAACAGAGCAAATATTTAATATTATTAGTAAAAATAATAATATAGTAATTAAAAATTTATTAATATTGGAAGATGGTTTTATTGAAAACTCATTATTAAAATCAAATCAAGTTTTTGTAAAACAAAATTTTGAAAAAGGTTTTAATAATACTTGGAAAAAATATTTAAAAAATAATTGTGATTTATTTAAAAAATTATTGGATACTTTGCCTAATGATAATGTAGAAAAGTATTTATATGATAGTCTAGAAAATTATTTAAAAAATGGTGAAAAAAATTTAAAATATTATTTTATAAAATATTTTGATCAAGGTTTATATGATAAATATAAAATATGTAAAAAAGGTAATGAATATTTTAATACAGTAGCAGAAAAACAAGTTAGAAAAAATACTGAAATTTTTCCTTTAAAATTAACAATAATAAAAATGTTTATTTGTGAAGAATTAAAAATAGATTTTGACTATGAAGATAAAAAAATAAATCAATTGTGGGCTAAATTAGAAGAAGCTGATAAGGATTTTATTTTAACTTATAATGATAAATATTTTATAAAATTTAATAAAGGCGATTTCAAAATTTGTGATAATTTTATTTTTGATAATTATAAATTAAAAGAAATTACAAGCAAATTATAAACAATCTACTTGTAATTTATGGTAAATGATTTATTTAATTAAAAAATCAACAACTTAAACTTATATCTTTTCTTTTTATGTTAATTCTTTGTTTATATGTTTTTTCTATATATGGTTCAATTTTTTCCACGTATTGTTCTTTTATTTTATCTGAAAGGTCGCTATCTTTAAAATATTTAAGACTTGACATCAAAAAACATACTTTATCTTGATATTTGGTTATATCTATACCTCTATCTTTTAGTTTAGTTATATATTGTACCAATTTATTTATATTTTTTAATTTTATTTCTTCATCAATATTATCTGTTAATATTAATGTTATGGTTTCATCACATGCTTTATTGACATTTTTATTATTTATTCTATTAATAGAATACAAAATGGTATTATTTGGATTGATTTTTTTTCCAATATTATCAACTTCTATATAATTGTTTACAACTCCATATGTATTATATATTTTTGTTGCAAGGTCTCCATTATTTTTTTGTTTTATTGGTTTTATAAAAACATTTTCCATGTAATTATCTATTTTTTCCCTTTCTTCTGGATTTAAGTTTAACAATCTTTTAGCATGTTCTTCTATTATAGATGCTTTATTTTTTTTATATTCTATATTTATTTTTTCTAAAGCATCCATACATTTTTTATATTTTATATTTTTTTCATTATCGTTAAAACAATTATGTATTTTTTCACTTTGTCCAAGAGTTAATACATCTACTCCAGAAGACAATACTCCTTTAAGAATACTATATAAATTTACATTATTTTTCTTTAATTCTGGAAATTCTTTATATATTTCTTCTAATTTTCTATTATACTGTATTTTTAAAGCTTCTTTTTTTATTTCCATTAAAGAATTTACAAGTTTTATATTTTTATTATTTTCTTTACTATAATCTTCTATTATTTTTTTATTAATTTGTTTTTTTTGGTTTTTATTATATATTTCTATTTTTTTGTTTTGGTTATCTATAGCATTGTTTTTATAAACACAATAGCTTATTTCTCCATCATTATTATTATAACCAAAAATACCCTTAACATATTGGCCATTTTTTTTCATTTTTTTCGCTTTCATTTTTTTAAGTGGTACCACCACTTTTTCTTGAAAAAAATTTTTAATATTATCAAAAAAACCGTACTCTTTTTTTATATCTTTTTTATAGTAGTTTTCCTTATTTGAGAAAAAATTATTTCTTTCTGCTATATTTATAGCATTTATAGTAATATTAGCAACTGCACCACCAGCAACAGCTCCGCTTAAAATGGTTGAATTAGTTGTATTATTAACAATTTTTGTTGCATAATATCCGGCAACCATTTTTGATGCTATTGACAACACTGGTGTTACATAAGATTTTACCTTTTTTACAGCATCCGGTTTAATATTATAAGCTTCTTTTAAGACCTCTAAGCATGTTATTTCTTCTCTGTTTAAAGTTATTTTATTATTTTCGAGTTTATTATATAATTCCTCAATATTTATATTATATTTATCAACCAAAACATCATAATATTGTAGAAGTGCTTTTGAATATAAGTCTCTCAATTCATTATTTATAGAGTTTTTTTCTAAGGTTCCATAGTATGTATTTATACAACTTTTAATATTAGCTATTGATTCTTCCATTAATTTTTCATTTAAATCTTTATTTAAAATATTTTCTTTTACTATACTATTTAAATATTCAGTTTTAAAAATATAACTACCAAAACTATTAGGTTTCGTATTACATAATTGTTTTATTTTATTAATCATATTATGGTATTCTTTTTTTGAATCATCTTTTAAAAGAACTAGATTTTTTAGAATTTCTATTTCTGCTACTTTTCCATAAAAATTATTTTTTGGCTTAACCTTTTCTAATATCTTAATTACATTGTTTTTATTGTATTTATTACATATCGTACATAGGTCTTTAAAATTATTTGTATTTATACAGTCTGTAATCTTTTCTTTTAACCTTTTTTTAGATATAATATTGTCTGTGTTTTCAAATACCCGTTTCATTATTACTTCTTTTTTTATTTTATTTTTTTCTGTTCTTGGATTCATTTTTAAGATATTCTTTATAGATTTATCACTTAGCTCGTCCATTCTTTCTTTAGTAAAAGAAACAATTGATTTTGCTTCCATGTTTATTTTATCATTTTCAATAATACTATTTAAGTTATCAATGTTATATATATTTATTTCTGGATAAGTATTTATTATATGATTTTTTGTTTGATCACTTAATTTATCAAAATTTTTACTGTTTACTATTTCTTGAGCCGTAACATTGTTTGTTATATGTTCTGGTTTTATTTTTTCTATAACATCGTCTTTAACTAAATTTAAAAATCCATGTATATCGTTTATATTATTAGCTATTTCTTCATTTGTAAGGCTATTAAAAAGATTTGGATTCATATATTCAGAAAACATTTTTTCTAATATATCTCTATTAATTTCTTTTAATCTGTTGTTCTTAAATAGAGCTACAAACTGATCTTTTGTTAACATTTCTTTAATTTTACCAAGATTTTTGACTTTTAGCAGTTTTTCCTCTTTTGTGGCCTGTATAGTTTCTTTATCTAGAAATTCGGCGTTTTCATATATTTGTACTATTTGTTGTTCCGAAAAATCATTTATGTTGTTTTTATTTATACATATATAAAGATCTGTATTTAATAAGTTGTCACCTTGTAGAACTAATGAAGCTTTATCTCGTAGTAATTCTACCTGTTCTAAAATTTCTTTTTTGTTTGATTTATAGCTATAAAGATAACCAAAAGAAATAGCTTTTATTGTGCTACCTATTATTCCATTATAATCATTAAAATTTATATCTGTTCTTGCTAAAATATCATCATTTAGATATTGTAATTTTTTATTTTTTATCAATATTTGTATTGTTTGTTCTTTATTTAAAGAATTAAATTGTTCATATGTTAATTCTTTAAGCACTGAATTATTAAGAATATTTATATTATTAATTTTTTTAAATATTTCACTATCTATATGTTTTATTTTATTTATTTCTAAAATATTTAATATTTCTTCTATATAATTTGGATTAATTGTTGCTAGCAGTTGGTTTAAAGCTAATATATCTAATGAATTTATTCTTTCTGAGTCTAATGTTCCATCATTATTTAAGAATATATTTATCACATCTTCACTATTATAATCTCTAATTTGTTTTGATGAAAAATGTTTTGTTATTTCTTTGTCTTTTAGACATTCTTTATTATTTTTAAAAATACAATTTATTTGTTCTTTTGACAACAAATGAAAAACACTATTTCCATTAATATTTTTATTTTTTATGAGTTTTATAATCAAATCTGTATCAAAATAATTAAACAAAAAAAACATAAGAGAGTCCACTTCTTCTTGTGTTTTTATATTATCAATTATCTCCCCCAATTCTTCTTTTGAAACGTTCAAAGATCTATAAAAAAGGCCTCGTTTTATAGCTTTTATTCTCTCTATATTACTTTTTTCCATAATATTTTTTAAAATTATTACTGTATGTATTATTATAATATATTATATATTAAAATACAAACTTGTGGTTGAAAGTTATATTTATAATTGTTTTTATTTGTTTTTTTTGATTAAATTAAATTACTTGATATTTATTAAATTAGTTTTATTATTTCTATAGCACTTTTTATTTTTTTTTATGGCACAAAACGATTTAGCTATTACATTAAGGAACTTTACAGTTATATCCTTATCTATTATTGTTACTTTAATAATAACTTACTTATTATCAGGTGTTTTATTGTTGCTTTTAATTAGAGGAACAGATTATGTTAGACGTTTGCTTATAGCTAGAAACTTTGCCGCGTTTTACAGTGTCATTAGCGTTGAGTTTAGTAGGAATGTTGGTTTTGTTTTAACGAATTTTTCTCAATTTTCAAATTATTCTTCTTATTTTATAAAAGTTTTATCATCTATTTTAATTCCATTTGGAACGTATGCTTATTTCCTTTATAAATATAAAACACAGATTTTTGAATGGAAACCATTTAAACAGCCAGAAAGCCAATATGGTGAAGCACACTGGGCAACTCTTCAAGAAATTAAAAAAGCAAAACTTTTTGAGAAGAGAGGTATGTTGCTTGGTAGATATAAAGGTAAATATTTAGTAGAATATTCTTTTCAGCATTGTTTGTTATTTGCTCCTACTGGTTCTGGTAAAGGTGTGGGATTTGTAATTCCTAACTTATTATTTTGGGACGAATCTGTTATAGTTCATGATATTAAACTTGAAAACTATGAAAAAACTAGTGGTTATAGATTTAAAGTTTTAAAACAAAAAGTATTCTTATGGAACCCTGCCGATCAGCAAGGTATTACACACTGTTATAATCCTATGGACTGGGTAGCAAGAGATGCTGGTGGATTAGTAGACGATGTGATGAAGATTACAAAATTCTTATTACCAAAAGAAGATTTCTGGGTTAACGAAGCTAGAGCTCTTACAGAAGGTTTAATGTTATATTTGTACGCAGATAAAGCTAAACAAAAATCTTTGGGTGAAACATTAAGAATGATTAGAAGTGAAGACTTGCCCTACACGTTAGCTGTTGTTCTTGATACTCTTGGTGGTGAAATTCACCCTGTTGCTTATATGAATTTGGCTGCTTTCTTAAATAAAGCAGATAAAGAAAGATCAGGTGTTTGTTCTACTGCTTCTTCTGCTTTGAGTTTATGGTCAAACCCTTTTGTAGATACTGCTACTTCAAAAAGTCACTTTAATATTGGTAAATTTAGAAGAGAACCACATACTTTGTATGTAGGTATTTCTCCAAACAACATTGAAAGGTTAAAACCATTATTACAAATATTTTATCAACAAGCAGGAAGTATTTTTACTCAAAAAATGCCTACCAAAGAAGAGAAGATTGGTTGTATGATGTTGCTTGACGAGTTTCCAACTCTTGGTGAATTAAATGAAATTAAATTAGGTATTGCTTACTACCGAGGTTATAAAGTTAAAGTATTCTTAATTGTTCAGGATACTGACCAGTTAAAGGATATATATAAAGATGCGGGTATGAATTCTTTCTTGTCCAACTGTTCTTACCGTATTACTTTTGCTGCAAACAATGCTACTACCGCTGAAATGATTTCTAAACTCTTAGGTAATAAAACCATTGTTAGCGAAAGTGCTAATAGACCTAAATATATAGATTTGAACCCTGGATCTAGAAATGTTAATATTAATAAAGCAAGTAGAGCTCTTTTGATGCCTCAAGAAATTATTACCCTTCCTAGAGATGAACAAATAATACTAATAGAATCTAAAAACCCTATTAGATGTAATAAAATTAAGTATTATGAAGATAAGATGTTTACAAAGAGATTATTACCTCAAACTTTTGTTCCAAAACAAACTCCGTATATAGCACAAGTTAATAAAAAAGAAGATAAAAAATAATCTTGTTTTTTAAATTGTATAAAATATATTAATTATAGTTATTACAGTTATTTTTGTTATGAAAAATATTTATAAAAAAGTTAATGATTTTATTAAAGAAAATATAATATTATTTTTAATAATTGTTTTTGTACTGTATAAAGTTTTATATAGTGGCAATAATATACGAAATGATGTAGTACAACCTCTTGCTAGAAATTATGTTGCTACAAAAACAATGGCTCTTGATTCTGCTGTTGATTTTACAAACAAAAAAATAGCACAAAACTTTTCTTTGACTTTATCTGTTGATAATGTTGTAAAATATCAAGAAGATATTACTGAATTGGTTAAAAAATATAATGGTTATATTGAAAACTTCAATTCTTATATAAATAATAACAACCAAGTTTTATCTTTAAATATAAAAGTTCCTAGTAAAAATGTTAATAACTATATTAAAGATATTAAGGGTGATAACTATGTAAAAAGTGAAAGCTATTACACTATTGACTACACCGAAAGGTATAACGATAATGAAAATAGATTGAAAAATCTTTATACTAGAAGAGATAAATTAAGAAATATGATGAATACTGCTAAAAATATAACTGATATAATAGCAGTTGAAAAAGAATTAAATAATGTTCAATTGGAAATTGAGAGATTAGAAAAAAGTAATCTAAATATAGATAAAGATGTTGAATATTCTAATGTTAATTTAACAATAGAAGAAAATATTAAAAATATTGATAATAATTGGTCAATTAAAAAAAGTATTAATGAAGCTGTAAATTTATTAATTTCGGTTTGTTTTGCATTGATTAATTGTTTGATTATTTTTATTACATTTTTACCTTTAATACTATTATTTATAATTTTATTATTTTTGGTAAAAAAGAGTTATTTTTATATAAAAAATAGAAAAAATGGAAGATAATTATAATATTAAAAACGTTACAGATAGTAATAAAGTATTTAAAAAAAGTTTAATAAAAAAGTTTTTAAATACTTTATTAACTGTTTTTATAACTATTTTTCATTATTTTATGGCTTTTTTTATTGTTATTCCACTTACTCTACTTTTTATAGTATTGTTTTCTATTTTTAAAAAAATTAATTTATATATAAAAGAAAAATGTACCAAACAATAGTTATAGGTGGTGGCAATGCTGGTATTGAAGCTGTATCCGCTGTTGCTAGAATGGGTAAAAAAGCCTGTTTGATTACTTTTAATAAAGAAAATATAGGAGAACTATCTTGTAATCCTTCGATTGGTGGTGTCGCTAAGGGAACATTAGTTAGAGAAATTGATGCTCTTGACGGTTTAATGAGTAAAGCTGCTGATAGAGCTGGGACTCATTTTAAAATATTAAATTCAAGTAAAGGTCCAGCTGTGTGGTCGCCTAGATGTCAAATTGATAGAAATCTTTATAAAAAAGCAATGTTAGAATTATTACAAGAATATAAAAATATTGATATTATTGAAAATGAAGTTGTTGACATTTTAACAGAAAATAACGAAGTAAAAGGTGTTGTTCTTGCTAATGGTGAAAAATTATTTTGTAAATCAGTTGTTGTTGCGACAGGTACATTTTTGAATGGTGTAATTTTTAGAGGTGATGATACAGAAGAAGCAGGAAGAATACATGAAAAACCAGCAAAAGAATTAAGTAAGTTTTTTAAAATAAATAATTTTGATCTTGGACGATTAAAAACCGGTACTCCTGCTAGAATTGATAAAAATACTATTAATTTTGAAGGGCTTGAAGTTCAGTATGGTGATAAAGTTCCAGTACCTTTTTCATATATGGATAAAGAAGTTTTAGTTCCTCAAATAGATTGTGCTATTACTTATACAAATCAAGATACTCATAAAATTATTAAAGACAATATAAAAAGATCTGCTTTATATGGTGGAAAGATTGTTGGTAGGGGACCTAGATATTGTCCTTCTATTGAAGATAAATTAGTTAGATTTAGTGATAAAGAAAGACATCAAATATTTTTAGAAGTAGAAGGTATTGGTAGTAATATTGTTTATCCTAATGGAATATCTACATCTTTACCTATTGATGTTCAAGAAGATTTTATACATTCTATTAAAGGACTTGAAAATTGTAAGATTTTACAATATGCTTATGCTATAGAATATGATTATATTAGCCCATTAGAAGTAAAACCCACATTGGAAACTAAAAAAATTAAAAATCTTTTTCTTGCTGGACAGATTAATGGAACTACTGGCTATGAAGAGGCAGGAGCACAGGGCTTGATTGCTGGAATCAATAGTGTGAAAGAGTTTGTATTGAGTAGAGAAAATAGTTATATTGGTGTAATGATTGATGATTTAACTACTCTTGGTATTACTGAACCATATAGAATGTTCACTTCAAGGGCAGAATATAGATTGTATTTAAGAGCAGATAATGCTGATTTAAGATTGACAGAATTAGGAATTGAAGTTGGTTGTGTTGGTGAAGAGAGACAAAAACTTTATTTTGAAAGAAAAAAACAAATTGAAGATTTTGAAAGTTTATTAAAATCTAAAACTTTTACACCTAATGAATTGGAAAGTTATAATATAAATATAAAAAAAGATGGTGTAAAAAGAAATCTTTATGAATTATTAGGTAATCCTAATATTACAATTGAAGATATTAAAAAAATAATTAATATTGATTTTGTTGATAAAAAGATACAAGAGCAGGTTGCTATTAATGCGATGTATGCTCCTTATATAAAAAGACAAGAACAAGATATAGAGTTTTTAGAGAAAGAAAAAAATATGATAATACCAGTAGATTTTGATTATGATTCTGTTGGTGGTTTGACTAATGAAGTAAAAGAAAAATTAAAACTTCATAAACCCTATAATATAGAAGTGGCAAGTAGAATTATGGGTATTACTCCTGCTAGTATTATTAATATTATGGTTGCTTTAAAGAAAAAAAATGATGTATAAGTATGACGCTAAACAAAAGCTCTTGACTTTTCCCATTCTTATTTTTATCATAAAATCAAGTTAATTAATGATATAATTAATTTATGTTTAATATAAAAAATAACTGTTTCAGTTTAATA
>CASELL010000011.1 GCA_949288805.1 uncultured Alphaproteobacteria bacterium | reverse complement strand
TCACTCCCCATAATTCACATCCAGAACTATACTTTTAATATTTATTTTATTAAATATACTTTTAATTGAGAATCTGTTTTTTAATTCATAATTACTAACACTATACATATTAAATATAGCGTCATCATAAACAATCTTACTTTTATATTTCTTATTATTAAATGTTAATTCTTTTGTTTCTTTATCTGCTGTTATTGTTGCTTTTGTTAATCTTGTTTTAATATTAGTAGTTTGATTATTAATTGATATATCATTGCTTATTAATTCGCATTCAATATCAACTCCAATATTTACTTTATCATTTATAGTAGCATCTTGTAAATTAACAGCACCATCTACAACTTCAAAACTTCCATAATCTTTATTATCATTATATATTCTAACATTTTTATAATTAGATAAATTATTTACTATTCCATTTACTATATTTGTTTCTTGTGTAAAATCTGTTTTATAATCTCCAATCTTTTCTATAAATAAATAATTATTTCTTAATGTTAAAATATAAATATCATTATCTAAATCTATTACCGATTTTATTTCACCATCTTTTGTTTCAAATCTTGTAAAAGCATTTATTGATTGTTCTAAAAGTATATTTCCTACTGCCATTGTTCCATCATTATTTACAATATAAATATAGTTTCCATCTTCAAAACTACTATTATAATCAACAGCAAGGCCTTTCGGTTGTTTTAATATTGTATTATTTAATAATGTTATTGCTTGTGAATTATAGCTTGCTACTGTATCATTATAAATAAATGTGTTTAAATTAAGCCCTTTTTTATCTATAAAAATAGTTGTTCCTGCTAAATCAAAAACATTCATTTTTATATCACTACCTACAGATGATGTTTGTGTTATAAATATACTATTTGGTGTCAAACTTCCCTCATTTGCTACAAACTCCCCTGTTTCTGTAAATATTTGTAATCCTCTATTTCCATATAAGTTTATTATATCACCGTTATCTTTACTAGATAGTTCAACATTTATTCCATCATTATCATAATTTCCTATATTGTTAAAATCGTTGTATTGTCCTACTCTTGAAGCCCATAAACCTAGTGGTCGACTTCTACTTCCACCAAACCATAATCTTTGTTGATAATATAAACAAGCATTTGGAAAACCCCTTTCTTCACTCCATACTTTTTCAAAACCATCTATATATTTAAAATTTGTAAAAGCTTTTTTTGTATAAAATGGAATTATTGTATATCCAAATATTTCATTGTTGCTTACATACTTTGTTATTTTTAATCGTCCACCATTACCATCTATTATTTGTCCTACTGATTGCTCTGTAAAAAAAGAACTATTACTTGTTATACTAATACTTCCTTCTTCTGTTGATGGTGTTAAAGTAATATTATTTATTGTTGTTTCTTTTTCATAATCAAAATTATGATATGGTATATTAATCAAGTTCATTTTATTAATCGACCAAACATTATCTTTTAATGTTATTTCCAATGGAAAAAGTTTTGTATGTGTTAATATTAATTTATTTTCTATTTGTGTATATTTTAATTCTTCTAAAATATCGTTTGTTATATCTATTGCTTGTAAATTATTTATTAATACATCATTTTTATAAATAGATATATACCCAGCACATAAAACTAATAAATACTTTTCATCATAAATAAAAGGTATTAATCGAGCATTCTTTGTAAAACTTCCATAATTTCCATATGTAATACTATTTATTAATAATGGTTTTGTTATATCGTCTGTATTATCTTTATATAATCTATATTCTTTATATCCTTTTGTATCTATAATTCCATTTATATTTATTTCTTCATTATCGTTTATTTCTACTTGCTGAATATCAATCCAAGTTCCATCATCTTCTTTTGCCTGTAATTTTACAATTAATGGTATTTCTGCTCCCATTAATGGTAATCTAGCACTTGCTAATCTATTATCTCCACCTAATCCCGATGCTTCTACTGTTCTAGTCCAACCTGTATCTAATATAACTGTTGATTTTACTTTATAATCTTCTATTATTGCTTTTGCTTGTGGACTTATTAACCAACTAGCACCATATTCACTTCTTAAAGTAAATTGTATTTCTTGTTCTCCATCTTTATAACCAGTTCCAGCATTATCTATTAATACATTTTCTATTCTGTAATCGTATCTATCACTTCCATATTTTGTTGTTCTAATTCTACATCTTAAAACTGCTTCTGTTCCTGCTCCTAGTTTCAATCCATTAATAGTAAAATAATTTACTTTTTCATTAAATGTAAAATGTAATAATTCACCTGTTGTTGTTCCTATTACATTACTTTCATAATTATTTAATGAATTGCTTGTATCTCCACCAATATTACTTGTTATTTCTGGTTTCTCTACATTAAAATTAAAGTTTGTTAATACAAGTTCAGTATTTAAAAAATCATTATTCTTTCTTACAACATTTACTTCTTGATAGTTTTGACTTAATAATATTGTTATATCTTGTGGTGTTTCATTAATTGTAAATGTTTCTAAAATATTATTATCTAAATCTTTTATTTCTATTTCTTCATTATAATCTTGTGGTTGTTCTATTGTTAATACTAAATTATCTTGATTTAATAATTTACCATTATTTGTTATATTAATACTTTCTAAAATACCATTATTAATTATTGCCTCTGCTTGTGGCAATGTTTCTAATGTTGTAATATCACTTTTACTAAATGTAGTTAATGGTGGTGTTTTATAATTATTGCCTGCTTGAACTATATTTATTTGCTTTAATTTATAATATATTGTTTGTTCTGTTGGTTGTGTAATAGATATTGTTAATCCTGTATCTGTTAATAAATTACCAGCATCTGTTATAGTTGTTCCTGTTAAAACTCCATTTGTTATTATTGCCTCTGCTTGTGGCAATGTTTCTTCTGGTTGTAAATCATCTTTGCTAAATGTTATTATTGGAGTTTCTAAATATGTTTTCCCTGCTACATCTATATTAATAGATTGTAATTTATAATAAGTATCTTGTTGTGTTAATGTAAAAGATAATTGACTATTTGTATTTTGTTCTTCAAATTGTTCTAATTCATATGTTAATTCACTATCTAAATGTTTATTAAAATAAATATCATTTATTGTAAATCTAACAAAAGAATTAAGTTCGTTTCCTGCTTTTATATTAAATAATGGTTGTTTATTTAATATTTTATCACTAGTAAAAACATTATCATTAAATAAATCCTGTTGATTTCCACCTATTAAACTTGTAATAGTCGGGTTCTCAATATTATTAATTATGTTTCTTACTATATCAATATATTTCGTCCCTAGTCTTGTTTTAATACCACCAAAGATTGTCGGTGTATAGTTTTTAATATAACTAGCACTATTATCTAAAATATCAATATCTGTTCTTTCACTTAATAAAGGATTTATTTCTCCTTTACTAAACTTAATTCTTTTCTGTTTTGTTTTTGGCATTAATACCTCGCATTAATGAAAGGATTATCTTGAATTGTTTTTACTGGTTGTTGTAAAAAATCTATATTTTTAGCACTAATATACTCTTCATTAGCCCTTAATGTCATAATACTCAATAAATCAGTATCACCTGTTAAATTAAAACATAATTCTTTTGCTATTTTATAAGCAATATATGTTTTAAAATATTCAGGAAATTTTTCACTTTCTACTCTTGCTATATATTCAATATAAACTTTTTCATAATTAGTTATAAAACTATCTTTAATTTCAAAATCATATATTAAAGTAGTTTTATTTTTATCAACAAAAGGATTTGTTAATCTTAAATAATCGCTGGGTAGAGTATAAGAATATTTATATTTATAATCTTCTAATAATTTTTTTTCTTCTAATAATTGAGTTTTGACAGCGAACGACCATTTATAATTAGAAAGTGCTTTTCTAATTATATTTTCATAAACAAAATTAACTTTTATAGCTAATTCTTCTTCATTTTTGTCAAAATCAACATCTAGGGCATCGATCCCTAGATATTGTAATGACATTTTTTTTATATTATTATCAAACATTTTTTACTAATGTTATAACTTTATTACTAATAGTTACATTATACCAAGCATTGCTAGTATAATCATTATTAATAACCAAAACTTGATCACCAACTTCAAAAGTTCCATATGGTAAAAAACCAGCGTCTGTTATAGTATCATTATCTTGATTATAATAGATATATAAGACAGGAACCCTACCTCTTTTTCCATTATTAGCAAATGGTGTTAAATTATCAATTTTAAAAGCCATAATTCCTCCTATTCATTTATTGTTTTAATCGGTAATACACCAACATCGTCAATTATAACAGAACCACAAGAAAGAGTAGCACATACTTGCCAAGATTGTTTTTGTGGTAACCAATCTTTACTTGTTGTTATTTCTCCCTCTTTTGGAACTCCAAAACCAATACTTCTTTTATGAATTATGAAACCTTTTTCATAATTTCCACTATCCTCACCAGTAGGAAGTCCACCTTCTTTCATATCAGGAACCAAAACAAAATTAAAGCCTAAAAAGTTTTTAATATTTCCTTCAACTAAAGCTTTTACATTTACATAATCGCTAGACGTTGCTTTTGTTTCAGACATTAATTGCTCTATCTGTTGCGCTGTATGTAAAAAATATCTTTCGTTTCCAGGAACACCTTTTTGATCAAAATATCTTTTTGCTTTTTGTAAAGTAGCAACTGTTAATTTTGAACTAGCCTGTCCTAATTCAGGAGTTATAGTTTTTGCTAAAGCATCAATAATAGTTTGATTTAACCTTCTTGCTACTGCTTCTGCTACAATCTCACTATCAATTACAGCTTCGTCATATGTAAAATTATGAGTTTGTGGTTTATCAATTAATAAAGCACATTCCCAATCTTTAAATACAGCCTCTACTTGTCCATATTGTGGGTCGCTATAAGTCATATCACTATAAGCATTATGTTCATTTGCTAGAACAGAACCAACTTTTCTAAACTTGATTCTGTCTCCAACAACGTTTCCTTTTGTATAAACATAATTTCTTAAAAAAGCTTGCCCTTGATAATCTTTTTTAACATTAGCATCAAAAGCAATTTCATAAGTTTTATCTACACTTTGAACCATTTAATATTAAAAGTTGTTAAGTTATGTATATTTTAAAACATTGTTTTAAATGATGTAATATACTAATTTTTCTTGTATTTTATTAAATAAATTGAAAAATAATTTTTCATAATGTATTATTGAACTATATATTATTAATATGATACATTTATGAATAACGAATTGATAACTTTTGAAAGTAAAAAAATAAGAAGAATAGAACACAATGGAGAATGGTATTTTTCTGTTGTGGATGTTGTAGCTGTTTTAGTTGATAGCCAATCGCAAGACAGAGGAGCTTACTGGAGAAAACTCAAACAAAGACTTATATTTGAGGGAGGAAATGAGGTCGTGACAAAATGTCACAAACTTAAATTAACAGCAGAAGATGGCAAAAAATACGCCACCGACTGTGCCAACACAGAAACAATGTTTCGTATTATACAATCTATTCCATCACCAAAAGCAGAACCATTTAAACAATGGTTAGCAAAAGTTGGTTATGAAAGAATACAAGAAATAGAAGACCCAGAATTAGCACAACAAAGAATGATGGAAATATACAGAAAAAAAGGTTATAGTGAAGAATGGATTAAACAAAGAATTCAGTCAATAATAGTTAGAAAAGAATTAACAAACGAATGGAACATGAGAGGAGCAGTTGAAAAAGATTATTCTATTTTTACTGCTTTAATGTCGCAAGCAACATTTGGATTAAAACCAAATGAACACAAAAAATTAAAAGGATTAAAAAAAGAAAATCTAAGAGACCATATGACAAATCTTGAAATTGCTTTTGTAAATCTTGGAGAAACAGCAGCAAAAGAAATTCATAAAACAAGAAATACACAGGGAAGAGATAATTTAAAAAAAGATATAATAGAAGCCGGAAAAATAGCAGGAAAGGCAAGAAAAGACTTAGAAAAAATAACCGGCAAACCTATTGTTAATAAAAATAATTATTTAAAGTTAAAATCAAAACCATAAAATACATCAAATAATTATTCTATATAATTTTTTTATTGTCATTGTCCCTCTCTGTCATTGCGAGCGTAGCGTGGCAATCTCTCGTCCTCCCCCCTGTCATTGCTTCCTCCCACTCTGTCATTGCGAGCGTAGCGTGGCAACCTCTGTTATTCCTTCCATTATTGTCAACTTCAAAAAATATATTGACAATAATATTTTGTAATATATAATATTACTATATAACAATAAATATTACCTATGGATACAATAACAGTAAAAATCCCGACAGAATTAAATAATCTTCTTACTAAAATATCTAAACAAGAAGATAGAAGTAAAAGTTCAATGATTAGAATTGCTTTACAAGAGTATCTTGAAGATTTATATGATGCTAAAATTGGAGAAGAGGCTTATAATAGATGGCTTAAAAACGGTAAAAAAAGTGTATCATTTAAAGAAATTTTAAAAGAAAATAATATAACTTTAGAAGATTTAAAGGAAGATTAAAATGCCCTGGGAAATTAGATTTGAAGATAAAACACAGAAATTCTTAAAAAAAGTTGATAAATCTATAAAAATTCAAATTTTAAAATACTTAAATAAGGTATCAAATAGTTTAAATCCAAAATATTTTGGTAAACCATTAGTCGCAAATCTAAGTGGTTTGTGGAGATATAGAGTTGGTGATTATAGGATTATATGTAATATACAAGATGATATACTTTTAATTCTTGTTGTTGATATAAACCACAGATCTGAGATATATAATTAATAATCAACAACTCTAACAATATAAATATTTTTTAATCTACAAACATATACTCTTCTGTCATTGCCCCCTCTCTGTCATTGCGAGCGAAACGTGGCAATCTCATTTTTCCCCCATCTCCAACACTTTCAATACATCCCTACTTGGTGCTATACTTCTTAATAGTCCAGATTTTACAAGTTCAAAATCTCCTTTTTGTATTTTATATATATCTCTTGATAATCCATTAAATAAACTAGTTAAAGGAACACCTAAAACAAAATCAAAAGCAGCAGTTCCAAGATTAGTTTTTGCTCTATCAATTACATATCTATTTATTATATTTAAATATAATATGTTGTCTAAAACACTATCTTTTATCATTTCAGGTTCTAACCAATCGTCATCATCAAAACTAGTTAATAAATCAACAGGCAACCCAACTAACATAGTATAAAATTGTAAAGTAATAAGATTTTTTAAACCTTCAATTCTTTCATTGTTTGTTTTTCCTTTTACTATTTTATCATATACATCTTTTTTATATAAAGATAATTGTTTTAAAGTAAAAGTTTTTAAAGAATAAAAGAATCTAGTATTACCATTTTTCAAATAACTTAAAGCTCTTGAAGACATAAAAATTGGTTGTGTTTCTGATAATTTTATCAATAAATAACTTTTAACATCTAATGTTATATTATTGTTTTTTATATCTTCTTTTACTTGCCCAGAATCTTTACCAAATATTAATTCAATATCTTTAATAGTATTTATATCATTATTCAATAAAAGCTTTTTTGTTTTTTTAAAAGCACTATTTAAAAAGGTACTTTTAGCAAATAAATCAACTTTCTCAAATAATGTTATTTTAAATATTCTATTTATAATACCTTTGGAGCCTAACATATCATTTAAATTTCCATCCAATCCCAAATCTTTAACATCAACATTCTTTCTACTATTAATAGTATTAAAAAAACCATTTTTATAAAATGTAGTTGCTAGATCTTTAAATTGTCTTATTGTATTTATAAAACCAGTTAAAGCAATACCATAAGAACTATTTGAAATAAAACTACTAAAGCCAGAAGTTGTAGCAGGATTTAATACATATAATATAGTATTTTTTAATAATGTAGCATCTTTGCTATTTATATGATCTATACTATTTACATAATTTGCTATACTATTTTCTAATATATTATCAATATCTAATTTATCTCTTAATTCATTTATTTCTTTTTCAACTTCTCTATTTCTCATATTCTTTACTGTGTCTGCTTTTATTTTATTATAAAAATTAATACTACTATCTAGATATTTAATTTGTTTTTCTAATTTATTTATTATATCTTCTTGTTCTTTTGTTTTATCTTTTATTTTTTTTAAATTATTTAAAGTAATTTCCTGAATTTTCTTTTTAGTTTCTAGTTTTATAATTTCATTCTTCTTTATATTATGAGAATCTGTTTCTTTCAACTTTTTTAATTGTCTATATTTATTTCTTAATTTTTTAAATAAATCACCTTGATCTTTATTTAATCTACCAAAGAATTGTCTTTGTAAAATAGTATCATAATTTCTTGCTATATAATTAGCAACTGCTTTCTCAGTTGTTTCATAAAAAGGATTACTTTTTTCATTTAATTGTTTTATTTTTCTTTCTTTTGTTATATTGTTACCACCACCAGTTTTAGCATAAATAGGACTTCTAAAACCAGCCATAAAATTATTTACTACTCTTATTTTATCCTCTTCTGTTAAAATCTGCCCTTCTTTTTCTGCTGTTTCCAAATCTTTTTGTATTCTATTAAAATCTTCTATACTTTCATTTCTTAATGTTGATAACAATCCATCCAAATCTTTAATTTGTCTTGGTATATAGTTTTCTATAAAACCAACATCTATTCCAACACTTAATTCCAATTCGTGAAATTCGTCTAATACATCTCTTAATTGTAAGTAATTTTCATATAAATTAATATCTTCATATTTTTCAGATAATTCTATTATTTTATTTAAATCACTATTTTTCAGTGCTAAATCATAAGTATAATAATCATTTATATTATTCTTTTTTAAATACCTCATATTTTCGTAAAAACCCATTAATTTATTATTATACTCATTACTTTTTATCATTTTTCTTGCTTCATATCTTTTTATAAAACTTAATAAGTCCTCACCACCTATTCTTCTTATTATATCTTCACTTAACATAAATGTTCCTTCTAATGTCGAACCCATCATTTCTTTTTTATTATTTATATAATCTTTTACTTTATTTATTCTGTTATTATTATTTATTTGTATGTTTATGTTTTTATTATATACTTCTTCACTAGTATTAATATTATTGTTGTTAGCTATATCTTGATATAATGTAGTATTTTCAATATTTTCTTTTACATAACTATCTAATGTATTATTACCATAAAAGTCCTTGACATTTTGTAAAATATCTTTTATACTTAACTTAGAGTTATCAACTGTGGCATTTGAAAGAGGGGTTTTATTCCCCTGAAGCCCAGTTGATAACTCTTTTACTGTTATTATATCATATAAATCAACAACATTTTCTTCGCTATTCTTTCTTTGTTCTGTAAATAATTTAACTAAATAAATATTATTATTATCTTTTATTGGTGTATAAAAATATAAATATTTATCTATATTTGGTTTTTTATCTTTCTTTACATTATCAACAGTTTCAATTAATATAGAGTTTTTAATTAAATTATCTATATTCAATAATTGTTTATCTCTCAACTTTAAATCTTTTACATTATTTAATATTTTTGCTCCATGTAAAATATGATGTTTTTTCTTATTTAATACATCTATCATCCAAGGTTCACTTAATGTTTTAATGGGTTCTTTTTTATCAATTAATTCTTGTATCTTTTGTTTTATTTTATCTTTTGTAATTTTACCTTTTATACTGTTAGATATATCTAAAATATCTACTTCTTGATTTAATTCTAAATCATTGTTTATTGATTGATAATAAGTGTTATTATCCCTACCAATAATAAAACCATCAAAAAAATCAATAATATCTTTATTTATATTTGCTTTTAATTCTTTTGATGTTTTATATATATCAGTTAGCCATTCTTTATAATCTTCAAAAACAAGTTTTAAATCATTACTTGGTGCAATACCCCTTCTTACATATTGTTCAAAAGTTCTAGCAAACTTTTCTTGTTGCCTTATAGTAAAACTTTCACCATTATTTCCTAAGAACTTTCTTATTGTTTCTAATTCTTTTATTGAAATATTACTTCCATTATTTGCCATCATTTCAATAAATCTTAAAAAATAATGTCCTGTTTCGTGAATTAATGTACTATGATCTGCTTTTTCAAAAAGTGTTATTATTGCTCCCTCTTTTCCTAAATCTATTTGTCCTTTTGTTTCTTGTTGTAAAATATCTTGATTTTCTGCTATATAACTATCAAGAGCATTATTACCATAAAAGTCCTTGACATTTTGGAGAATATATTTTATACTTACCTTATCAGGTAGGGACAGCGATCCACCTTTAAACGGTTCGTCCGTCTGTGGCACTGTTCCTACCTGTAAATCAAACATATCATATAAGTGAACATTTTTTAAATCTTTTTCTCCTTTTAATTTTTCAGCTACTGATTTAATTAAATAAATATTTTTACCATCTGTTATTGGTGTATAAAAGTAAAAATATTCTTCTACATTAGGTTTTTTAATTTCTTTTATATTGTTTATTCTTTCAATTAAAATAGAATTATTTATTATATCCTTTAAATTATTTAGTTCTATATTTCGTCTTATTTTATCTTTTGATAATAATTTATTATTTCTACTAGAATATATTATATGTTTTTTTCTATAATTATCATTTAATATATCAACAACCCACGGCTCTGATAATGTTTTTATTTGTTCCCCATTATTTGCTATTTCTTCTATTAATTTTTTGGCATCTTCTTTTGTAATATTTTTATTATTATTTAGTAAATTTTTTATACTTAATATTTCTACTTCTTGATTTAATTCTAAATCATTGTTTATTGATTGATAATAAGTGTTATTTCCTAAATCTATTTGTCCTTTTGTTTCTTGTTGTAAAGTTTTATTTTTTTCCTTGACATTTTTATTTGGGTTTGGTATAATACTAATATCTCTAATATCAATATCGCGCAGGTGGTTCGCAGAAATGACAGCCAAAGACTGAGGTGAGATATTAGAGTTTTTTGTTTTCCACATAGTATTAGCACTAAGTGTTTTTCTTCCTGTTCTTACTTCCTCTAACCTATAATTATTTAATATATCTATTCTACTTTTACCCTCTCTAACCGCTCTATTAGTCATTATTGTATTTAATAACCTCTTTTCATTCTCAGCATCTTTTTCACTTAAACCAGAATCAACAATTTGCTTACCTAAATTGTCTAAATATTCATTAAAAGTTTTTTCTTCATTAATGTTTTCTATATCTTCTAATCTTTTTAAAAAACTTTCTTTTTCAAGTTCTGTTGTATTTTTTAAAATATTATTTATTTGTTTTTGATTTAAACCACTACCTTTTAATTTCTCAATTAACTTAGCACCGCTATAACTAATACCACCTTGTATCGCTACACTTCCAGTTATTACTAAAAACTCATCCAATGACATCTCAAAAGATTTTAAAAAGTTTTCTAATGTATATTCTTCGTCTGTTATTCCCAAAGCAAAACTTAAAGGCTTTTCAATATACTCTTCAAATGTTTCTTCAATAAAACCATCAAACCCAACTTTTCTAACTGCATTAATAGTATTTTCTCCAAATACTTTTTTTGCTGCATTATCAAATATAGGTGTTATTTTATTTAATACTGGACTTATTATTTTTCCACCTAATTGCTCTGTGAAGTTAGATACAAACACAGAACCATAACTTTTTAATAAAGTTTTTAGAACTGGCTTTTGTTGTAAATCATTTAGAACTACTTCTCCTTTATCTGTTATTGATAAATCACCTTCTAATTGTCTCGCTTGATATTCATTATATATAGCAGTCGGGTTTAAAGCCATTAAAATAGGATTGCCACCAAATAACCTGCTTGTAGCCCAATACTCACCCATAAATCTAAAACTAGGTATAACTCCTGCTCCCATTTGTCCCCCTATACTATAACCTCTTATACTCTTTTCTTTAAAATCTTTTATTTCTTTATTAAATAATTCTTGTTCTTCATCTGTTAATTTTATTCCTTTGCTTGCCTTTAAATTAATTTCATTTAATCTGTCATTTTGATAACCCTCTAAAAAACTTCCTAAAAATGGTACAAATCCCAAACCATAATTTTTAGTTATTCCTTCACTTAAACCTTCTACAAAACCAATTTTTCCTTTTTCTTCCAAAGCCTCTTTTTCTAACATCGATTTATAATCTTTTATGTCTTGTTGTGTTATGTTTTTTCTTTCATTATAAACTCTTAAAGCCATTTTATTTTGTTGTAAAAAATCCATAGGTTCTAACATCTGCTTTTTATAATCTTCAAAACCAATTTTATCTTTATAATACCTATCATAAGTTAAAGTTAATACTTCATCATCATTAAAATTATTATACAATGGATTTGTTTCTCTTGCGTAATTTAATTTGTTTGTAATTTTACTATACATTTACAACTCCTTTTAAATATTTAAATCAAATATGTTTTGTTGTATTTTCATATTAACAACATTATTTAATAATTTATTAGTTTCTTCTTTATCTCTTTCTTGCTTCTTTTGTTTTATTATCTCAATTTTATTTGGAGTTTCTTTTGGTATTTCGTAATAATCTGCTAATATATTTAGCATTAATTTTTTTGCTTTTTCTTTCTCAGTAGTGCTTTTACTTCCATAATTAATATTATTATCTGATAATATTGTCATAGCCTGTCCTAATAAATCTGTTTTTTCTATTTCATTATAACCACTAATATTATCATTAATAACATCTACAATATCATGTAAAACATTATTACTTGTAAACCAACCACCCTTTACATTAGTATTTTCTTTTAATATATTATCAGCTATCGCATAATAATAACTCCTGATCTTACTTTTATATTTATCATATTCTTCTTTATTTAATCCCTCACTTCTGGCATACTCAACATAATCGTCTAAATCTTTTAAAAACTTATTACCAGTAAAATCAGTATTCTCGATTATATCTTTTTCATAATCTTTTGCTAAATTAAATTTATACTCCAATTCATTAATATGTTTGTTATTGGTTAATATTTTACTTCTTTCTTTTGTTGTTGTTGTATTAGTATCAAGCATTTTCTCTAATCTAGCAGCATTACTTAAAATACTTTTATATTCTTCTTGTGTTAAATTATATCTATCTTGTGTAGTTTGTGGATTATTTAACCACTCATTATAACTATTTTTAAAAGCAACAGGGTCATTCTCAAATAATGTATTAAAATGTTTTACAGCAGAATTAATTTTTATTCTCTTATCTTCTTTTGTTATATTTTCTAAATCTTTTTGATTAAATAATGGGTTATTTTTTATACTCTTAGATTGTAATAATTCATTTACTTCTTGTAAGTTTATATTATAATCTGCTATGTCATTATCTCCCAAAGTATCATTAAACATATTATCATAAAAAGAACTTAAAGTATTCATTTTTGAATTTATATGATTATAAATTGAATTCTTTTTATCATTATCTTCTTGAATAATTCTATTATTTTCTGCTTGTGTTAATAATGGTTGTTTTATTGTTAAAAATTGTTTATATGTATTTATTTTAATATCTTCATTATCTATATTTGACAATATATTATCTAGATTTTTATTTAATTCTTCTTCTAACTTAATAGGATCAGTATTATATGTATCAGCAAGTTTCTTTGAACTATCTACAAGAGCAGTTTGTGTTTTTATTGTATATATTTCTTTTTGTTTTTGAATTTGTTTGTCTGCTTCTTTTTTTAAAAAATTAGATAAATTATCTAAACCACTAACATTATTTAATTGTATTGGATTTACTACATTAGTAATTGCTTGTTTTTTATACATATTATTTACCTTTTACACTATTTGAATTACTTAAACTACCACTCAAGCTGCCAGAAGCTCCACCAACACCATTTATTAAACTAGCATTAGCATATTTATTACTTATTTTTGTTTGTGTCCTTAAAGCATTGGCTTTAAACTTAGCATTAGTATTTATAGTACTCATATCCTCACCAAAATTCTTTGCTGACTTTTCAAGTCCATCACCACCATATTTTAAACCTCTCATTGCTGTATTATATTGATAATTACCAATCTGATTATTAAACTGTTCTCTCATTTGATTTACTTGCTGTAAAGCTTGTAGTTCTATTTGTGAAGCCTGAACTTCGTTAAAACTATTTTCTGTTTTTAAAATATTATAATCTATAATACTATTTCCAATATCTGCTAAAAAAGAAGCACCATATTGTATATTCTCTTTGTTATTTTTTAAAAAAGATTTTGTTTTTTCTGACATAGTTTAAAAAGTTATTTATAATTTGAATTATAAATAACAAAGTTTATAAAGTAAGATTAATAATTGAACTATTATTATTTAGTTACTAACTAAAAAATTATAAAAATCTTCTTTTGTGATTTTTTTCTCTGCTAATTTTATTGTATAGTCATAAAGTTTATTCTTGTCATATGACAAGAATTTTCTATAATCATATTCATTTTTTGAATTAAGTAATAAAAATAAAAACATACAAGATATAGCAGTTCTTTTGTTACCATCAATAAAGGGATGGTCATAAATTATAGAATAACAATAAACTGTAGCCAATTTTAATAAATCTTTTTCATCATTATAACAACATTGATTTCTTGGTGAATTTAAACAACTATCTAATAAATTAAAATCTCTTATACCAAATATACCACCACTATCAATAACCAAGACTTTGTTTATATTAATTACATCATCCATTTTTAAAAAAACAATATCTACCACATCAGACATTTTTTAACTTTTCAAAAACAATTTTATAATTTTTATATATTAAATTAAATATATTTTTCGTATTTTTAGTTTCTATGTCTTTTTTAAGTTTTTCAGTTTCTCTATCAGTTAATTGTTTTTTTATCTCGCTTTTTTCCATAACAAATTCTTCTTTTTTAGTCATAAAATAAACATATTATTTATGCACATTGTAAATTAAATAACTTTAAAAGTCAATACTCAATCCTTGGTTCATAATTATTTCTATAACTACTAATTTTACTATTAAAATCATTAATAAAATAAGAATAAGTTAAGGCAAAAGCATCAGCGACATCAGGACTACAACCCAACATCTTTTTTATGTCCTCTTTTTTCTTAATTTTTATTTTATCGCTTGTTTGTATATCAAAAGGTATATATTGCAATTGTTGTATTAATATATCTATATTTTGATTTCTATTTCCAAAATCAAACCCTTCTTCAAGCGCTTTTCTAACTCTCATATAACTTTCAGTTCTTTTATTAAAATATTTTACATCTTCTGCTTTCTCTCCAAATTTCACACCAATAAAAGGACATTTGAATTCTCTTCTTAAAAAGTCGCAAGGACTAGCACCAACCCCAATAGCATCAATTAGAATATGTTTTACATTATATCTTTGTCTATATATCATTATTTTTTCTGCCAAATCCCTTCCATCTAAACCTTTAAACTTTATTATATCTAATATTTTATTTCCTTGTCTCATTAATAAAACAGAATAATCCGAACCTTCACTTGTTGCTACATCAACCCCCATTACAACATCAAATCTTTTATAATTTTCACTTTTAAAATTCATATTTTTCTTCAATAATTCCATAGGTATCAACACAGCTTCTTCAACATAAGGTTCACCCAACCATATATGTCTATAAACTTCTTCTGTTTCATTCTCTTTACATCTCAGTCTTTCTTCTTCTAATACTTTTGGAAAGAAAGGATTATCATAATAATTTATTTCTTGAACTACTGTATTTTCACTAGGATTTAAAGCCAATGTTTCATGAACTGGATCAAACATTGTATTCCTATTATAAGTAAAAAATATTCTTGAATGTTCTTTTCTGATAGTGGGCAATAAAACATCAAGAGTAATTTTTGTTATACTGCTTGCTTCTTCAACCCAACAGATATCTACACCCTCCAAACTTTTTATATTATCTTTCGTCATATTAGATAAACCTTTAAAAATGAATCTAGTTCCATTCTTAAACTCTATCTCATCTGCCTTTATATTAAAAAAGTTTTTATTGATTATTCCTTCTTCTTGATATTCAAAAATAATATTTTTTAGCAAAGAATAAACACTTTCATTTATTGAGTTTTGCTTTTCTCTTGTACATAAAATTAAATACTTTTCATTCAATCCTTGTAAGATTAAAGCCCTTGCTACTGCCTGACTTTTTCCACCACCTCTGCCACCATATAAAAGAACATATCTTGTACTTTTATCAAACAAACATTTAAACTTATCAATAAACTTAATTGTTGTCATTGTTATTTTCATTATTCACAAACTTAATCTCAATCAAGTTTTTTGTTATAAACTCTTCACCATCTGGATTTTTAATTTCAACTGGTATAAGTTTTGTTATGATTTTATAAAAATCTGTTTTATTTTTTTCTTCCATAGCCCAAGCAGTCATTGCTTCAACTCCTCCTATATTGTCATATACTTGAAGTAGAGCCTCTCTCATTTTAGTTGTAGTTTTATTAGCAACTCCTTTTGGCCTACCATTAGGATTATTTGTATGTCCCTTTCTACAACCTCCCCTTTTGCGTTCTACCATTTTACCTCCAATTTTTTAAAAAAAACTTTTAGAAATTTAGCAAATCCTGTTTTTTCAAAATTAGCTATTTCTTCTTTATTATCATAGACTTTTTGTAAAAGAAAGTCCATATAATCACTATCAACACCAGCTAAATCACAAACCATTAAAAACTCATCTCTTTCATTTCTCCAATATTTAAAAGCCTTAAACATCACTCCAACTCTATATTTAGGCTTTTCATTAATTCCAACCATATCAGAGATTAATTGTATTAACACCCCCCTCCAAAGTAAAGTATAGCAATTATCAACCCTCATTGTTTTCTCCTGTTATTTTCAAAATCCGATTTTATACCCAATTAGTAAGTTCTGTATCGCTAATAATTGCCTTTCACTTAACACTTTATTGTTTGCTTCATTCAACATAATTTCAGCAAAACCTTTTTTCTTTTCATTCACCCAACCATCATCAGCCAATTTTTTTAATAACTCTAAACTTTCATATTCAATTTCTCCTTTTTCATATTTTTTAAAATTATCTTTGTTGATTTCAAAAAAATCTTTTTTCCCGACATCATCTTTTAAGTAATCAGTTTTTTTCAAAAAACAATTTTCAAAATCTTTTTCTTTATTTATTTCTTTTTTATTAATCTTGTATTGTTCTATTCTTGTATTATTCTCTTCCATTTTTTTATGGGGAGGGGTCCCCATTTTTTTATGAGTAGGTCCCCCATCTTTTTCTGGGGAGGGGGTAACAATTTTATTACTAGGTTCTTCTGCTTCTGTTTCATTAAATTCTTTTCTATTAACAACTATTGATATAATTCTTTTATCAATTTCTTTTGTTCCATTTTTATAAGTTATTTCAACGGCAATATAACCAAGTTCTTTTAAATGATTAATCCAAACACCAACCGTCTTTTTATCTACTTCATACAGATTAGCAAAGTAAGCATTAGTAGCCCAACAAAAACCATTTTTATCACATAGTGCAGTTATTTCACTATATAATAACTTTTCATTTGGTTTTAATCTTTTATCGTATCGAACATTTGCTGGTATAATAGAAAAGTAATTAGGACTTTCGGACATTAGAGCCTCCGTTGATTATTAATTTATAACCTCCTATATTTAAGTTCGGAAAATATTTTATTAATAAATATAAGAGGTTATTCGTATGATAGTTTATGACACACAATTGATTAATATGATTAATCAAAAAACTGATGCTAACAATATTTATCAAAGAATAGATGCCATTGTAAAAATTGTTAATAGTATTGATATAAATGTTGTTGAAATTTATAACAGAATTACTAATATAGAAAGAAAAATTGACAATATTCTTACTAAAATAAATAATATAAGATAAATTTTTCATATATCAATACCACATTCTTTTTTAATACTTTTTGCCACTTGAAAGATTGTTTCTATTCTTTTAGGATGTTTCAAATAGTATATTTGTATTGTTATGTTTTTTAGCTTATATATATGATCGTTGATATTGTCGATCTTTTCTTCAAGATTCTTCATAATTCTCCTTTTTTTGTTTTTGATTCTTTGAGTTCTTTCTTCCACTCGTCAAGTGGGAAAAAGTCGTTGGGTTTCATTTTTCCATTAGTTTTAAAAAAGAAATTTTTTAATGTTAAAATAGATGGAAAAGTTTTATTTCTTTTCATTTGCCCAAGCATTGCCTGACTTATACCTAAAATTCTAGCAACTTCTGCATCTTTTTTGTTTTTAAAATTTTTATTATATTTTAGTAAATTCATATTAAATTATAATTAAAGTATAATTATAATATATATTTAATAATTATTAAATTAAAAGTCAATAATTATTTTATTAAAATTATAATTGATTTTTAATTTTATAATTGTATATTAAATTATAACTTTAATTATTTACTATAAAAATGAAAAATAATATTGAGAAAATAAGAAGAAAATTAAGACTAAGTATTGACGATATAGCGCCAAAACTTGGTATGACTTTTCAAAATTTTAGAAACATAGAATTGGGAAAAACAGAATTAAGAAAAAAATACGAAGAAGAATTGATTAAAATCTTTAATTGTTCTATTAATGATCTATATGATGAAAATATTGATATAAACAATTTAAATGATAAAAAACAAAATAAATTCATTCCGATAAAATACTATGATTTGTCCGCTAGTGCTGGTAATGGTTGTTTTACCGATATAGAAAATTATGAAGTAATTAATATAGGAGAAGATTTTTTAAATAAAATAGGAATAATTAATTATAATAACATAGCCATTATTAAAGCAAAAGGAAGTTCTATGTTCCCAACTATACAAGATGGTGACTTTTTATTTGTAGATATAAACAAAAAAGAAATATTTAATGATAAAATATATATTATAAATGAAAAAGGATTTTTAAAAGTAAAAAGAGTTTTGATTGAAAGTCCATTTGCTAAGGAAATAACAATTAAATCTGATAATCATATAAGTGGAGAATATCCACCATACAATATTAAAATAGATAGTTTAGAAAATGTTGTGTGTGGTATGGTGGTGTTCTTTTGTAGAAGTTTGTGATAATAATAAATAAAAATTTTATTTTATGGAAGTCCCAGACCACTTGTTTGTTTTTGTTGTTGTTTTTCCTGCTCTATTTTTTTGGTCCAGCTTCCTCCTCCACCAAGACCATCTGGAATTGAAGAAGTACAACTTGGTCCTTTATTTATACATTCCTTCTCAAACTTTATTAAATTATTTCTTCTAAGTCTCTCATTTACTGGCCCCAAATTTATTAAATTCTCAATATCGGAATTAAGTCTAGATACAAACCGTTCTTTATCATTTTGAATATCTTTTATAAGTTCATCAAGACTTGAATACTCTGAAGCAAGTCTACAGAACATTATTGTATAAATACCACATAAATTACTTTCACCTTGTACGCTCCCATCAGTATACAAGTTTTCTACTTTTCTTCCATTACACTTTCCACTTATCTCTTTACAAATTTCAGTGTTGCGTGAAAATAGATCTGAATCATCAAAATATTGACTATCAAATACATATATTGGTTTTGATTTATCATTTGGAAACAAAGTAGAAACAAAATGTGCTTCTTTTTTTTCTTCTTTTTTATTGACATAACAATAATAAAAAAAATCTATACTAAAATCTCTATTTTTTTTGGTGACATTTTCCAAACAATATTTAACTTCATTATAAGCGGTACCCCTATTTAATATCTCATGAAATCTGGCAGATAGTATATTATCTATATTCTTTATTGTAGTTAATTGTATTGGAATACAAAGCCTCACATTGTCCCCTTCTGTAGATAAAGAAACAATTTTTTCTCTAGCAAAAAAATACGTCATGTCACCATTATCATCATTTACAAATTTTCTCTCATATGTCATTAGCGCACACCTATATTATTTCTTAAACACATTAAATTGAGAAAGATTTGAAATATTTGAAAAATCTATTTCTTCACCATTCTTGAGAGCTTTTTTTACAAATTCTGATTTTTTTCTAATTTCATCTTTAAATTCTTTCAGCTCTTCTTCAGTTAGTCTTCTTATAGAAAATATATTATCATCTTTATCAAAATAAAATCTCATACCGTTGCGAGCAACTCCGAAACTAGAACCATCTTCAAAACTTCTAGAATGAATAAATGTATTAACAACACCAAGAGATTGGTACTCTCTTCTAGATATCGGAGTAAGATCTGATGAATTAACAAAATCACTGATACTGTACATAACACAAAAAATTTGTTAAACTAACTAACTTTTACAATAAGTTATATATGATTACAATTTATTTTATGTATACATATAATTATGTATCTTTTTGAAACATTTATTTATGTATTTAAAACAATTTTATAAATATTATTTTATAATTATAAAAAATTCTTATGAGATTATTTAAAAGATATTAAAAATTATTTCTTAAATTTTTCTTTTTAATATTTTTTTTATTTTTTTAAATATTTTTTTTCTAAAAACTTCAAAAATGTTTAATTACTAAGTAAATTATTAATTTAATAATTATTTAATTTTTTCTTGACTTTTTAAAAATAATACTTTAATATATATTTAAGAAAATTAAAATTATAATTTAATAATATTTAATTTTCAATGCTTTTTTCCCATTCAAGAACGAAACTAAAAAATGGGACGACACCGGAAACGGAAGGATAAAAATGGGGAATTCACCTTAAAAGGTGTAGCCAAGGACAACTACTGCGAATGCGAAAATTAAAATTAATTAGTAGTCCAGAGCGGAGTTGTCCATAAAAATATTATTAATAAATCAATTAATCCTTTGATTGATTTGATAATAATGTTGAAAAAATAAAACAAAAATTACTCAATGTCATTACTTTTAATTAAGTAATAACATGATCTTTATTAATTAAATTAATTAATATTATGGAAGATTTAAAATTAGAACTTATCTCTAATCTTATTGATGAGATAACAAACGAAGTAATATCTACTCTACATTATGAAAATAAAGATAAAATTAAAACTCTACTAACTTTTCTAAGAGATAGTAGTGATTATATTAAAAACTACGATTTGGAGGCTTAAATGAAAATAATAACAAAAGAACATTTTTTTAGACTAATTAATATGTTTAATAAAATGAAACAAAATGTAGTTTATATTGAAAATCCATATTACTACAAACTGATTTATAAAAATGTAAAATATATAGCTTTTAAAAAGGAGGCATAAAATGGAAGAATTAAAGAAAGAAATAGAAAAAAATATAGATTACTTTTATGAGAAATATGTAAAAGATTATGTTGGTTGGACTGACGAAGTAGGAGATGATGGGAAACAAACAATAAGACAACTAAGTACAACAGAAGAAAGTTTTTATGACGATGTAGAAGAAGATATATATAAATATCTTATATGTTGTCTAGACAATTATGATTATGATAGATGGGAATAAGGAGGCAAAAATGGAAAAGAAAATTGATTTTAGAATAATAGATTATCACACTTTTAAAAATAGACTTATGGAAAATTATCCAGAATCTATGATAGATATACAACTTGTATATGAAGGAGATGAGTTTTCTTTTAAAAAAGAAAATGGAAAAGTTATTTATAATCATATATTTAATAATCCATTTAGTAAAGATAAAAAAGCAGTAGGTGGTTATTGTGTAATTAAAAATAAACTAGGTGAGTTTATAGAAATTATGAATGAAACTGAAATATTAAAATGCAAAGAAGTCGCTAAAATGAAAAATATATGGAATAATTGGAGCGATGAAATGTATTTAAAAACAATTATGAAAAGAGCCTGTAAAAGATTCTTTCATGATATAACACAAGATATAGATGAAGAAGATAATAAAAATTATGATTTAACACAACTAGATAAAAAACCACAAAATACACCTTATGAAGCTTTTTTAAAATTAATAAAAAATAATCCAAATGAAGAAAAACTCAAAGAAGAATGGATTTTAACAGAAAACGATATTGAAGCACAAAGAACACTTTATAAACGAGTAAAGGAGAACGGAAAATGAAAATATATGATAATTTACAACAAGGAACCAATGAATGGTTAGAAGTTAGATCAGGTAAATTTACAGGTTCTGATTTTCATACATTAATTGGAAATAGTGAAACAAAAAAGAAAATACTTTTTAAAAAATCTATTGAGAGATTAACTAAAACAACAATAATTGAAGACATAACAAGCCCAGACATAGAAAGAGGCAAAGAAGAAGAAAAGAATGCTAGACTTTTATATGAAATGGAAACAGGACAAGAAGTAAAACAAATAGGTTTTGCTGAACTAGACGAATGGGTTGGTTGTTCTCCTGATGGATTGGTTAATAATGATGGTATAATTGAAATTAAATGTCCAAAAGATGTTATATTTGCACAACAAGTTATAACTGGAAACATTAAACCAGAATATATAACACAGATGCAATTTAATATGTATGTATTAGATAAACAATATTGCGATTATATAATGTATAATAAAGATTTTAAGCTTTTCATTAAGAGAATAGAAAGAGATAATGAAAAGATAGAAATAATTAAAAATACAATAGAAGAATGTAAAAAAATTATCTTAGATAATATTAATATTTTAAAAGATTATAAACTATGAAAGAAGATGTTTTACATAAACAAATTAATCAATATTTGTTTTTTTACCAAAGAAATAACAAAAACTTGCTTTTTTATACTTATATGCCTTTTGGAGAAAAAAGAACTTTGATAACAGGTTCTTTATTGAAGTCAAAAGGAACTAAAAAAGGAGTTCCTGATTTTTTACTGATCTTTAAAGATAAAACAAATAAAAACCAATCAATTTTAATCTGGTTAGAATGTAAAGTTGGAAACAATAAACAAACACCAGAACAAATAGATTTTGAAAATATGATTAAACAGTTTAATAATCAATTTTACTTTCTTGTAAAATCTGTTGAAGATTTACAAGATATATTAAATTTTAATAAATTTTAAGGATATTATATGGAAAATAAAGAATATAAATATATTGTTACATTTAAACAATCAAAAGAAGGATTCAAAGTTGAAATAACAAAAAATAACAATAATAATGATGACGAAAGAAACAAAGAGTTTTTTTTGGCATTAGCTTACCTTATCTCTAAATTGGGTGATTATGATAAATAAAATTATGAAACCAGAAACAGTTATTGAAATACTATACACCGCAGCAGGTTGTATAGTATTGTTTTTAATATTTTTTATTGTTATTTTATATTGACTTTTATTTATAATATATTTATTATATAAATATAATTATTGTTTTTTATATGGCAAATATTAGATATAGATATAATGAAGAAAAAAATGAAAAACTAAAAAAAGAAAGAAATATTGATTTTGATGTTTTAATGACAAAAGGTGAAGAAATAACTAGAATTAAAAATACAAGTTCATTACACCAAAATCAAATGAAGTTGATTATACTATATAATAATTATTGTTATTCTGTTCCATATGTAGTAGAAGGAGATGGAACTTTATTTTTAAAAACTGCTTATAAAGATAGGTTTTTAAATAAATTATATAATAAATAGGGGTTATTATGAGCATAAAAGATTTAAAAAATTTTTTTAATCATCCATTAACTGCAAAAGAACAATATGATTATTGGCAAGAAGCAGCTAATAGTTTAGAAGCAGAAGGTACAATAGATAAAGAAGAAATACAAATGATTAAAAATTGGCGAAATATGAAAGTTGAAGATTTCAAGGATGAAACAGAAGAAGATTTTAAAAAAAGAATTAAAGAAGAAAATAAACTCAAAAAATCTACTTTTATTAAAACAGAACAGAAAAAACCAATAACAATGAATATTAATATTAATGTGATAGATACTCTAAAGCAGAAAGCAAATGAATCAGGAATGAATTATCAAACATTAATAAACGTCATATTAAAACAATATGTAGATGGAAAAATAAAAATCAATTTATAATTACTAATTATTAATTTTTACCAACCAACCATTACTTAACGAGTAATGGTTTTTTAATTTAGATCAGTTATGAAAAAAATAATTAAAACACAAGAGCAACTAAAAGATTATATAACAAAACTAAATAATTATAATCTAAAAGAACCCATAACAATAGAAGTTGAAAAACTTTATAAAAATAAAACTAATCAACAACTTCGTTCTTTTTGGATGTTAATTAGAATAGTTAAGTTATGGATGAATGAAAAAGGTAATAACTTTACAGACGAAGAAGTAAAGAATTATTTTTTAATAAAATCAGGACATTATCAGGAAATTAACAATGTTAAACTTGCCAAATCAATAGCGAACACAAGCAACACTACAAAACAAGATATGACAAATATTATCAATAATATATTGGAGTTTGGAATAGATAATAATATAACTGATTGTTATATTGATAGTTATGATTTAGAAAGTTTATTAAATAATTATAAGGAGTAATATGAATGAAAAATTAATTAAAGTTAAAGAAATACAAAAATTTCTTGGAAGATCAAGGAGTTTTTCGATGGAACTTTTGAGAAAAATGAAAGTTAAAGGAGATAACAATGTTGTATTTAATCCAGAATTAAGACTTTATGGAGTATTAGATTTTGATGTGTTTATTAATAACATTAAAGGTAATGAAATATGCGAGAGGAACAATTGTATAAACGAGGCAATAAATACTACTTTGACATCACCATTGATGGTAAAAGAATCAGGAAATCAACTGGAACAAATTCTTTTCGGGAAGCAGTAGAGGTAAAAGAAAATTTTTTAAGATTAATTAGAAATAAATTGGTAACTACTATAACTAAAAATTATAGTAGTATTTTTGATGATGTAGTTATAAGATTTTTAGAAAATAAAAAAAGAACTATTAGAGATAAAACATTTATTTTGTATAAATTACTTCTAAGAAATCTTTTTAAATATTTTAATAATAAAGATTTGAATAATATAAGAAAAATAGACTTGAACGAATACATAAATTATAGAAAATTACAAAATGTAAATGATGGCTTTATTAGAAAAGAACTCTCACTTTTACAAAATATTTATAATTTCGCAATAGAGAACGAACTTGTTAATAATAATCCTTTTATGTCTTTTAAGTTTAAAAAAGAATTAAAAGACTATAACATAAGAGATAGAATCTTGACATTGGAAGAAATAGATAAACTATTAAATAATTCAAGTGAAGATTTAAAAAGATTAATTATATTCTTATTGGAAACTTGTATGAGAATTAATGAAGCTTTAAAAATACAATTCACCGATATAGCAACAGATCAAAGAACAAATATACAATATATTAGAATTAGAAAAGAAATTACAAAAAATAAAAAAGAAAGATATATACCATTGTCAAAAGAAGCATTAGAACAGATACTAAAAAATAAAGTAGATAAGCCAAACTCTATTTATATATTTACAACTTCAAAAGGTGATGTTTATAAAACAACACCAAAAAGAACATTGAACACTACCATAAAGAAAGCAAATTTAAAACAGTTTGGATTTCATATATTTAGACATACTGGAGCAAGTCTTCTGCTGCAAGGCCTTAATTATAAAGGTGAGAAGATAAAGCCTAAAAGAATAGAGATCATAAGTGAATTGTTGGGACATAGTGATATTAATTTAACAAGAAAAATTTATGCTAAGTTTGATAAACAAAGTTTTTTTGCGGAAATGTTGGAGCAAAAACTGTGACAAAAACTGTGCCAAGTGTAAAATCTTTAAAAAATAAATGCTTGATTTTTCAATAAATTTTAATTGCTATCAATTAATTACTTTTTTATAAAAAAGTTAAAAATTCGTTGTAAACAATGGTGTTTTTAAATATTGAATGTATAACTCTACTACTGTAGATTTGTATGATATCACTCCTAAATACTATCATGGGGACTTAGAAAAAATAAGAAAAGATGGTAAATGTCTAGATATTTTAAAAAGAGATTTTGTTTTTAAAAAACAAAATATGACATTAAAGATATCTCCAGCTTTGATTGAACAGAAAGATGGCTCTACTAAGGCATTTTATCCCTCTCAAAGAGAAGAAATAATAGAAGATGTTTTGAGAAAGTTTGCTACAAATCCAAACAGAAATGAATTTTTGGATAATAGGTTAACAGTTAGATTTACATTATATGAGCTTTGGAAGGAACTAAAAAAAGTAAGACATCCATATAAATATGGTGAAATTATCGAATCATTGGAAATTCTTTCAAAAACCAATATAGAAATAAAAACTTCATCATCTAATAATGTAAAATTTTCTTCTAATATGTTTGAAACGTTTGGAGTAGTAGATAACAATGAATTTAATATTAATGATTTAGATAAAATCATTGATGAAGAAAAACAAAGTGAATATAGTAAAAAAGTATTTTATTTCGTAAGATTCAATAGTTTGGTTTCCGATGGTGTTAAAAATAAGAGTTGGAGAGTATTAAATTATGAACAGTGTATGAGTTATAAAAAGTTTGCTTCTAGATGGTTACATAAAAGAATATCAATATGTTCTTAACAAAAAAAATTGAATTGCCATATAATATATTATTATCTACTATTATAAGAGATAGTGGTATGACTATGTATGAATCAATAAGATTAAATTTAGCACAAGTTCAAAAATGCCTTGCTGAAATGATATCTGTTGGTTCTATTGATAGGTATGAAATGGAAAAAATATTTAGTAAAGATAAAAGTAATAGAATAGAAGATGTAAAATTTTATATATATGTTTCTCATTCTTTTTTTGATGATTTAAAACTTAATGGTATAGTTTTGAATGAGGATATTATTGTATTAGATAATAGTAAAGAAATAGAAAATAATCTTAACAATATTAAACAACAAGAAAGTGAAGATATATTAAAATTAAGAAAAGAAAAAGAAGAGATATTAAAACCTTATAATATATCAAATAAAGATATAAATAAAATATTTAGTTATAAAAACATATCATTAGAAGATATAAAAAATAATATATTATTATCAATAGATTATATTAACAAAGAATTAGATAATAATAAGAAATGTAATGTAATGGCTATTATTACATCTAGTATTAAGAATGATTGGTATAATAATAGATCATTATTTAACAATGAAAAACCAACAAAACCAGAAAAAGAAATAACTTTACCAGAGAATAAAGAGTATAAAAAATAGTTAAAAATTTTATAGAATATTTTGGAGAACAGATATATTCTAGTTGGTTATCTAATCTTAATTTTGAATTTATACAAGATAATAAATTAATATTATCTTGTAATAATAAATTTATAATTGATACAATAAAAAAAGACTATTTTAATGGTATTCAAAAGAAAGATGAAGATGGTAATAAAATTTGGTATAAAAAAGGAATAAAACAGTTAGTTAGTGATGTTTTTGATAATATAAAAGATGTAGAAATTGTTTATATTAAAAAATAGAATAATTAAATAAACAAACAATTAAGTAAAATTATATAGACAATAGAAAATTTATATTTTATTATGTAACTAATTATTAATATCATTAAAATAATAAAATATGGAACAAGAAACAGATAATGAACTATTAATTAATTTATTAAGTAAAAATAGATTAGAAAAATATTTATTATTTACTAATAATGATATAAATAAATCTATAGAATTATATAATCTTAATTTAAAACTTAGTGAATCATTATATACACCATTAAGTTATTTTGAAATATTTTTAAGAAATACATGTAATGATAAATTAAAAAAAGAGTTGGGAGATTATTGGTTTGATAATGAAAAAGTTATGATTAGTGGCAATAAAATAAAAGACAGTAAGGTTTTAGATAAAATTAACAAAGCAAAAAAGAAGTTATACAAAATAAAAAAAGATTAAAAATTAATAATTATATTCCAACTAATAGTGATATAGTATCAAATCTACCATTTGAATTTTGGACTTATCTTTTGTATAAAAATTATGAACTTAAAATATGGAATCCTTACTTAAAATTAGCTTTTAATGATTTTGATAGAAAAGAATTATATAAAAATGTTGATACAACAAGAGAATTAAGAAATAGAATATTTCATTATGAACCTATTATATTTGATAGAAAATTAGAAGAAAAATATAATAATATAATAAGTACAATATACTTATTATCAAATCAAGAAATATGTGATTATATAGAGAAATTTTCAAATTTTAGAATATTATATGAAGAAATAAAAAAATCCGGGGATTTATTAAAATAGTTTACACTAAAAAAATAAACTTCACTCCGGCACTCCGGATATACATTCTAATTATAAAACATAACTTCAAAAAAGTCAAGTATATTTTATTTTAAAAATTATTTATATATTTATACACACTAGGTCTACTAATATTAAAATGTTTTGCTATTGATGTTATAGATAGTTTTTTATTATTATACATATCTTTTAATTCTTCTGCCTGTTCTTTTGATAATTTATTCTTTCCACCTTTGTATTTACCTTTTTGTTTAGCTAATGATATTCCTTCTTTTTGTCTTTCTAATATTAAACTTCTTTCTAATTCTGCTACTGCTCCTAATACTGTCATCATTAACTTTTGATATGGATCATTTTTACCACTTTCAAAAGTTAAGTTTTCTTTATGAAATATTATCTTACATTCTTTATTAATTATTTCTTCTACTATGTTTATTAAGTCCTTCACATTTCTTGCTAATCTATCCATAGAATGAACATTAATAATATCACCACTTCTAATGATTGATAATAACAATTGTAATTGAGGTCTTTCTCTGTCTTTACCAGACATCATATCTTTAAATTCTCTATCACAAGGAACATTTATTAATTGTCTTTCTGTATTTTGATCTAATGTAGATACTCTTATATAATTAAAAATCATATTTTGTAAAAATAATATTTAAGAACTTACTTTACAATAAAATAAAAGTGTAAAATTGTCAAGTATTTTAATTTAGATTTTACAGTTTCTAATTTGTAAAAATAGGGTATAGTCTGATTTTACTATATTATATATTCGAGTTTCAAAATATTAAGAGTTGATTTTTTAAATTTTTAGTTTATTATGGAATTAGATACATATATAAACTAAAATGTTATAAAGAACTATAAAAAATGTTGTATTAAATATCTAAAATACACTTGTATCATGTCAATATATCAAACAGACTAATAAGAGCGGCAAAATTATACTTTTTAGATAACACTTTAATCTATTTAAAAAAATTTTAAAATTGTGCCCCGAATAGAACTGTTATGTGCCTAGCTGACAATAGTTTGCGAATTATCAAAGTATATTAAAAATAGTAATTATATTTATGAATTAATAAAATTAAAAAATAAATCTATAATTCATGTGTTTTTAATGCTTTGTTTCTTTTAATATTTTCTTTTTCTTTCCAAGAATTACCTTCTATTACTTCTTGCTTTATTTCTCTTTCTTTTTTTCTTATTTGTGTTTTCTTTTTATCAATTTCTTTTTTTAAAAAAGATTTGGTATCTATTTTAGCATTTTGTTTGCTTTTTTTTTCTTTATCTATCAATTTTTCCAACTCTCTTCTCTGTTTTGGTAAACTATATTCATTTTCTATAGTTTCTCTGATTTGTTGTGCTTGTTGTTGTGTAGTTTCACGTGCTGAAGTAAGTTCTTTTCTTTTTTTATCTAAAACACCTCCATCCCTTAATGCAGTTAGTGCATATAATCCGCAAGTATTATTAGATGTTTGTCTAAGACTTTGTGTTAGTGGTATATTGATAATATCAACATTATCCATATCGAAATTTGAATGTATATAATTGACAAATTCTTGATCTAATTCTCCACGTAAGGCGTCATAGTGTAATACTGTCAGTTTATTAGTTTCTGGGTTTATAAATACTTGAGCTGCTACATAGTGGTTACCGGCATCGGCACTTTTATTATGTTCTGTTCCTAATGTATATATAAAATTTACAGGACTTCCTCCTTCAATATTTGTATCAAATTCTGGTATTAAATCTCTAATTTTTTCTCTGTAGCCAAATATTATATTATTATTATTATTTAGTCTCGTCAAAACTGTTGTATCAATAAAATCTGTGATTAACTCATTTTGCTCTTCTATACTAAAATAATAATCATCTTTGTTCAATCCAGAACACAAAATTCTGAGATATTTATTTAACAGTTTTTGAAAATATTTTTCGTCATCAGCATATTCATTATCTTCGGTATATTTTTTACTTATTTTCCCCTGTGTTTTTGATATAAAACTTGGTTTTTCATATTCTATACTTTCTTTTTCACTATTTAAACCATTCAATAAATTTCTTACAGTTTGTATGTTAATCAGATCATCTAAAGGTATATATTTATTGAATCATTTCATATGTACAAAAAAATCCTCATTAATTTCTTTTTTTTCAAGAATAAATTTACTGGAAATTTTAGAAATCTTAATATTTTCATTGTCTTTTTTTATTTCTAATTCTAAGATATTTTTATCGTCACTAATTAAAGCTAATAATTGCTGTAAAACCATAAAGCGTCCAACAGTATTTTCAAAGTACTTTTCAATGTTTGCAAGAAAATCTAGTCTTTCTTCACATATCTCTAAAAATGAAAAAATCATTAAAAAACAGGACATTTCCCCCTGAAAAGGGCTTTCTTTAATTAATAATATTTTTTCTTTATCTTTCTCAAAACTACCATTTGATAAACTATCTGCAATATCATAAAAATAACCAATAAATATTGGACTATTCCATGCTGTATCAAAAATTCTAAAATTATTATTATCAAGTTTTACTACAACATCAATATGTCCACTTTCTCTTGGTGTACCTAAAACATTTATAATAATACCATTATTTATAGAATTATAAATTCTTTTGTAAGAATCAATATCATTAACTCCAACAGCATAAATTTGTTGAAAAAATAATCTTAAATCTTTATCATCTCCATATAATAGAGATAAACATAAAACTAAATCTAATGGCAACATTCCACAACTTTTGGAAAAATCCAACATATTTTTACTAAAAATTTTTTCAAATATTTCTAATCTATCATCTTTATTTTTTGGTTGTATTTCAAGTATTTCACCAGTACTTTTTCTTATCTTTGTTGATGCTATCTCAGAACCGTCAGATTTATTAATTTTTATAATAAAACAATCATTATCAAAATCCTTAACTAATTCCGTTTCTATAAAACCACCTAATACCCCTGATTTTTTGGTATTATAGGTTGAAGGAGAAAATTTTTCTCTGCTACTCCATGCTGGAGCTCGCTTACCAGTAGGAGTACTAAAAGCAATACCACCTATTGTTTTATTTTCCATTACATCAATTGCATAGTTATACCCGCATATTCATATTCAGCCTCTTCAAACAATTTATTGGCCCCTTTTAATTTTTTTAGATTAGCTTCAATAGCTGGAGTTTTAAATTCTTTATCAAGATATTTAGTGAATGTTCCGGTTTTTTTCTCAATATCTATTTCGACAGTGAAGCAATTGCCTTCCGAATCTATAAATTTTTTTTTGAAATATCCACGTGTACTTATAGAACTTCTTAAACATTTTACAGGTTCAACGATTTTTACTGGTTTAACATTAACATTATACATAAAACACCTCTAAATTACTCTATCTAGCACCAGTGTAATACTATTTTTTAAACAGTCAATAAAAAATTGTATAAAAAAATTTTATAGTATATTACTTTTTGACAATTAGGAAAAATGTATAAATAGCAATATCCGATAAACGTTAATACATAAATAAATGTTATTTATTTTCTAATTCTTTTCTAATTAAATCTTTAACAAAAGAACTTACAGAGCCACCTCTTGTTCTAGCTTTTAAGCTTCTATATTCACTAGCATTTAAATAAACGGCTACTTGTTTACTTAATTTTTTATCTTCTAAAAAGGGCCTTCCTACTTTTGCTTTTTTTGGTTCTTCTTTTAATTCTTCTTTTGGTTTTTCTTCTTCTTTTTTGAATATTTTATTTGCTTTTATATTGTAAAAACTTAAATCTCTTTTACTCATTTTACTACCTATTTCTTGATATAAAATTAACAATCTCGTTAAACTGATTTAATACTTTATTATAACTAAAAGCTAATAAAGGATCTTTTTTAACTATATTTTGTATTGATTCTTTATTATCTATCATCTTATTAAAAGCAGTTGTATTTTTTATCTCTAGTATTGGAATATTAATATTATAATTATATTCTTTTAACAATTGATTAATTAAATAAGATATACAATCTTTATCGTCCTTTTCTGATCTGTTTACTATTACTAATATATTTTTATTTAATTGTAGAATATTTTGTAAACTAACTAATGAAGCTTTATTATTAATAGTTTCATTTATCATTGGTATAATGATTAAATTTGATTCTTCTATAACTCTTTTTGTTCTTGTATCTATCCAACCACCTAAATCATATATAATATCTAAATCATATTCATCTGGTATATTTGGGAAATCTTTATCTTTTTCTATTTTTAAAAATCTTCCAGAAGGTAAAATATCTTCAATAGGTGTTATGATGTCGTTTGTTATTATATTAGCATCCATGGATAAGGCAAGGTTCAACGCTATACTGGACTTACCTTGCCCCCCTTTAATATTAAATACAGTTATTTTCATTCTTTATAGCTATTGTTAGTATAATTTAAAATATATATTAAATTAATAATAATAAAAATCAAGCAATAATTATTATTTAATAATTATAATAATTATAAATATATTTTATTAAGAACTAATTGAAAAATAAATATATAATAATTAAATATATTTAAAATATTAAATATTTTCTTGACAATTAAAAAAATGACGTGTATTATATAATTAATAATTAAAAATTTAATAATCAGTTATGAATTTAAAATCGTTATGTATTTGTTGTGGAGTTATGTGTATTAAAATAAAAGAAGAGAAATCTGATATTAAAAGAGATATGTTTTTTCAAAGATTAAAAGTGTATGTTCAAGAACTTTTATTGAAGCTAATTGATGAAAAAAGAAAAATATTTATAACAAATGGCAAAAGTATGTTAAAGTCTATTGAAGATAAAGACGCAGATAGATTTTTAAAACTTCTTTATAAAATAAATATATAAATAATAAAAGAATATTTCTCTCTTTAAGCTATATACTAGAATTATTTAGTATATAGTTTTATATTAAAATATTACTTATTATAAATATTGAATATATATTATTAGATTTTTAATTTTACTATAATATATTTAAGTATTGTTTTTAATACAATGTATATTATTTTATAAAATATTTTTAAAAATTTATAAATAATAATAAAAAATAAAATATCAGTTAATATCAAAAAAATATTGTAGGTAAAATCAAACCAACCATAAAATATATTAGTTATATTACATATAAAACCACTTATGAATAAGATTGGTAATAAATATATAAAGAAATTTTTATATTTTAGATTTAATTTACTAATTAATATTATATAACAATAGGTAATTATAAATGAACTTTGTAGAAAAAAAAATATTATATAGCTTTCACCTATATCTTCCATCAAGAAATGTATAGACAAATAATTTAATAAATTGTATAACATCTATATAACTCCTTGTTATTTATGTATATTTAATGGTCCATAACCATATTTTGGTGCTATTTTATTATATTCCCTATTAACTGCATTTTTGTACTGCCTACAATTATGAGTAAATGGATTATATTTTTTTTGTTCCCAAGATTGTTGAATATTTTGTTCTGCTTGTTTCATAACAGCATCATTTCTTATAGGGCCAGTAAATTTATATTCTTGTTGTGTGTGTCCATTATCCTTTCTAAATTGCCCATCTTTAAAATATCCACTACTACTCCCATCTTTATAAAATCCTTGGCTATGTTTTACTGGGTGTGGAACATTTTTTAAAATTTTATTGTCAAGATCTCTGTCACCCCATCTATGAGGTTCTGCCATTTTCAAAAATAAAGGTAAAATGTACATAGAAACAATTACTATCGTTTGTACCAAAAAAATACAATAATTTTATTAAAAATAAATAAAAAATATTGTTTCAAATAAAAATTAATAGTTTTATTTATTAAGTTTTATTATTATACTATGTTAATAAAGTTGTTAAGTTGTTAAATTAGTTAAAATAATATAATAAAAATAAATAAGATTAAATAAATAAGTCTTTATATAATTAAATTTAATATCTTTACATGAAAGAATTAGTTTATTAAGCAATTTACCAAAATATTTATTAGAAAATAACGATAGACTTGAAGATATAGCTTTAAAGCCTAATAAAAATAGATATGATTATGCGTTATTATTGTTTAAATATATTTATTATAGGAAGGAATTAGAGAAAATAATAAATGAAAAATTAATGGATGAACTTGAGTTTAGATACAATTTAGAGTTATATCCACATTGGACTTTATCATCCTATATAAATGATTTGTTTAGTTATGTTTACAATAAAAATCAATCTACAAATCAACCATATTTTATGAATATTATAATAAATATAAATATATTTTAGAAGACATTATAAAAACTAAAACATCATCAAAAGAGTTATTAGATACATGTATATATATAGAACCAGATATACTTAAAATATTAAACTTAAATAATAGGGATTTTAAATATTTTTTGTATAAGACAACAACTCTAAGAGTTGTAAATGATTTTAATACATTTAGCAATAAAACATTAGAAATATATAAATACTTCTTAATAGCTACTATAAATAAAAGTAAATTATTGGATTTATTAAATAAAGTTATAAACGATATAACGAATATTAAATGTAAAAACTTTTTTATTTCCATTAAATATATAGTAGAAAATGAATTAACCAATAAACAAAAAGAAAACAAAAAACTAGCCATAATACTATATAAATGTGTATTTAAACAAGAAATAGACAATAATTATGATGAATTTCTTAATTATAAATATAGAAATAATAAAGATATATTTGAAAAAATAATAAATAAATTAAGAGAAAAAAATGAAGAATTAGTAGACAATTTTAATTTAAATTTTGAATTTAATTTTAAAACAGAAGAAGAGAAGAAAGAAATAATTTCTGAAAAAATAAATTATATATTAAATATTTGTTATGGAAATTATGAAAGCAGTATACAAACAAAATTATTTATATTTAATTTTTTATATAAATACTATAATAAAACTAACAACATTAAAGAATTAATAGATTTAGCAATAGAAGATAAATATAATAGTTTAAAAGAAGAAATAGCTAATTCTAAAGAAAACAATATTGATTTATATTATAGAAAATATGAATTGTACTATTTAGAAAAAATAAAAGCTATATTAAATTTAAATAAAAAGGAGTTTAATGATTTTAGGTATAGTTTAATTAATTATAGATTTATAGTGAATCTAGCATCAAATTATAATACAGAAAAACAATTAAACAAAAACAAATTAGATGAATTATGCTTAATAAAAAACAGAAATAAACTAAAAAGATCATTTGAAATATCAATAGAACATTATAAAAATTCTGTATATAGAGAAGAAACTTATAAAATTGAAACTGAAGATTATGAGGATTATAATGGTATGCTAACCATTATAATGTCATTACAAAAAAGAATATATAATATCAATCCCAAATGGCTATTAAAACAAACAGAGCAACTAAAAGAAATATTAATAAATATAATATACAGGAAAGAACTACCTAATAATGAAGAGATAAATTCATTTTTATATTTTGAATTAAAATATAGAAAAGGTTATTTTATAAAAACATTAGAAGATATAAAACTAAATCTAATAAATGAAGAACAAAATATAAACAAGATAAACTACTATATCAAATTTATAGATAGTTTGAAGTATTATTATGATAATGTATTCTACCTAACTTATGATCTTATTAATAAAAACATACAAGAAATAAAATTAATTGATTATTTAAACAGCAAAATACTACTACCACAATATAAAGATGAATTATTTAACCTAGGTATAAAAGACATTATACAAAAATATAAATATATAATAAACAATATCACATTACAAAACAAATTAAAAGAAACAACTCTAAAAGAAAAATCAATATCTAATATTACCTTAAAAAGAAACATTAAGAAAGTAATAAAAATAGAAGTATATAATCACGATAATATAATATTAAGAATTAAAACTATAAAAGATATATTAACTAAAAAACATTTAATAGACAAATACAACTTTGAACAAGAAAATGAATTAATAAAAAAAGCTTTATACTTTTTACTTAAAGAAAAAAACTTAAATTTAAATATACAAACAGAAATTAAAAAATTCTTATTGTTAGAAACTAAGTTTGACATTAGTAGAATGACTAAAATATTTAATGAAACAAGAAATGAATTTGAGAATAAATTAAAATTTTGTAATAAAACTAATATAAAACAATATACAAACTATTTAGGCATAATAACCACCATAGATAGATTAGAAAAGGAAATAAAAGATTCATTTGTAAGTTTAGATATAGAAGAAACAAAAAGAATTAATTTAATAAATGGTTGTATAGAATTCTTATTGGATAATAAAAAAAACAAAGATCCAGAACAAGTGCAAAATGCAGAACAATTTCTTTTATATAATATAAAACATCATAGAGAAACAGTTGAGAATATATTTGTAAGACTTACTTTTAAGTTTAAAGATGATGAGTTATTGAGTAATAAGTTAATATATTTACAGAAAAGGTTGTTGGGAAGGATTGGGTTTTAAATATTGCCTAACACTAAGCAATATTTAATAATTAATAAGTAATTTGATAAAATTTGATAATTATTATTTTTAAAAATTAATTTACATTTTTAAAAAAATTATATTAGAGTACAGACAGGGTTAATTATGCTTTTAGCTTATGAGTTATAGTTTTAATACAACAAAACCTGCTGTGGTTTACAATATTGTTGATGAAGATAATAAATGTTTATATCGTATTTATGATAATGAAGATGTGTATTGTGTTAAAAGAGATAGTACAGGTAGACGAGTAAGATGTGTTTTAAAAAAAGACTCAGGATTATATAAAGAAATTATTAAACATTTTAATTTGATGGAAAAGATCAGACATGATGATAAGGATTTAGTTATATAGGAGTTTTAAGTTCTATGTATACAGATTTTAATGGGGAGGTGCACGAAAGGGTATCATTTAGTAGTGATTGTTTGGTATTCTATGAGTTTAAAGGTGAAGGTTTTGTGTCTATGGATGATATAGATTCTTTTTCTGAAGGAGAATGGTCTGAAGATTCATTCGAAGAAGATTATGAAAAAGTTAAAAACATTGCTATGAGTCTTACGAGTTATCCTTTAACTTTTGAATTTTATAAAAATGGCTCCAAAACAGAACGTGAAAGAATAGATAGTTGTTTACCATCAAACAAAGATGTTAAACATGTAATAATTTCCCAATTGAAGGGTTTTTATGGAAACGATAAATCGGGTATTGTTTATGACGGATATACTTTTAAAAGAAATAAGTATTTGTTACTGAAACGTAATAACTTTGCAAGATTTTTTGACAGTTTCGTAGAAACGACTCGTTTAGATGGCATTTTCTTAGATGAATTTTCTATTAGAGATGAGCTGGAAAAGAATTTTAAGCAGAGGATAAAAGATAATTTCAATAGGGATAGTCACTCGATTTTTCGCAATAAAGATGGGCGAGAATTTAAAGTATTAAACCTCGATATAGAGCATTTCCAACTATGTATATACTTGGCTACTTATATAGATGATTTAAAAAACAAGAAAATCTTACTTAGAATACCAAACATATTTCCTACACAAAATGAGATAGACAGAGGAAAGGAGAATACTATGAAAGATTTTATAATAAAAGATGGTATTGATTTTGATATTTTTTTAAAAGATGATATTTTATTAAATGTATATGATAAAGAAAATTATAATATTGCTTTGGTTCCAATTATTTCCAGAAATCATGCTTCTTTAATGGTTGTTGATATTAAAAATAGAAAACAGTATTTGTTTGATTCGTCTATGTTTCATGTTAATAATTTAAATATTATATTTGGTAAAGATATTATAGGTTCTATAGTAACAGCGAAAAAAGAATTTATTCCTTTTCAAAGTGAATCTGGTACATGTACTTCTTGGATTTTAGCCTTTGTATTAACCGCAAACAGTCTTGGTTGCGACAGTGTGTTAGACTTTATGAAAAAACTAACAAACGATGTATCCATGGATTATCTGAAAGATGATGAATTTATGTTTTTGATGTTTAAAGATGTCTCTAACATTATTGATGGAACAATAATTGACGCATATAATCCAAAAGACATAAATAGTAATAGTTATTGTATAAGTAAAGATTGGTTGAAAATTTTTAATGAAAAAAAACAACAAGTGATATTAATAGAACAGCAATCTAATCTCTTTATCGAGCTATTCAAATCACTTAAAAATGCTCCTGATACTGTAAATACTTTAAAAGAATTATACTCAAAGTCGTATACACTTGTAAAAAATCAATTGCCAAATGCAACCCCAAATGTTGTTAATGGTATAATACTAACTTTGAATTCTCATGATATACCACCTTTGTATAGAAACTATATACTTCTAGGTGGTTTAAAAGGATTACAACAAAATCCTGAGTTATTGAAGAACGTACTTCAATACTTATTAGATAATGATAATTTAAGACAAGGTATTATTAATGGAATGATTGTTAAAGGAATGACTGGGCAAGAAAAAAATAATAGTTTTATAGAATCTGAACTTGGCAAAAAAATAATTGAAATATTACAAAAAGAAGAACAAAGAGCCATTAAGTGATACTTTTCTCTCACAATCTTTTTCGTATTTGGTAACCAGTCATTTGATCCTTTTTTCTTTTTCGATATAACTAAATTATTTCTTAAATAAAATTAAATGATTCTACTAAACGAATTTCTCATTTGTATATTATATGACGTTTCATATAAATAGTATGCGATTAATTATCATATCACAAGTATGGTATCTACCTACAGACAAACTTATCTATCATCTCCATCAAAGAATTTCTATCAAGTTTAGCATATAATTCTGATGTTAGCTTCTATGGGGTTTGGTCTACCAGCAGCTATTGGAGCATGTATAGCTTCAAAACAAATTATAGTAATAGATGGAGATGGTAGTTTTCAAATGTCTTTTCAAGAACTAGCCGTAGTAAAACAATATAAATTAAATATAATAGTAATAATTTTAAATAATTCTTCGCTTAGTCTAATAAAAGAAAATGCAAATAGAATTAGCAATATTAACAATGATAGTTACGTTAATTTAAAATATGGAAATCCAAATTTTTCAAAAATAGCAGAAGTTTATGGTATAAAATCAATCAGAATAAACAACGATTTACAACTTGACAAATATTTTGATAATATTATTATGAACAACACAAGTTATTTAATTGATATAAAAATAAAAAATAATTATATAACAATTGGTGACCATGTTAATCATGTAAATTTAAGGAATAAAAAATATGAAAAATATACTAAGAAATAAAATATTTGATGTTATTAAAAAATATAAATTCTTTTTTACATTATTCATTTTATTTAATATTATTTCTAATTCGATAAATGATTTATTATACCTAAAAAAATAGGTGAATTAATAAATAAATTAGATTCTAATACTTTAAATTTTGAAATAGTAAATAATATTATATTATTAGTTGTTTTATATATAATATTTGATTTCTTTGCTAGATATATGTGTATTTTTTCATTTACTAAAAGTAAATATAAGATATTTAAGGATAGTTTTTCTTATCTACAAGGACATTCTATTAACTTTTTTGATAATAATTTGAGTGGTTCTATTGGTAATAAAATAAACTCTATATCTTCAACTATTGAGAGTATATTGTTTTCTTTTATTAATGTTATAACAATAAATTTTTTTGTTAAATCTTTGATATTGTATTCTTTTTTTAAAATTAGTAAAGTTTTATTTATTTTTAATTTAGTTTGGATTATATTTTATATCTTTACAATTTTTTATTTAAATAAGTTTTTTAAAAATAAAGTTAAATCTTTTCAAGAAGAAAGGAATATTTTAATTGGTAATACAATTGATACTATAACAAATATAAAAAATGTAAAAGTATTTGCTAATGAAAAATATGAAGAAAAATTTTTAAAGAAAAAAATAATTACAACTTTTAAAAAAGAAAAAGTAATGATTGATTATAAAATATTTTTAAAAGTTGTTTGTAATGTTTTATCAGCTCTACCTCTTTTATTTAATATTTACATTACAACTTGGTTATTTATTAATAATGAAATATTATTAGGTGATATTACTTTTGTTATTATAACTTCACTAAATATAATACAAGTGGTTAAATTTATAGGAAATATAATAATAGATATGTTTGAACAGATAAATAGAGTAAAACAAGATATAGAAACTTTATATATTCCTTATGAAATAGAAAATAATGACAAATCACAAAATTTAAATATTGTTAATCCATCTATAAGCATCAAAAACATCTCTTTTTCTTATTCAAAAGGTATACCAGTTTTCTCCAACTTCTCCCTCTCCATCCCCCCTTATCAAAAAGTAGGAATAGTAGGTTATAGTGGAGCAGGCAAATCTACATTAGTTAATTTATTATTAAGGTTTTATGATGTAGATGATGGTGAAATAATAATAGATAAATATAATATTAAGAAAGATATTACACAAGAA
>CASELL010000010.1 GCA_949288805.1 uncultured Alphaproteobacteria bacterium | reverse complement strand
TGTATATTATATTACCATTACTATCTTTAGTTAAACAAGAATCATTGTTGTTGTTGGCATAAGATGTAGATGATAGTAATAGGGTAATGGATAATAATATAAATATAGATAATAATTTATAGAAATATTTAGCTTTTAAATAAGGGGGGGTACAACTTTTTTGTATTAAACTGAAACAGTTATTTGTTATATTAAACATAAATTAATTATATCATTAATTAACTTGATTTTATGATAAAAATAAGAATGGGAAAAGTCAAGAAAAAAAACTTGAAAAATTTTTTATTTATTATAATCTAAAAAATAGCTTTGTTTTAAAAACCATATTAAATATTAAGGAACATAAAAATGTTTGAAAATTCTTTATACAAAAATATATCAATATTATTTATTATTTTGCTATCATTATTACTTACAATAAACAATTTTATTGATTTAGGAATAAATAAAAAAGTATCTCTAGGATTAGATTTAAAAGGTGGTTCTCATTTATTGCTACATATTGATTTCGATAGTTATGTAAAGGAACAACTTGAAAATAATGTTTCTTCTTTAAAAAAATTTTTTTTAGAAAATAATATCAAGGCACTACCAAAAGTAGAAGAAAAAAATATAAATATATTTTATAGAAGAGTTCAAGACTTAGATTTGATTAAAAAACAACTTGATAATTTTGATATAATAGAAAAAAATGATAATATATTAATTTTATCTTTTAAAGAAAAATATTTAGAAGAATTAGCAAAAAAAGTTAATAGAGAAAGTATAGAAATAATTAGAAAAAGAATAGATGAATTTGGAACGAAAGATTCCTTAATTCAAGTAGAAGGCAATAATAATATTTTAGTTCAAGTAGCAGGATTATCGGATTCTAGTGAATTAAAGGAATTATTAGGAAAAACTGCAAAATTAAGTTTTCATCTAGTTAATGATAGCTACGATAATAATAATACAATAACAATGAAAACTATTGATGGTTTATATGATATTAATATAAATAAAGAATCTTTATTAGGAGGAGATTCTTTACTTGATGCTAATGTAATTTATGACAACGGTAAACCAGTAATAACATTTAAATTAAATAGCTATGGGGCGGATGTTTTTTCTGATATAACAGCAAATAATATAGGAAAAATGTTAGCAATAGTTCTAGACAATAGAGTTATAACAGCCCCTACCATAAATACAAGAATAGATGGTGGAGTTGGAATCATATCCGGTAATTTTTCTTTCGAAGAAGCCACAAAAACAGCCTTATTGTTAAGATCTGGTTCTCTTGTAGCTCCATTAAAAATAATAGAAGAAAAAACAGTTGGTGCTACTCTTGGACAAGATTTAATTGAACAAGGTACAAAAGCCTGTATATTTGGTTTTTTATTAACAATGATGTTTATTTTTATATTTTATAAAAAATTTGGTATTTATTCTAATATAGTATCAATAATAAACATGTTATTTTTGGTAGCTTTATTGTCTATACTTGGAGCAACGTTGACTCTACCTGGTATAGCTGGTATTGTTTTAACAATAGGTATGTCTATGGATGCTAATATACTTATTTTTGAAAGAATAAAAGAAGAATATTATTTGAATAAAGATAATAAATCTTTATCGATAATTAATAAAGGGTTTGATAATACTTTATCTACCATACTTGATGCCAATATTACAACTGCGATAGTAGCAATAGTTTTATATATTTTTGGAACTGGAGCAGTTAAAGGATTTGGAGTTATATTGCTTTTAGGCATAATATCGTCCGTTTTTTCAAGTCTGGTTTGTTTAAAAATTATTTTAAATTTTGTTTATAAAAATAAAAAATTGGTTTTATAATATGAAAAAATACTTAACTTTGTTTCTCTTATTTTTCTTATCTTATAAAAATGTTTTAGCAAAAGATAAAGAAAATTATTATTTTCCTTATTTAAGTGGAAATTTATTAACTGAATTCAATTTTACTAGAATGGATTCTAATAAATATGGAAATAAAAATTATAAAGATGATTTGAATTTATCTTATTTACAAATAGAAAGTTTAGTAAATGTTCACTTATCAAATAATATATTAATAAAGACTAATTTATTATTCAAACCATTTATGGGTAGGATGGATAATTTAAATCAATATTATAATGATTTCTTTGGTAAAGAAAATTATATGCCAAGAAAGGAATATTTTGATAGATATGATTTAGTTTTAGAGGAATTAGCTTTTGAATATAAAGAAGAACAATTTATGTTTGGTCTTGGTAAGTTTAATCCTACTTTTGGAACTGCTTATGATAAATCTAAGTTTTATCCTGTTTTTGGAACAAAAATAGCAGAAGATTATGAATTAACTGAAAAGCTTGGTTTTTATGTAGCAATGACATTACCAATGCTAACTTTAAGAGCAAATGTTTTTTATAATGACGACACATTTTTAAGTGGTAGTTTATTTAGAAATAGGGATACCTATTATAATAACGGCCTATATGACAAAGGAGTCGGTAATGAACACAAATTAAATAATTTTTCCTTAACAGCAGATTTTGGAATTTATGATTATAGAATTAATGCTGGTTTTAGAAGATTATCTTCATCTACTGATAACACAGCAGAAAAAGGATATTTATTTGGTTTTGAGAGGTTAATTGAAGAAACAGAAACAAGTTTTGGAGTTTTACCTTTTGTAGAATATGCTTTTATAGAAAACTATAATGGAACTAAAAATAGAGATATGAATTATTTGACAGCAAGACTTCCATTGTTTTATAAAAATTGGAATATTACACCATCTTATTCTGTAAGATTAGATAGAGAAAGTGGTTTTAAAAATTATAAATCATATTTAACTCAAATAAGTATAGGTTATAAGTTTAATAATGGCATAATGGTAGATGTATCTAAAAATCTAGGCAGAGAATCCTATAAAACTAGTATGTCTGACAAATATTCATATAAAGTAAATTCAACAGATTTTAGATTATCTTATATGTTAATAATTGATGATAAATAATATTAAAAATTATCTTTCAAAAGATACTGATAGCTATATTTTGTGGCTACCAGTATTTTTTGCTATTGGAATATTATTACAATTTAGCTTTTATAGTAAATTTATTTATTTTGGTTTAGTATTATTTATTTTACTAATTTGTTTTTTATTCAAAAGATTTAATTATTTTATATTGTTGATTTTATTTTTGCTTTTTGGTTATTTAAGAAGTTATATTTTTATAAAAAATAATGAACATGATAGAATTAAAGAACCATTGGGTTATGTAAAAATATATGGTGAAGTAAAAGAAGAAATAACTAAAAAAAATTATAAAGATAAATTAATTAAAGAAATTATAGTTAAAACAAATAAAATAGACAATGAAAATAGAAATATTTTATTAAAAATTAGATTAAAAGATCCAAGTGTTAAAGTTTATAAAAGCAATATAATTTTAAAATCTGTTGTTTTTCCGATTAAAAATAATCCTATGGGTTTTAATGTTGAAAGATATTATTATTTTAAACATATAGGTGGACTTGGTTATAAAGGAGAAATTATATATAATGAAAAAACTAACAATAAAGAAAAATCAATTAACACAATTAGAAAAGATATAGCAGAAAGAATTATAAAAGTTAGAGAAGAAACATCATCTACTGGAATAATATCTATTTTGATAACAGGTAAAAAAGATATGGCAGATAAAAAAGCAATAGAATATATGAACTACTCTGGTTTAGCTCATTTATTATCTATATCTGGGCTACATATGATGACTTTGATTGGTATAATGTTTTTTATATCAAAATGGATTTTGTTAAGATTTGAATATATAACTTTAAATTACAATGTATTTAAAATATCATCAATAATATCCTTATTAATTAATTTTTTGTACTTACTATTGAGTGGGGCCTCCGTTTCTGCTGTAAGAGCTTATTTAATGAGTTTAATTTTATTAGTTAGTATAATTATTGGAAAGTTTAATACATCATTAAGATCTGTAATGTTTGTAATGTTTGTTGTTTTATTTATAAAGCCACATTTAATTTTTAGTGCTGGTTTTCAAATGTCTTTTATGGCAGTAATAGCTTTAATATCTTGTAGTGAATTGTTATATAATGATATATTATCAAAATTATCCAAAACAAAAAGATTTTTAATAATAGGTTTTTTAAGCTCTTTTATAGCAGAATGTGCTACAACACCATTTTCAATTTATAATTTTAATAATTATAGTTTTTATAATATTTTTGTTAATTCCTTTCTAACTCCATTAGTTTCTTTTATAGTTTTACCTTTTAGTTTATTATCTATGTTATTATATCCTTTTAATCTAGAAAAAATATTAATATTACCAGCATCTTATATTATGGACTTTATATTATATATTTCAAAATATATAGTTGAACTACCCTATTCTGTATTTTTTATACAATCTCCAAATATATATTCAATGTTATTTATGATATTGGGTTTGTTATGGTTTTGTTTATGGAAAGAAAAATGGAGATATTATGGCATTTTATTTTATATAATTGGACTTTTTATATTTTTCTTTCAAAAAACTCCTGATGTTCTTATTACAAACAATTCAGTTTTTATGATAAACAACAAAACAGCATATGTTTATACTAAAAATAAATATGAAGTTTTTACCATAACAAAAAAATTAGGATTAAGAAAATATAAAATAATTAATTATAATTTTAAAGACTGCAATAAAGAATATTGTATAAAAATAATAAAAGAAAATGATAATATTACCTATATCAAAAATGGGAAATTAATAAAAATAAAAAAATGGGAAATTGTAAGCAATTTTAAATTAATATATAAAATTAAATAGTTTAATTAAATAAGGAGAAACATTAACTATTATCATCATAGATAAAATCCCTAAAACTATACCTAAAAAAGTAGTATTATAACTTATACTGTATTTTTGAGAGAATGGTAATATATTCATAAATACAAGATATAACATTAAAGCAGATGAAAGGGTCATTAAAAAAGATAATAATCTAAAATCTATATTTCCATTAATAATTAAATATATTACAGACATAGGCAACATAGAAAAAACACTAAAAACAAAAGATAAAACAAGAGCTTTTTTTCTATCTTTTGTAACATAATATATTGGTAACCCTATTGCTACACCCTCTATAATGTTGTGTAATATACTTACAGCCATATAAAAATATAAATTATCGATATTTTCTTTTATTCTGTATATAGTGTAAAGTCCTTCAGATATATTGTGAATTGTTATAGCTATTAATATAAATAAAAACATTCTAATAAAGTTTATTTTATCTATATTTAATAATGTTAATTTTTTATTTATTTTATTATCTTCGTTTAAATTTATTTTATTTAGAATTCTATCTAAAATAAAAGTAAAAAATATACTTATACAGAATAAAATTGTATTATACAAATTCGCTATTCTTGGAGAATATAAATTATTCAACATATTCTCAGACATTTCTAACCCACCACTTAAAGACATAAATAACATTATTCCGGCTAAGAATCCTAAACTCATTATAAAATTACTAGCTGTTTTTTTAAATAAAAAAGATAAAGAAGAACCTAAAATTAAACTTAAAGTTCCAACAAAAAACATAACAAAAATCATAATAAAAAATAATTTGATTATAATTTATATATAATATAAAACTTACAATTTATTTTTTCAATAAATATAATTTATAAAATAAATATGCTAAAACAACAAAAAAGTATCTTGATTTTTAATTTTTAATTATTATAATTGTATAAGATACGGATGGGTGGCAGAGTGGTTGAATGCTCCGGTCTTGAAAACCGGCGAAGGTGAAAGCCTTCCGGGGGTTCGAATCCCTCCTCATCCGCCATTTTTTATCATCGTCTAGTATATAAAAAATAAATTCTATAAAACATTAATCTTTTTTAGATAAAGATTTAGCTAGTTCTGTAACACTATCTCTTATTTTTTTATCTTTTATTTTTATAAAGAATTTTAATAAAGTAGATACCTCTTTTTCTGGAATGTTAGACAAAGTAGTATCATAACTACTACCTTCTTCATTATCCTTTAAATTTAGCTTATTATTTTCCAACCCATCAAAAAAGTATGAAACAGGAACATTTAATATAGTAGATATTTCATAAAGTTTACCAGCACCTATTCTATTATCACCCTTTTCATATTTTTGAATTTGCTGAAAAGTAACTCCTAACATATCTCCTAGTTCTCCTTGTGTTATACCAAGGGAACTCCTTTTTAGTTTTATTTTTCTTCCAACATGTTTATCAAAGTAATTTGTACTCATTTTTTACCCTCATTATTTAACATAATATGTATAATTATTACATATTATTTTTATAATGTCAATAAAATAAATCAAGATATTTAATAATATTTTTCTTATAAATAAGAATATTTTATATATACTTTTATTTGTTTATCTTATTAAAAAATTATCTTAAATAATTTAATAAATTATGTTTTAATTCGTTATATTTATCTTGATTACCATAACCAAGTTCGATTTTATAAGATTCTTTATCTAATTCTATTCTTGCTTTATCAATAGAATCAAGATTTTTATGTTTTTTAGCAACAACTAGACTATCAAGTTTTAAAGGAATTTTAATTACTTTATCAAGTCCAGAATTAACTTCATTTAACTTTAAATCATTATCTCCATCTACAATTTCATTAAAAGTGTAATCAATATTTTTACCATTAGGTATAATAAATGTGATTTTATCACCTAATACAATTTTATTTTTTACTAAAAAGTAAGAACATTTATCATCACTTTTTACAATATAACCAGCAAATTCATATTCACTTGTTGATTTTGTACTATCATAATTATTAGCATAATTTCTTAAATCACCATCAGCAAAAGCAAGACTAAAACCTCTATTTGATATAGAATAAAGTTCATCTAGATAATTTTCAGCCTTCCAAGTTTCAGGATTATTAACATAATCATCAATAGCTTTTCTATATGTTTTAGCAACCATTGCTACATAGTATTGAGTTTTATTTCTGCCTTCCACTTTCAAACAATCTATTCCAGAATTAATAAAATCAGGCAATCTAGGTAATAAACATAAATCTTTAGAATTTAAAATATTAGCACCATCTTCCGTTTCTATTATTTCCATAATATCCCCCGGTCTGTGCTCTTCTTCAATTAAAAAATCAAAAAGATCTCTATTCTCTTCGTTTAAATTTAATTCTTTTAAAGTACCATCTTTTAATTTAACATGTAATTTATAATTCCACCTACAAGAATGAGCACATTTACCTTGATTTGCTCCTCTATCAGCAAGAAAATTCGATAATAAACATCTTCCAGAATATGACATACACATTGAACCATGTATAAAAGTTTCTATTTTAATATCAGGACATTTTTCCTTAATTTCTTTCATATCTTCTATTGAAACTTCTCTTGCTAAAACAGCCATTTTTGCACCAAGATTTTTCCAAAAATTAACAGACATCCAAGAAGTAATACTTGATTGTGTAGAAGCATGTAAATTTAATTCAGGAGCATTTTCTCTTAAATACATAAAAATTGCTGGATCTGCAACAATAACTCCATGTGGTTTTATTTCTTTTAGTGTTTTTGCAATTTCCGGCAATTTTTCCAAATCTTTATTATGAGCAAACATGTTAACAGTTAAATAAACTTTTTTATTTAATTTATTAGCAAGTTCAACACCTTCTTTTACTTCTTCCATTGTAAATTGAGATTTTGCTCTTAATGACATAGAAGGAGTACCACAATAAACAGCATCTGCACCATATAAAAAAGCAGTTTTTAATCTATCTAGTGAGCCTGCTGGCAATAATAATTCTGGTTTTTTCATAATCTTTACATAAATATTAATAAATTACATCGCACGTTCTTTAATTCTTACATTCATATTAATATCATAAAATGCTTGTCCCAAATTGATTAATTGTAATACATCATGAGATCTTCCTGATAGAGAATTAAATCTTATTTCACGATTTCTTAAATCCATTACTCTTGTTTTTAAAGCAGAAACCATATCCTCTATTACAGGTACCTCTTCTTTTGTTATAGTATGAAAATTACGCTCAATAAAATTAGAAATATTACCTAATAATACATAACAATCAGTCTTATTAAAATTAGACATTAAATCTCTAAATCCAACGTTTTCACCATATAAATATTTAGTATATCCCGGTAAGTCTGAAATCTTATATCCATAATTTCTATGGAATAAACACATACTTAAAGCATCATAAAAAGGATACATATCATAATAATATGGATTAATAAAACCACCTTGTCTACCTATAAAATGATGTGGATTTTGAATATTCATACCACCATATAAATTATCAACTCCTATTCCTATATTCTTATAATTTTCCTGTCTAGGTAAAAATAGAGATTGTAACATATAACTAGACATTATAGTCTGTGAAACAATAGAATTTAACAATAAATTATAACTCAATTGATCCCCAAAATTTAATTGTCCATCAACAGGAATTTGTCCATTGTTTGAAGTTTTTTCATAAATAAAATATGGTTGTTTATAAACACAAGCATTTTGTCCATCAACAGGAATTTGTCCATTGTTTGAAGTTTTTTCATAAATAAAATATGGTTGTTTATAAACACAAGCATTTTGTCCATTAACTGAGTTTTGTGTATAAGGAGAATTTTCTGGTTCATAAATATAGCTTCTTCTATAAACAACATCTTTTTCATTAACAGATCCATATTCGGAAGAATAATATTGTCTATTAGGGAAATAGGTTTGTGTAGAAGTAGTACGTCTACCTCTATTAGCATCTTCCTCATACTCTTCGCTACTATCACCATATATTCTATATTTTTCAATACCATTAGATGCACCAGAAGGACTATATATAGGTCTAGCTCGAGTTTTTAGTTGTTCTATTTCTGCTTGATGTTCTTTTGATTTTTCTTTTTTATCTTCAATATCTTTTTGTAATTTTTTTAATTTTGCTTCTAAACCTTTTATTTGTTCTTCGGCATCTTGTTTAGTTTTTTCAAGTTCAGCTTTAGCTTTTAATTCTTCTAATTTCTTATTAGCTTCTGCGAGTTCTTCTTGTAATTTTTCTTTGTTGCCTCCTTCTTTATTAAGTTCTTCTTGTAATTTTGCAATTTTGGCGTTTAATTTATCTATTTCTTCTTTATTTTGTGCTAATTTTGCTTCTAAATCTTTTATTTTTTTTTCGACTTCTTGTTTAGCTTTTTCAAGTTTAGCTTCAAGACCGTTTTTTGAGTCTTTAAGTTCTTCGTTTTTTTCTCTAAGTTGATCTCTTTTTTCTTCTTCTTCACCACTATAATTATAATCTTCTTCTTCAAAATTTACATTCCTTTCTTCTTCTTCGACACCTTGTTTAGCTTCTTCAAGTTTAGCTTCTTTAGCTTTTAATTCTTCTAATTCGTTCTTAGTTCTTGTGAGTTCTTTTTGTAATTTTTCTTTGTTGCCTCCTTCTTTATTAAGTTCTTCTTCTAATTTTGCAATTTTGGCGTTTGATTCATTTATGTTTGTTTGATTTTTTTTTAATTCTGCTTTTAAACCTTTTATTTGTTCTTCGGCTTCTTGTTTAGCTTTTTCAAGTTTAGCTTCAAGATCGTTTTTTAAGTCTTTAAGTCCTTCGTTTTTTTCTCTAAGTTTATCTCTTTTTTCTTCTTCACCACTATAATCTTCTTCACCAAAATTTACATTCCTTTTTTCTTCTTCACCATTATGACCATCATGATTTACATTCTTTTCTTCTTCGGCTTCTTGTTCAGCTTCTTCTTCTTCTTCGGCTTCTTGTTCAGCTTCTTCTTCTTCTTCGGCTTCTTGTTCAGCTTCTTCATCTTTTAATGCTTCTAATTTGTTCTTAACTTCTGTGAGTTCTTTTTGTAATTTTTCTTTGTCGCTCTTTACTTCATTAAATTGTTTTTTTAATTCATTTATGTTTGTTTGATTTTTTTCTAATTCTGCTTTTAAACCTTTTATTTGTTCTTCGACATATTTTTTAGCTTCTTCGGCTTCTTGTACAGCTTCTTTAGCTTTTAATTCTTCTAATTCGTTCTTAACTTCTGTGAGTTCTTCTCGTAATTTTTCTTCGTTGCCCTTTCCTTCATCAAGTTGTTTTTTTAATTCATTTATGTTTGTTTGATTTTTTTCTAATTCTGCTTTTAAAGCTTTTATTTGTTCTTCGACATATTTTTTAGCTTTTTCGGCTTCTTGTTTAGCTTCTTTGGCTTTTTGTTTAGCTTTTTCGGCATCTTTTTCAGCTTTTTCAAGTTTAGCTTTTTCAAGTTCAGCTTCTTTAGCTTTTAATTCTTCTAATTCCTTCTTAGTTTTTGCGAGTTTTTCTTGTAATTTTTTTTCGTTGCCCTTTCCTTCATCAAGTTGTTTTTTTAATTCTGCAATTTTGGCTTTTAATTCATTTATGTTTATTTGATTTTCTGCTAATTTTGCTTTTAAAGCTTTTATTTGTTTTTCGGCATCTTGTTTAGCTTTTTTAAGTTTAGCTTTTTCATCTTTTAATACTTTAACCTCTTGTTTTAATTTCTCATGTTCCGCCATAAATTCAGGTGTTTCTGTTTGTGTTTCTTTTTCTGTATAAACATTCCTCGATAATTCTGCACTTTTCCCCTCTTCTACTGATTGTTCTAATTTTTTCAATTTATCGCCTATTTCTTCTTTTTCTTTTTTAAGTCCTTCGTTTTCTTCTATAAATTTATCTCTTTCTCTTTCGGCTTCTTGTTTAGCTTTTTCGGCTTCTTGTTTAGCTTTTTCAAGTTCAGCTTTTTTAGCTTTTAATGCTTCTAATTCGTTCTTAATTTTTGTGAGTTCTTTTTGTGATTTTTCTTTGTTGCCTCTTTCTTTATTAAGTTGTTTTTTTAATTCATTTAATTCATTTAATTTATTTAAAATATCTTTAGAGACTTTTCCATCTATATCCTTTTCTTTTATTTTATCAAAAATTATTATAAAATTTTCTCTAGTTATCAAGTCATTATTTTCTTTTTTTGTAGGAGTTTTACCTAATAAACTCCTAAAAAAATTATAATCAATTCCATTTTCATCTTTTTCTTTCCCTATCTTAAACATGCCAAGATCTGAAGCTTTCATTGCTAGGTATTGAAATACAAACACCAAATCTTCTTGCTGTGCATCACCTAAAATAATCCCATTATCAGCAGAAAGAATTGTGGCTAAATTACAACTAGTTACAGAGTTATTAAAACCACAAGCAGATTTAATCGTATCTGGTAGATTTTTTATTCGTGTACGACCGTCTCCTTGTTTATTAGGTGTCGTAAACCCGTTTTTAGTATAACAAAAAACAGATGGAAAGCCAATTTGGGCTAATTGCTTATTTGTTAAAATACCTACCCCACCCTTAGCTATATTTTCATCAACACCTTGTGTTATACACCCTCCACCCAAAGCAATTCCTTCAGGCCACTCTCCTTTAACTTGAGTAAAATTTACAAAAGAAGCCGGCACGGGGGGGCATTTATGAGTAATCTTAAGGTCTTTAAGCTCTTCTTTGGAATTGTCAAAATAACCTAAATCATTTATTGATTCTTGGTCAACTGTTAGACCATCTGTCCACGCAAAAACCATCTTCTTAGCCAAGCATGCTGTAATAAATAAAACTCTATTTTTTCCAATGGTTCCATTTCTAATGGTTCCATTTTCAATGGTTCCATCTTTTTTTGTATCTCCTGGATATGACTCCTTAAATAATTTTTCGGCCAAATTTATAAATTTGCGAATACCTTCTGTTTCATTTGTTATTGTGACACCTCCAATAGTAATTCTATCTGAATTAGATTCTTCTATAGCTTTTAATAATTTTTCCACAAATCCTTGAAGTAAATTTAAAAAATTTTCAAAACGTTTATTATAATCAAAAAAACGTTTATATACTCTTCCAATAGGTGTTTCAGGAAATAACGGTGTTGTATTTTTGTCTACAAGAGGTTTATTAATATTAAAACGAACAAAATCATCTTTTCCGAATTCTTTTATTTTAAAAAAAGCAGAAAGTAAAGAACAATATTCAATAATATTTTTTTTAAACTCAGGATCTTTTTTAGCGCCGAGTCCTTCTTGAATCATTTTTTCAAAAGCTTCTTCTAATTTAGAAAGAACACCTTTTTGGAGGTCACCAAGTCTGCTCGTAGTTTGTGGTCTCATAGTACCGGTTTGGCCTTCTCTAGGCGGTTGTGCTTGTTGTTTTCTTCTAGACGGTTGTGCTTGTTGCCCGGTTTGGTTTTTTCTAGACGATGGTGCTTGTTGCCCTTTTGCGGCATTTGGAATATTTGAATTAGCTCTTCTTACTCCTAATGTGTTTCCACTTTTATTTGCCATAACCCAACTCCAATATTAATTAAAATTATTACTTGTCATGATTATAACATTTTTTTTTATAAAGTCAAGAAATTTATTGACTTATTTAAAACGCCTTTTATTATTAAGAATAATCTTATAAAATAAATTAATATAAATGAAAAAAATACTACTAATATCTTGTATATTTTTAACGTCTTGCTTAAGAATTACATTAACCAGTGGTGAAATGGCAAATAAAATTACAGGATTAAACAGAGATATAATTCATGTTAGAGCAGATCTAGAATTAAAAAAACAACTAAAAGAATCTATTAATGAATCCATAGATAGTTTTTTGTTATTAAACACATCTAAAAAATTTGGCTATTATGATATAAATATAGTTGAAGGTAGAGTTTTATTAACTGGTTCAGTTAGAGAAGAAATGATTAAGCAAATTATAGAAAAAAAAATAAAAGAAAATATTAAGACTAGAGAATTATTGAGTGAATTAATAGTTAGTACCACTTCAAAAAATCATATAAAAGATTACTTTATAGAAAGAATGATTAAAACAAAAATATTCTTTAAAACAAAGGTAAGATCTATGAATTATGAAATTTCTGTTATGAATGGCTATGTTTATATTATTGGTATAGCAAATGACGAAAAAGAACTAAAACTTTTAACTAAAACTATTAGTACTGTAAGAGGCGTTAAAGAGGTTGTTAGTTATATTATCACTGTAGATAGTGATAAAAAAATTAAATTTATTTATAATTAGGAGGATTTATGAAAGAATTATTAATTCGAGCCTTGTCTGGAATATGTATTGTTTTAGTATTATTATATTTTATATATTCAAATGACTTTGTTTTTGATTTAGGTTTTTTATTTATTATAGCTTCAATTATGGCTATGGAATGGGGAGAAATAGTATCGAAATCAAAAAACAATAAAAATAAATGGTTTTTAATAGGTGTTGTTTATATTTTATTAACAGTATTACCAATATTAAATATAAAATTATATTATCAAAATAGTAATCATTTGTTAATGTGGCTATTTTTATTAATTTGGTCTATGGATACTTTTGCTTATATTGTTGGGGCAAAATTGAAACTTGGAAAACATAAAATAAATAAAATAAGTCCTAAAAAATCTTATGAAGGACTAATTGGTGGTATACTTGGGGCAAGTATTTTGTGTTACATTTTTGCTAGTATTTTCTTGCCAGAATTAAAAATATCTTTATTGATGGCTACTCCATTTTTATGTTGTATAGAACAAATAAGCGATTTTACAGAATCTTATGTAAAAAGAAAATTTGATGTAAAAGATAGTGGCTCTATAATCCCTGGACATGGTGGTTTTTTAGATAGATTTGATGGTTTCTTATTTACAACAATTTCTTTTATTTTTTTATTAAATATTTTATAGAAGGTACTCTATGAGTGTTGGTGTTCTATATGCCTTATTATCATCTTTCCTTTTTTCGACAATGGGAACAATTGCTAATTATCTATATAGCTATAATATAAATCCAAATTTATCTTTTTTTTCCTCCTCTGTAATTAGTGTAATAATTTTATTTTTCGTTTTATTGATAAAATATAAAAATTTATCCTTTTTAAAATTAAACGGTAAAAAAGATCTTATCTCTGTATCAATATATTCTGGCTTTTTTTGTTTATTTTTAGTTAATGTCTTAGTTTTATTTTCATTAAAATATATTGATTCTGGAATACAAAGATCAATAACTTATTCTAATCCTCTTTTTGTTATGTTAATTAATTATTTTTTTCTAAAAAAAGAAATTAATAAAAATAGTTTATTAAGTATAGTTTTAATGTTTATTGGCTTATTTTTAGTTATTAATAATTTAAATATAAACAATACAGATGTACTAAAAGGGTTGTTTTTTGCTCTCTTGTCTGGTATATTTATAGCTATTTATTCAATACTAGCAGAAAAAGAAGAAAATAATATAAGTGACGATTTAATATATTGGTTTTATGGTTTTCTTTTTTCAGGTATATATTCACTAATTTTAATATTTATACAAAGAGATTCTTTTTCTTATTTATTGATAAATAATATAAACTTTTTCTTATTATTATCTATGGGAATATTTAATTTTTTGTTACCATATATATTCTTTTTAAAATCAATATCAACAATAGGAGCAGAAAAAACCACAATAATATCTTCTTCTACCATAGCAATGAGTATGTTTTTTGGCTTTTTTATATTAAAAGAAAGTTTTACTTTATTACAAGTACTTGGTGCTTTTCTTATAATGATAGCTGTAATATTCTCAGCAATTAAAAAATAATTATTTATGATAAGGGTGTCCGTTTTTTAATGTGAACACCCTATACAATTGTTCTATTAAAATAACCCTAACCATTAAATGTGGAAATACCATTTTACTCAAAGATAAAACATAATCAGCCTTATCTAAAACATTTTGAGAAAGACCATCGGAGCCTCCTATTATAAAATCTATACCAAAACCACAATCTGTATATTTCGTAAAAATTTTTTCAAAATTGTTTGTTGTTATAATTTCTCCTCTTTCATCTAAAACAACAAGTTTATTACCTTTTGTAGTATTATTTAATAATTCTATTCCCTCTAATTTTTTTTGTTCTTCTATATTGTTAGACTTAATATTTTTTACTTCAATTAAATTAATGTTATAACCAATTCTTTTTTTATATTCATTAAACAAATCTAAATAAGGATCTTTATTTTTAAAATGCCCTATCGAAATTATATTTATTTTCATTTGATTTTTAAATTTTTATATTATATATTATATTAGTATAATTTTATTATTCAATATAAATGATTTCTCAAACACAATATTTAAAAGACATGATAGAGGTCGAAAAATTATTTTTTATTGAAGAAGACGATGATACTACAGAAAAGAGAGATAAAGATTATGAAAATAAAAAAAAAGAGATAAAACAGAGCTTGTCTTTTGATACAGTGAAAGTTATTAAAAAAAATGATAGAGAATTAGATGATATAGTTGAAGTTATGAGAAATTGTAAAGTTGATAATAAAAATATTAATAATAATAGGGAATTATTTAAAAAATATAAAAAAGATAAACAAAAGGGAGTTTAATATGTATATATTGTTATTACTTTTATTAACATTGTTAATTTTTAAAACTTTATTTAATAGTTTTGGTGTTACAACTACAGATGATAGAGATAGAGCTATAAAAGATTTTGTCAGAAAAATATCACCTACAGAAGAGAACACTATAAATGGAGAAGTTGTAAATAATAAAAAAGAAAAAAACAAACTTCCAGACGATATAAAAAATAATCTATCTAATATATATAAAAATTATATAAATAAAAAAAACAATAATTCCACAGAAGATATAATAGAAAATGCTCAGGAATCTTTTAATAGAGAACTATTTTTGAAATCAAGTGAGAAAGCTGTTGTTTCTATATTAAACTATTTTTCAGAAGAAAATCTTAATTATTTAAAAATGTTATTAACGGAAAATATGTATGAAATATTTGAAAAACAAATATTACAAAACAGAGAAAAAGAAATTAAATATAAAACAATAATAATATCAATAAAAAATAAAGAGATATTGGATGTTTCAAATTGTGATACAAAAGTTGTATTAAAATTAGAAATGGAACAAATGAATTATGTTGAAGATAAAGATGGTAATGTAATAAATGGATCAAGAGAAAAAGTTAATAATATAGAAGAAATTTGGACATTTGTCAAAAAAGATCAAATGTGGCTATTAGATTCTATAAAATAATGTATTATAAAATTATAATTATATATATTTCATTCTGTTTGTCATCGGTGTTGGCTGATAGTGATATTGTATGGTTAACAAATAATGTATACTTGGAAAAATCAACCTTTAAAGATCTAAAAGGGTGGGAAAATGAAAATTATAAAGAAGCGATAGATGTATTTTTAAAAAATTGTAAAAGAATTAAGGAATTGCCAGAAAATTACAATATTTTTCCACAATATAAAAATCAATTTATAAATAAAAAAGATTTTTTTGTTGTTTGTAAAATTGCCAGTGTTATCAAAAATTATAATAATAAATATTTACAAATTTTTTTTGAAAATTATTTTATACCATATAGGGTTATAGATACAACTAACAAATCGCTTTTTACAGGCTATTATCTACCACAAATTAATGCCAAAAAAACAAAAGATAAAATTTATAAATATCCAATATACAAAAGACCTTATGATTTAAAATCAAATATTAGATATTATACAAGAAAAGAAATTAATAATGGAGCACTAAAAAATAAAAATCTTGAAATATTATATACTGATGATTTTATAGAATTGTTCTTTTTTCATGTACAGGGCTCTGGAAATGTTTTTTTGGTTGATGAACAAAAAACAATATCGATAGGTTACGATGGAAAAAACAATCAAAAATTTACTTCAATAGGAAAATATATGTTAAATAATAATCTAATAGAAAAAAATAAAATAAATGCAAAAGATATAAAAAAAGAACTAAAAAAAGATTTAAAATTAGCTGAAATTATACTAAATCAAAACGATTCTTATATATTTTTTAAAATACTAGAAAATAACAAAATAACAGGAGCTTTTGGAAGTGAACTTGTACCATTTAGAACTATAGCTGTTGATAGAAAATATATACCGCTTGGTTTTCCTATGTGGCTATCAACTATACATAATACAAAAAATGGAAACAAAGATTTTAATAAATTAGTTATATCAAATGATACTGGTTCTGCTATTAAAGGAGCTATTAGAGGAGATATATTTTTTGGCAGTGGAACAACAGGAGAAAGTAATGCCAGCTATCAATCCTCAACAGGAGAATATTTTTTATTATTGCCACAAAGAATTATTAATAAATTAAATTAAATATGAAATTAATAGATATATTAGCTATAACCTTGTTAGTATCAATATGGGGAACTGCCTATACAATAACAGGTTATACAATGAAATTTGTACCAATAATGTTATTATATGCTATAAGATTTTTTTTAGCAGGATTGTTTTTGTTGCCGTTTTCAAAATTACCAAAAACTGAAATAAAAAAAATAATAACATTTGGTATTATGCAAGGTTTTATATTTGTTTTTATAGGGCTTGCTATGAAAAATATAGATTCATCTTTAAGTGCTATAATAGTTAGCCTTGATATACCAATAACAATATTAATAGCAAATATTATATTTAAAGAAAAAATTAGTTTAAATCTTATAATTGGACTAATTATATGTTTTTTTGCTGTTTATATAATAAGTGGTGGTATAAAAGAAAAGTCAAATATAATATACATATTTTGTCTTTTATTATCAGCAACTTTAAGCGCTTCTAGTAATATAGTTTCTAAAAGTATTAAAAATATAGATTCTACAACAATAACTTGTTATAGTTCTTTTGTAATATCAATAGTAATGTTTATATCTTCTTTCTTCTTTAAAGAAAATATTTCAACTATAATAAATATTGATTTAAAAGCAATAATATTACTAATATATCTAGGAGTTGGTCCATCAATGTTAGCTTATCAATGTCTTCATTTTCTATTAAACAGAAACATGACTACAAAAATAATGCCTATGCATTTTTTTAAATCTGTAATAAGTGTTTTGTCTGCCTATTTAATATTAAACGAACCATTAAATAAAGAAAAAATAGTTGGTTTAATATTAATAGTTATTGGTGTTTTTATAGCTGAACATAAATTTAAGAAAGCTATTTAACATATTTTTTATTTATATATAATTGTTGTAAAATAGTTATTACATTATTAGAAACCCAATATAACAACAATCCACTAGGAAAACCAGCAAACATAAACAAGAACAACAATGGCATATATTTTATGATATTATTAGCAGTTTTCATTTCTTCACTATCATTAATATTTGCTGTACTTTCTGTTATTTTTTGTTGAATATACATAGTTAAAGCCATTAAACAAGGGATCAACCCAACCTTATAACCAACATCAAAAGGTAAAAGTCCAAATAAGTTAAATATAGTTGTAGGATCGCCAGCTGATAAATCTTTCAAATAACCAAAAAATGGTGCTTGTCGCATATATATATTAATCAATATTACTTTATACAAAGAAAAGAATATTGGTATTTGAATCAATAAAGGTAAAATACTAGACAAAGGATTAAACTCATATTTTCTGTATAATTTTAATATCTCTTGTTGTAATTTTACTTTATCGTTTTTATAAAGATTTTGTATTCTTTTTAATTCTGGTTGTGCTTTTTTCATTTTACCAGCAGATATTAATGATTTTTTTGTTGTAGGGTACAAAATCATTTTTACTATAATGGTTAATAAAATTATAGCTAGTCCAAAATTATGTGTAATTTCATTTAAAAAATTAAGCAAACCATACATAGGTCTAGATATTATATAAAATAAGCCAAAATCAATGCTTCTATCAAATAAAGGAAGGTTTTCTTTTTCTTTATATTCTTTTAAAACTTCTATATCTTTAGCTCCTATAAATATTTTATTTTGTGTTTTTACTGTGGATTTTTCTAATATAACTAGATTATTTTTAGTTATATATTGAACTTTAATAACTGCATTATCTTTTAAAAAGTTAATTTTTCCATTAGGATCATTATTTATAAAAGCAGTCAACCAATATTTATCTGTAAGCCCACCCCAAGAAAATGTATTAAATTCAAAGTTTTTCTTATCAAGTTTTTTTGTTTTTATATCTTCTAATTCTCCATCAAAATAACCAATAGCACCATTAAAAGCGGTAATATCTTCTTTTAAACTATATTTTTCTAATTGCCAGAAAGGTCTAATAAATACTCTACCCTTACTATTATTTTCAATAACTTGATCAATATTTAACATATATTTATCATCTAGTGAAAGAATTATTTTAAAAACAACACCTTTCTTATTATCAAAAGAAAAAATATTAAGATTATCAAGTTTTTTATATGTCCATAAAGAATTGTTGTCAGGTATAATTAAATCTTTTGTATAAGATAACCAACCAATATTAATTCTATTAAACTCTTCTATTGTATCTTTTAAGATTTTCACATTTTTATCAGAATCAACTTTCTCTTTATATTTTTTTAGTTCAACATCATTAATTAAAAGTCCTTTTGTATTAATTTTTATTTTTAAATAATCATTTTCTATATAAACATCTTCACCTTTTATATCGGTTTGACTCTGTATAGATTTAGCCATATTGATTTCTTCTTGAGTATTTTTAATTTTTTGTTCTTTTTCAATTTTATTTCTTAATGGTCTAACAATTAAAAAATCAGACAACAAGAAAAATATTAAAAATAAAAAAACTGTTTGTCCAAAAGTTCTTTTTTTTGATTCTGTCATAATTAAATATTTTTTAACAACTGTTTTTTATTTTATTTTAAAAAATAAAAAAATCTAGTTTTTTTATTTTTAATATTTTATTATAAAATTATGTGTTAATTTAATCAATAATGTTTAAAAAAATATTAATATTTTTTATAATATTTTCTTGCTTTAATAAACTTTTTGCAACAGATATAAAAGCTAAGTATGGTATTTTAGTTGATTATGATACCGGAGAAATTTTATTTTCTAGAAATATAAAAGATTTAACTGCTCCCTCCTCTACTACAAAAATTATGACTGCTTATATTATATTTGATATGTTAGAAGAGGGAAAGTTTACATTAAATGATAAATTTAAAGTTAGTGTTAGAGCTTGGAGACAAGAAGGTACAAGAATGTTTTTAGAACCAGAATGGAAAATATCAGTAGACGAATTATTAAGTGGTTTAATAATAGTTTCTGGCAATGATGCAGCAATTACATTAGCAGAAGGCAGTGCTGGAACTATTGAAGATTTTGTTAATTTAATGAATATAAAAGCAAAAGAATTAGGTATGAACAACACTAATTTTGTAAATCCAAGTGGATTATATGATAAAAATCATTTTATGTCCGTCGAGGATTTAGCTATTTTATCAAGAGCTTTAATAAAAAATCATTATAAATATTATAAACGATATTTTAATAAAACGTCATTTACTTTTAATAACATTAGACAAAGAAATAGAAATTGGTTGTTAACAGAATACGAGGGAACAGATGGTTTAAAAACTGGTTTTACAGATTATGGAAAATATTCAATATCAGCTTCTGCTTTTAGAAATGGTAAAAGACTTATAGCTGTAATAAATGGTGCTAGTAGTGAAAGAGAAAGAATTAATGATGCAAGGAAATTGTTTGATTATGGTTTTAGTTTGTATAATTATGTAGATTTATTTAATTCTGGGGATATAATTGGTGAGGTTAATGTTATTTTTGGAAAAGATAAAACAGTACCAGTTTATACAAAAGAAGATATAAATTATTCTACAAAAATTGAAGATATAAATAATATAAAAATTGAGTTTATATCTAAAAAATATATACAAGCACCAATTAAAAAAGATGATATTATAGCTAAAATTAGGATTACAGATAAAAATAGAATTACAGAATATAATTTGTATGCCACAAATGATGTTGAACAAACTGGAAAGTTTAAAAGATTTAAAGCATTATTTTTATATAATTGTAAAAAAATTATAGGTATTAATTAATATTTTTAAAACCAAGAGCAATAACATACATTTCAACTGAATCTTTTCTAGAAGATTCTGGCTTAAAATGTTTTACAGTTTTAAAAGATTTATTTAAATCATCTAATAATTCTTTTTCAGTTCCACCTTGAAATACTTTTGCTATAAAAGATCCATTTTCTTTTAAAACTTTTTTAGCAAAAAATAAAGCACTTTCAACAAGATTCATAGTTCTTAAATGATCTAATTTTTTATCACCTGTTGTATTTGCTGCCATATCACTCATAACAACATCATACTTTTCACCATTCATTTCTTTTAAGATTCTACTTTCTGCTTCTGGTGCTAAAAAATCTTGTTGAATAAACTTAACACCACTTATTGGGTCCATGTTTAAAATATCTACTGCTAAAATATTTCCATAACCAACTTTATCTACTGCAATTTGACTCCAACCCCCAGGGGCAGAACCTAGATCTAAAACTTTATAACCTTTTTTAAATATTTTAAACTTGTCATTAATTTCAATTATTTTAAAACTAGCTCTTGATCTATAACCTCTATTTTTGGCTTCTAAAACAAAAGGATCGTTTAATTGTCTTTGGAGCCATCTTGTAGAAGATATTTTTCTATTTTTAGCAGTTTTAACTCTTTCTGTTTTGTATCTTTTATTTATTGTAATCATATTTTATAACAAAATTTGTTGTATTTATTATATTTGATACTTTACTTTCTAATAGTTGTAAAAAAATAAAATTTTTAATTTCACTTTTTAGTTCACTAGATACATTATATATTTTTTCTATATTATTAATTTTAAATATAATACAAACACCACTTAAATCACCAATACACACTGGCTTTGATATTGTATCTGTATTTTTAATAATATCAATAACGTTAGAATTGAGATCACTCTCAAAAACCCAACCAATATTTCCACTATTTTTCGAACTTAAAGACTGTGATAAAGATTTAGCCATTGAGTTAAAGTTTTCTTCGTTTAATGTTAAAAATATATCCTCTATTTTCTCTTTAATTTTTTCTTTATTGTCTTTATTATAGTATAAAACTATTTCAGATAAATTATATTTTGTTTTTGAATTTATATTAGCCATATATTCAATAACATTATCTATATAAGAATCTTGAACAATTATTGTTGGTTTTACAAATAATTCAATGTATTTGCTCCACAAATAATTACTCTCAATTATAAAATAAATAAAGTTATTATCCACACCACTAGAATTAGCATTAATACTTTTTAAAAAAGCATTTTTTTGCGATTTTAAAGAGTTTTCTTCTTCTTTTGTTAGTGTGACATTATTATTTATAGCAATAAATCTTTTTTTAATAAGCAAAATATAATCTTCTAGAACAGGACCTTTTGTGTTAAATAATTTTTTTAAATTACTTAAATCATATTTAGTTATAGCAAAATTATTAACACTAGCAACTATATCATTATTGTAAGCAATCGCATTATGGAAAAAAATTAAAAAAAACAATAATGTTTTTATCATTTTTTATTATAAAAATTAATACCCTTAATAAAATCAACCGCCCTTAATAATTGAAAATCATCATTGTCCTCTTCTTCTTTTTCCTCTTTTTCATTATCTTTAAGTTCTTTTATTGTTTTAGTAACTATATCATTTTCAAGATGACCTGTTAAATCTTTTTCTCTAACTTCGCGATCATTATCGCTATCATATATTACTTTCGCATTTTTAACAAAAATATCTGGTTCTATGCCATCTAATTGTATAGATCTACCAGATGGAGTATAATACCTAGCAATTGTCAATTTTATAGCACCACCATCTACCAAAGGAAAGAGTTGTTGAACAGAAGCTTTACCAAAAGTCTTTTCTCCAATAACAATGGCAACTTTATAATCTTGTAAGGCACCAGCAACTATTTCTGAAGCAGAAGCAGAACCTTCATTTACTAACACAACAATAGGAATATTTGATAAAACAGCTTTTTTATTTGTTGTTTTATACTCTTCTAAAAATTGATTTTTTTTACCTTTAATGGAAACAACAACTTTATCTCCATCTAAAAAAATCTCGCTAACTTTTATCGATTGATCTAAAAGTCCACCAGGATTATTTCTTAAATCTAAAACAACCCCCTCTATTTTTTCTTTTTTATATTTATTAATTAAACTAAGTATATCTTTTTGTGTATTTTCTATAAAATTTGATATTCTAATATATAAAATACCATCTTTTCTCAATTTTCCACTTACAGAATCTATTTTTATATTTTCTCTTCTTAAACTAAATTCTAGAGGTTTTGTTTCTTTTTTTCTTAATACAACTATTTTAACTTTTTCTCCAACTTTACCTCTCATTAATTCAACAGCATCTGTTAAAGACATATCAAAAGTATTTTTACCATTAATTTCACTTATATAGTCTCCTGTCTTTATTCCAGCTTTAAAAGCTGGTGTTCCATCTATAGGAGAAACTACCTTTATAAAATTACTATCTTTTGTAACAACTATACCCAAACCACCAAATTCCCCTTTTGTTTGAATCTGCATTTCTTTAAATTCTTTATCTGTTAAATAAGAAGAATGTGGGTCTAAAGAAGACAACATTCCTTTTAGCGCTCCATCATACAATTTTTTTTCATCAACATCCTCTACATAGCTTAATTTAATCCTTTCAATAATATATTTAAATGAACTTTCAGAGTTCTTTTCAGAATCTCCAAGAACAAAATTAAAACTAATATCTCCATCTTCTGTTTTTGGGGCAGATGTATCAGACAAAGCTAATATTCTACTAGAATCAATAGTTTTATCTACATTATCTGAAGCATCGATTCTTAAAAAGAAAAATAAAGATATGGTAAAAACAAAAAACACTAGAACAAAATACTCAATAGTTCTTCTCATATAAATACTCTACAAATTAATAATAAATTAAGACAAATAATTGTTCAACCAAGTATTAACAGGTCTTCTTGGACCACAAGGACCATCTTGTCCAGATACACAAGGACTTTTTACATCAACAACTTTGGTAGCTGTACATGATTGTATAAATAAAAATAACACAAATATAGATAATATTTTACAAATTTTAAACATAACCAAAACTTAATTACATAATAATACTTTAAAACATTATAATAATTTTTCAAGTATTTTTGTAAAATAAAATTAATTTTAATTATATTAATTTTAATAAATAAAAACAATAATTAAGCAAACAACACCCTTTCAACAATATGTTACCATCCAATCGAAAAAAATTGTTATTTATCCTAAATGTCTATTAAAATCTTCATTTTGTGAACTAAAAGCATTAACAGCATTTTTTAACAATTCCTCTATAGGTAAAAGGTCTTTTCTATATATTCTTGATACTTCAATTAAAGATTTTGTCTCTTGAGGATCATTGCTTTTTATTGCTTGTCTTAATGGTGAGATAGCCGCATCTCTTAACTTTTTGCGTAATGGTAATAATGATTCATATTCTGAAAGATGAAGTGCTTGTTCCTCTAAAATACCAAGCAACACATCTCTTTTTTGTTCATCAAGATCTCCATTCTCTTTTACTCTTTCAATACGTTCTGATATTTTACAACCAATATTTCTCTTTTGTGTTATATTTTCTTTTTTTTCTTGTTCTTTTTTTAAAAAAATTAACATGGACAGTTCGCTTTCAGCCATTTTTTGTTGGTCAGTCATTTTTTGACGCTTTTCATACACATAGGTGGCTCTTTCCGAAGATTTATTATACATATAAACAAATTTTTGTTAGACTAAAAAAACTATAAACATTTTTTTAAAAAAGTCAATAAAAATATTTGATTTTTTATAAAATAATTTTATATTAAAATTAATAGAAAAATTTTTTTAAAAAATGACTGATAAAAATAAATTGAAAAAACTTGCTAAATTAGCAAGAATAGAGATAGAAGATGAAGATAAAATGTTAAATCTATTAAATCAAGATATAGAAACAGTTAAATCGATAGACAAAATAAATACCGAAGGATTAGAACCTTTAAATAATCCCTATGAAATTAAATTATATATGAAAAACGATATTGTGAATGATGGTGAAAAACAAGAAGAATTAATGAAAGTAGCACCTAATTCTATGTATAATTATTATGTTGTTCCAAAAGTTGTTGAATAGGAGTTTTTATGACAGAATTAACTAAATTAACATTATTAGAAGCAAGAGATGGTTTATTAAATAAAAAATTCTCTTCTGTTGAATTAACTAAAGCTTTTATTGATAATATTAAAAAAAATAAAAAATTAAATGCTTTTACAACAGATAATTTTGAAAACGCTTTAAAACAAGCTGAAAAAAGTGATGAAAATATTAAAAAAGGTGAAACAAAAAAATTAGAAGGTTTGCCATTAGGAGTAAAAGAAAACTTTTGTACAATAGGAGTTAGAACTTCTGCTTGTTCTAAAATATTAGAGAACTTTGTTCCACCTTATGAATCTACATTTACTCAAAAATTAAAAGATGAAAATTATATTTTATTAGGTAAAACTAACATGGATGAATTCGCTTGTGGTTCTACTACTGCTACAAGTTGTTTTGGTCCTACAATCAATCCTTACTCCTTAAATGGTAGAGATTTAATTCCAGGGGGTAGTTCAGGTGGTTCTGCATCAGCTGTTGCTGGTAATTTATGTTTAGCAGCAACCGGTAGTGATACTGGTGGTTCTATCAGACAACCCGCTAGTTTATGTAATCTTGTTGGAATCAAGCCTACATATGGTAGAGTTTCAAGATATGGAATAGTTGCTTATGCTAGTTCTTTTGATCAAGCTGGTTGGTTAGCAAAAAATATTGAAGACACAGCTTATTTAACAGATATAGTTTGTGGATATGATGAAAAAGATTCTACTAGTGTTAAAAAAGAACAAACAAATTTTTATGGTAATTTATCAAGCAATATTAAAGGTAAAAAAGTTGGTATAATTAAAGAGTTTTTAGGACTTGATGGAAAAGTTAGTGAAGATATTTATAAAAAGTTCTATGATACTATTGAATTGTTAAAAAAAGAAAATTGTGAAGTAATTGAAATATCTATACCTACTATTGATTACGTACCTGAGCTATATATGATTTTATCATATACTGAATTGGCTTCTAATCTTGCTAGATATGATGGGGTAAGATATGGTTACAGAACAAATAAAGAAGTAAAAAGTCTTGATGATTTATATTATAAAACTAGATCAGAAGGATTTGGTGATAATATAAAAAAAAGAATATTATTAGGTTATTTCTTTTCTTCTTCTGAAAATTACGAAAAGTTCTTTTTGAAAGCTCAAAAAGTTAGAAGAAAATTAGTAAACGAGTTTTTAGATGCTTTAAATAAAGTTGATTTCTTATTAACACCATCTACTCCTCAAACTGCTTTCCCATTAGAGTTAACAGAAGAAGAAAAAACTAAAAACATGGAATCAAATTATTTAAATGATTTGTTTATATGTCCTGTTAATATGGCAGGTCTCCCAGGTATGAGTGTACCAGTTGGATTTGATAAAAACAATTTACCAATAGGTATGCATTTAATAGGAAAATATTTTGACGAACAAACTTTATTTAATGTTGGATTGTTTATAGAAAAAAATAGGTAATTTTATGTTAAAAGATAAAAATATTTTAATTGGTATAACAGGTGGGATTGCTTGTTATAAGATATGTGAATTAATTAGAATGTTTAAGAGAAATAGAGCTAATGTGAAAGTTGTTGTTAGCGAAAATGCTTTAGAGTTTATAACTATAACAACTTTACAAACACTATGTCAAGATAAAGTTTATGTTGATCAATTTTCTAATGATTGGAAACCAGAACATATAGCTTTAACAACTTGGGCTGATGTTTTTGTAATAGCACCAGCAACTGCTAATACTATATCAAAAATAGCAAATGGAATATGTGATAATTTATTAACTTCAACAGTTTGTGCTTTTGATAAAAAAATATTAATAGCTCCTGCTATGAATTGTAATATGTGGAATAATCAATTTTTACAAGAAAATATAACTAAACTAAAAAAATCAAAAAATATAGAATTAGTTGGTCCTATTGTTGGATTTCTTGCTTGTGATACTAATGGTATAGGAAAAATGGTTGAGCCAGAAGAAATATTTGAAAAAACAAAAAATATGTTATTTCAAACTGATTTCTTAAAAAACAAAAGATTTATAGTAACAGCTGGTGGAACAAGAGAAAAAATTGATCCTATTAGATGTATTACGAATTATGGTTCTGGTAAAATGGGAATTGCTATGGCTGATGCTATACATGAAGCTGGTGGAGATGTTATTTTAATATCAACAGTAAAAGTTGATAAAAATTATAAAGTTATAAATGTTGAAAGTACTATTGATATACTAAATGCTGTAAAAGATAATTTTGATGATGAAGTTAATTTGATTATGACCGCATCTGTTTCTGATTTCAGACCAGAAGTTGTCTCTAAAAATAAAATAAAAAAAGATGGAGATAATGGACTTACTATACATTTAGTTCAAAATCCTGATATATTAAAAGAAATTTCAAAAATTAGAACCGATAAACAAACTATTGTTGGCTTTTGTGCTGAAACTGAAAACTTAATTGAAAATGCTACAAAAAAAATTACAAGCAAAAATCTCGACTATATTGTAGCAAACGATGTTTCTAGAAGTGATATTGGACTAAATGCAAATGATAATGAAGTCGTTATTTTGGATAAAAAATTAAACAAATACAATATTAGTAAAGATAGTAAAATAAATATTGCTAGAAAAATATTAAAGTTTATTTTTAATAATGAAAATAGAAAATAAAAATGTTATAAACGTTATAGACAATATAACAACACAACAAGAATTTAAAGCGGTTCTCTTGTATGGAGAAGATGATTCTTCTGTTTTAAATAAATATAATATTATATTAAATAGCTTCATTAACAAAAAATACGAACTTAATGATATATCACAAGAAAATATAAAAAATAATCCAACATATCTTTCTGAAAATTTTTTTACAACATCTATGTTTTTAACAAATACTATTTATACATTAAGATTAATAGATAAAGAAAATGAATTTACAAAGTACATAGAAATATTATTTGAAACAGAAGAAGTAAAAAATGTTGATAATTTTTTATTAATAACAGCAGGCAATCTTGACACAAAATCATCTTTGAGAAAATATGCTGAGAAATCAAAATATATAGCTTGTATTGGCTGTTATGAAGAAAGCAATCCAGAATCTTTTATTTCTAATAAACTAAAGGAATATGGTTTTGTTTTTAATAATAGTATGGTTAATTATATTCTTCAAAACGTTGGAACAAATACTACAATGATACAAAATGAGATTGAAAAACTATCCTTATATAAAATTGGCGATAAAATATTAACAATCGATGATTTAAAAGAATGTATTAAAGATATATCTAATAATAAATTGGATGATTTTTGTAATAATTTTTGTTCCATGTATACACAAGAAACAATAAAAATAGCTAAAAAATTAATGAATAATGGTGTAGATGTTATTACTCTAACAAGAGTCCTTATAAAATATTTTTTGCAATTACAAAAAATAAAAGAATATTTAAAGAAAGGAGAAACTATTGATAATGTATTTAAATATGAAAAAATATTTTGGAAACAACAACATATAATGAAAAATCACCTATCAAAATGGGATATTAACAATATTAATAAAATGCTGTATAAATTATTGGATCTTGAAAAAAGAATTAAATTTGATGTAAATAAAAATATTATTTTTGAACATTTTATATTAAAAAGTTTATTATTTTTTAATAAAAATAACAATTAATGTTATTAATTGATTTTAAATTATATAAGTTATATAATAAAAATGTATCAAAAATCTACATAAAAATGGAAGAACGAGAAATAAACTTAAAAATTGGAAAATATTTAAAAAACATAAGAAAAAACAACTCTATAAAAAAAACAGATATAGTAAAAATATTGGGTGTATCATCTCAACAATTAACAAAATATGAAAATGGAGAAAATAGAATATCAGCAAGTAAACTAATATTACTTTTTAAAAAATTAGGTATTGATTTTAATATTTTTTTTAGTAATAATGATAACAAAGAGTTGCTGTTTTATTTTAATAAGATAAATGATGTAGATATAAAAAACAGCATAATAAACCTATTAAAAAGTATAACAAAATAATAAAGACAAGGAGGTGCTCTTGTATAAGAAATACTATAAACATTTTATAAAAAATATAAAGAACAAGTATTACTATACATTTTATTGTTTGTCTATGTTTGTTTCTTATTTATTTGTAATACTTTCTGGTATGTATTTTGTTAATTTGGCTTTTGATGACAGTATAATATCGAAAGATAATTCTGTACTTTGTTTTACTTGTATTGAATACAATAAAAGCTTAATAAATATTTTATCCTTTATATTTTTACTAAATATTATTTTTTATTTATTAAATGAAATAAGATTTAGAATAATAAAATTTAAAAAAATAAGAAAAATAGATCATGGTAATGAGATAACTTATTTATTAACAGTTTTAATTCTAATAACATTATATATTTTAATATGAACATAAAAAGAATAATAAAAACAAAAAATTTTTTGAAAACCGGCGTAGGTGGTATTGTTTTTATTCCATTATTAATTTGGCTAATTTTTTCGCTTTTGCAAATATCTAAAACAGAAGAAAATGGACTTATTACACTATTTTTTAATCCTATAAATGTAGTTTTTGGTATACTGTTTTTTATATTTATAGTATATCATCTATATTCTGAGATAACTTACATTATAAAAGACGATCCATATTATATAACAGCAAAAACACTTATATTATTAATAAATATTTTAATGATATCATTGTTTATAATAAGCATTATAAAAATAAATATTAGTAGTATATTAGTAATATGAGAAATAATATAAATAATCCCTTACTAAAATATATAAGAGATACTTTTGCCGAGGAAGATGAATTGCTTACAAATATAAAGAATAAAGCCATAGAAATAAACAGACCAATAAATATAAAACCAGAAGATGGTAAATTATTACAATTATTAGTGAAAATGAATAATTGTAAGAAGGTATTAGAGATAGGAACTTTTTTGGGTTATTCTACCATATGGTTAGCTAGAAGTAAAGAAGACATACACATATATACAATAGAAAAAGATAAAGAAAGCTATGAAGAAGCAGAGAGCAATTTTATAAAAGCAAAAGTTAATAATAAAATAACAATATTAAAAGATAAAGCTGAAAGCGTTCTACAAAATCTAAATGAAAAATTTGATATGATTTTTATTGATGCAGAAAAAAATCACTATTTACAATATCTTGATTGGGCTGAAAAAAATATAAAAAAAGGTGGTTTAATAGTTGCAGATAATACACTCCTTTCTGGTGCTGTATATATGAATGAACTTCCTTATAGAATTAGGGAAAGTACCAAAAGAAACATTATGGAATTCAATAAAAAACTTGCTGATAAAAAAAAATATACATCTATATTACTACCAGCAGAAGATGGTATAACTATTGCAATTAAAGAGTTTTAAATTAATATATTTTTATAAAATTATCCTTAAATAAAATGATTATTAATTTCTCAAATAAAACAAAAACAACAAATAAAAAACAATTAGATTTTATTTATTTTAAAGATAAAATAAATAAACTAAAAAAAGAAGGGGAAACAATTTATGATTTTAGTATAGGGGATCCAACCTCAAAAAAAGATCCAATAGTATTAGAAAATATAGAAAAAGCAGTAAAAAAATATGAAAATGCTGGTTATCCAAAATATGGTGGAGAAGAGGAATTTTTGATTGCTATATCAAAATATATGAAAAGAAGATTTAATGTTGATTTTGATTATAAAACTGAAATATGTGTTACAAATGGGGTAAAAACAGCTTTAGATTATTTTAGTCAAATAATAATAAATAATGGGGACCTTTCTATATGCCCTACTCCATCATATCCACCATATATAAACAACACAAAAGATTATGGTGGTGAAGTTATTTTATTGCCTTTATTAGAAGAAAATAATTTTTTAATGGACTTTGATGAAATAAATGAAGATATTTTAGAAAAAGTAAAAGTAATGTTTATAAATTATCCTAATTCACCAACTGGTGCTATTGCTAATCTTGATTATTACAAAAAACTTACAAAATGGGCTGAAGAAAATAACATTATTATAGCCTCTGATGAGGGTAGTTATATTGATATTTACTATGATGAAAAACCAATATCTATTTTTAATGGAAAAAATACAAAAGATGGGCTTATTGCTTTTTATTCCTTATCTAAAAGGAATAATATGATTAATGACAGAGTTGGTTTTGTGTGTGGTGATAAAGTTATAATCGAAAAGTATAAACAACTACAAAATAGAAAAATGGGAGGAGTACCTCCATATATACAATATGTTGCTAGTCTAGCAATTCAAAATGATGATTATAATAATATTATTAATAAAGAATATAGAGAAAAATTTGATTTAATAACAGAGGCCTTTAATTCAATAGGAATAAAATGCAAACCATCAAAAGGAACTTTTTATTTGTGGTTAAAGGCACCAAATAATATGACTGGAGCTGAATTTAGTCAAAAACTACTAGAATCAGGAATAGCTGTTATAGATGGATCATTATTGTCTGAAGAGGTTAAGGGTATAGATCCAGCCATAAATTATGTTAGAATAGCCTTAGTTCCTAGTATTGAAGATATTGAAAAAGCTTGTTGTATTATAAAAAATAAACTAAAATTATAGATATCTAACCTCTCCTTGGAATATATATATTTTCTTAATTATATATTCCATTTCTTTTTTTACATCTTGATCATTAATAATCAATCTTTCTTTTTCGTAATCTTTTATATTAACCCCTTCTTTTTCAAGTTTTTTTAATTTTTTTTGTAATTCTTTTTCTCTTTTTCTTTTTTCTTTTTCTTCTTCTTTTTGTTTTCTTTCCGTCTCCTCTTTCATTTTCTTTTCTTTTTTCTCCTTTTCTTTTAACTCTTCTTCTGTTAAATTCCTTTCTGTGATATCATCATAAAATATATTTAAAATATTCTCCATATCCTTGTTTTCTTTTTTATATGTCATAATTAAAGATTTGTTTATTTCATTAATTATATAATTTTTGTCGTAAGTTTGTTTTTTATAATTATCTTTTATAATATTCACACAATCTATACAATTAGACATTACACTATGAACCAAGGCAGTTTCACCAAAAATATTTTTTTTCCACAAGCTCGCTCCGTTTTCAACTAAAATCTTAACAGATTCTTTGTTATTATTTAAACAAGCTCTCATTAAAGGAGTCCATCTCTCAAAATCAACAGCGTTTATGTTTGCTTTATAATCTATAAGAACTTTCATTGAATTAAAAGAGTTGTTTTTAGCAGCTATATGTAAAGAACTAACACCAGCAAAATTAACATCATTAACATTAGCACCACTTTTTAAAAATATTTCTGTTGCTTTATAATCATCTTGTTTTACAGCATTCATTAAAGATGTTATATTAAAATTATTACTAGAAAAAACACTTGTATAATTTGTAGCAAAAACATTATAAGAAAATAGAATAAATAATAAAAAAAACTTTTTCATAAAAGAACAAAATTAAAACTTAAATTAAATTTAAAACATTTTTTTTAAAAATAAAGTTAATTATTATTGATTTTTTATTTTAAGTAACTTATTATTTTAAAAAATAATTAGAAAAATAGAAATGAAAAAATTTTCAATACCATGTTCTTTTAACGGGCAAATTAATCCAGTTGATTTTTTTATAGGCAACCCAAATCCAGCTAATCATCCAATACAATTTCAATCAAAATGGTTGTCTTCAGAAAAAGGTGGTCAAGTTCCACCTGAAATGATGGACTCTATAGCTAAAGTTAAAATAATAGCAGATGAAAATAACATATCGTTTGAGGAACTATGTGCTTATGCTATAAATCTAGCTAATGGTTATGAACAAAAAGAAATTCCAGAATACAATAAGTTATTTATAGAGTACGACAAAAAATTTAGTAATGAAAAAAAATAGATATAATATAAAATATTACTTCTTTATTAAAAAATTAAAAAAGGTTTCGTTTTATACTTTTTTTCTGTTTCTGTGTTTTTTAATCATTAAATATAGATTAACTATTATAAATATATCAAAAAATTATTATAATGATAAAATTATAAAACTAAATAAAAATATATGCGATAAAGTAATAATAAATGGAATTAAATATAGTGATTATAATTATATTCAAAATAACATAAATGAATATTGTTCAAGCAAAAAAATATCAATAAAAAAATTAAAAAATGTTTTAATGGAAGATTACTGGATAAAAGATCTATATATACAAAAGATATATCCAGATACATTAAAAATAAATATTATAGAATATAATCCTTTTGCAATATATACAGACAACAATATAAATTACCACCTAATAGATGAATTTGGAAACGAAATAAAAATACCAAAAAAAGAAATATCTAATTTTGACTATCTCTTTGTAATTTCTGGTGAAAACATAAAAGATAAAATAAACGATCTTTTTAACTTGTTATCAATATATTACAATATATCAAATAAAGTATATAAAATAGAAAGAGTAGGAAATAGAAGATGGAATCTTTTTTTAAAAAATAACATATTAGTAAAACTTCCAGAAGAAAATGAAAATATTTTTAATGTTTGGAATAATCTTGATAAAATTATCAATATTCATGGACTAGATATTGGATTAGAAGAAATAGATTTAAGAATTAAAGATAAAATATATTTAAAATATAAAAATAAAATAGCGGAAGAAATAAAAAATATAAAAAAAATAAATTAAAATCTTGTTTTTTTAATTAACTATTATTATTATTTAAGTATAATAATATTTTATAAACAATGGATAAAGAATATTTTAAAATATCAAAAACAGTTGATAAACAAAAATTTCAAAAATTACAACAAGTTAGAGATTTGGGTATAAACCCCTATCCTTATAGTTTTGAACAAACTATACATGCTAACGAATTAAATGAAAAATATAAAGATTTACAAGCAGAAGAACATAGAGAAAACGATGTTTATAAGGTAGCCGGTAGATTAATGTTAAGAAGAAAAATGGGTAAAGCTGCTTTTTATGATATTTATGATGAAAGTGGCAAAATACAAATATACTTACAAAAACCAGAATTAACTGAATTAGAAAATAATTTATTATCTTGTTTAGATATTGGTGATTATATTGGTGTTGAAGGCTTTGTTTTTAAAACTAAAACTGGTGAAATTAGTATACATTGTAAAAAAATTGAATTATTATCAAAATCAATTGCTCCTATGCCTGAGAAGTTCCATGGTTTAACTGATATGGAATTAAGATATAGACAAAGATTTATTGACATGACGATGAATCCAGAAGTTAGAGAGGTATTTAAAAAAAGATCAATAATAGTTAATGAAATTAGACAATTTTTATTTAATAAAAAGTTTGTAGAAATAGAAACTCCAGCTTTACAACCAATTTATGGTGGTGCTAATGCTAGACCTTTTACTACACATCACAACGATCTTGATATGACATTATTCTTGTCAATTAGTCCTGAATTGTATTTAAAAAGATTAATTGCTGGTGGTTTTGAGAAAGTATTTACAATATGTAAAAATTTTAGAAATGAAGGTTGCGATGCTACTCACAATCCAGAGTTCACTATGATAGAATGGTATGAAGCTTATACGGATTACAATTATCAAATGGAACAAGTTGAAACTTTAATCGAGGGACTTGTTAAAAAAATTAATAATGGTGGTACTGTTTTAAAAGTTAGAGGGTTTGATGTTGATTTTAAAACACCTTGGAAAAGATTATCAATTTATGATGGTTTAAGAGAATATGCTAAAATAGAACCAACTACAATTAGTAAAGAAGATGTTATAAAAGAGTTAAAAAAATATAAAAACGAAATTGAAGAAAGAAAAGAAAAAGGAGAATTATTGGCTGAATTATTTGAAGAAACAGTTGAAAAGCATTTAATACAACCTACTTTTGTAATAGATCATCCAGTTGAAATATCTCCTTTAACAAAAGCACATAGAAAAGAAAAAGGGCTTGTTGAGAGATTTGAAGGTTTTATAGCTCAAAAAGAAATATGTAATTCTTATAGTGAATTAAATGATCCAGTTGATCAAGGTTTTAGATTACATGAACAAGAATTACATAGAGATTTTGATGAAGAAGCACAACCTATGGATAAAAACTTTTTACATGCTGTTGAATTTGGTATGCCTCCAATGGGTGGTGTTGGTATAGGTATAGATAGATTAGTAATGTTTTTAACAGGACAAGATATAATTAGAGATGTTATAGCTTTTCCTACTATGAAATTAAGAAAAGAAGATTTATAAAATATGAAAACACCTAGTTTTTGGAACAATAAAAATATAATATCATATTCTTTGTACCCATTATCTTTATTGTATTATTTTGGGTATAAAGTTAGGTGTTTTATAAATCATAAGCCATATAAATCGAATATAAAGGTTATATGTATTGGCAATTTATTGGTCGGTGGTTCAGGTAAAACCCCAGTAGCAATAGAAATTGCTAAAATATTGAAAGAAAATGGAAAAACTTTTTGTTTTTTAAGTAAGGGTTATGGTGGTAATTTTGATGGTGTATATAAGTTATATAAAAATTCATCTGCTGAAGAATTTGGTGATGAACCTTTGATTTTATTAAATTATGGGGATGTTTTTGTTTCTAAAAATAGAGTTGAGGGTTTAAAGTTCATAAATAACAATTTTAACTATGATTATATAATTATGGACGATGGGCTACAAAATCCAACCTTTATTAAAGATAAAGTAATTCTTGTGATAGATGGTAATTTTTGTTTTGGTAATGAGTTTATATTTCCTGCTGGTCCATTAAGAGACAAAATAAATAAAGATATATATGATATAGTTATTATAAATGGAGAAGATAAACATAATTTAAAAAAATGTTTTAATGATACTATTATTGGTAAAACTAACATTGTTAACGATATTGATAAAAGTAAAAAATATGTAGCTTTTTGTGGACTAGGTAGACCTGAAAAGTTTAAAAATACATTAATTAATAATAATATAAAAATTAAGGATTTTGTAATTTTTGAAGACCATCATAAATATACAAAAAAAGATATTAAAAAATTAAAAAGTTATAATTGTGATTTAATTACAACTGAAAAAGATTGGGTTAAAATTAAAGATAATGATATTAAAGTTTTAAAAATATCAATAGAACTAGATAAAGAAAAAATAAAAGAGGTTTTATTATGAGTAGAGAGAATAGAACAATAAAAGACAAAATTTGTGATGTTTTAAGTTATATAGTTATAAGTTTATTATTCTCAATGGCAAGAATAATTCCAATATATATATTTAGTTTATTTTTTGGAATATTAGCTGTTATTTTATGTCCTTTTATACCAACAACATATTTAGTTTTAAGAAATCTAAAAGAAAATACAGATCTAAATATATTTCAAAGAATAATTACAGCATTTGGTGTTTGGTTTAATCTAGGTTCTTTTGCTGGTGAATATCCATATATATATAAAATGAAAAAGAATAAAATATTTGATTTTGTTTCTATAGAAGAACCAGAAAAAATAGAAAAAATTAAAAACAATAATGGTTTTATAATATCAGGACATTTATCTAATTGGGAATTTGGTTTAAGAGCTTTACATGATTTAGGAATAAAAAACAATGTTGTTTTTAGAAAATTAAACAATCAATTATTAGAACCAAAATATAGTGCTGGATTGAGAGAAAGCGTTGGTATAGGAACTATAGCAAAACAAGATAATGCTGCTTTTAAAATAGTTAAAGCTTTAAAAAAAGGAGAAAATATTGTTTTATTAATAGATCAAAGAGATGCTATGAATGGTGTTTTAATTAAGTTTTTTAAAAATGAAGCTTATACAATAAAAACAGTTTATTCTATGTCAAAAAAACTTAATGTTCCTGTTTATGGAATTAGAATAATTAGAACTGGATTCTTAAAGTTTATATTAAAAATTGAAGAATTAGATACTTCAATAGATAATGAAAATGAATTTTTACAAAATATGAATAATATGCTCGAAAGGTGGATTAAAGAACATATGAGCCAATGGTTTTGGGTTCATGACAGATGGAAAAAATAATAAAAAACATACTTCCAAAAAATAAAATATAAAATATATTGTTTACTATTAAAAAACAATATTTTTTATGCTTGAATATAGTAAAAGATTGAAATTACCTTTATTAATTCCTAATCAATCTGGAAAAGAAATCACACATAATGAAGCTTTAATTATAATAGATAATTTACTACAAAATCATATAATATCAAAAGAGTTAAATACACCACCTGTTGAATTTAAAACTGGTGATATATATATAGTAGCAGAAAATGCAACAGAAGATTGGTTGGATAAAGAAAATCAATTGGCAATTTTTGATAATGGTTGGAGATTTTTAGAACCTATTAATGGAATGTTATTTTATGTATTAAGTGAAAATTGTTTTTATGTTTATAAAGATAATTGGATAAAACTAGAAACTTTAATAGATTTTACAAAATTACAAAACATAACAATAGACAATTTACAAAAAGACGAAGTAATAAAATATAATGGAACTACTTTTACAAACACAAGAGAAATTAATTTATTAAAATTATACATAAACGATAAACTATTAATTGATGAAGATTTTAACATTAGTGGTGATATTAAAATATCTGGAGTAAATATTGATGAACATATTGTTAATGTGGTAAATACTAATGCAGAAGGTTTTGCCAAAGCCGATTTATCAAATCTTACAGAAGAAGGTCAAAACTCAATTAAAAATGTTGTAAATGAAAATGTATTAAATAGAGATATAGATAACATTACACAAACAGGTATAAGTAATATACAAAATTATTGTTTGCCTGATTATAATAGGGCTATTAAAATAGATTTTCAAGTAAATGTTGATTGGATTGCT
>CASELL010000009.1 GCA_949288805.1 uncultured Alphaproteobacteria bacterium | reverse complement strand
TACAACTTTTTTGTATTAAACTGAAACAGTTATTTTTTATATTAAACATAAATTAATTATATCATTAATTAACTTGATTTTATGATAAAAATAAGAATGTGAAAAGTCAAGGGAAAAATTATAAAAACACTTTAATTACTTACGATTATCTATTGATTTTTATTATTTAAAATGTTATAAAAAATTAATTTAAAAAAATAAAGCGATTATGAATAAAGAAAACTTTGTTTCTCTATTAAGACAAGAAATGGTTAAAGCGCTTGGTTGTACTGAACCAATAGCAGTTGCTCTTACAGGAGCAAAAGCAAGAGAGGTTTTAGGAAAAATGCCCGATAAAGTAATTATAAAATGTAGTGATAATATAATAAAAAATGTAAAAGGCGTTACAGTTCCAACAACAAAAGGAATGAAAGGAATAGATACAGCTTGTCTAATTGGTATTATAGCTGGAGATCCATCTTTAAATCTTGAAGTATTAAGAAACGTAAAAGATAAAGATGTAGAAACATTAAAAACATTATTAGATAAAAAAATATGTAAAATTGAAAGATTAGATTCTCAAGATAATTTACATATTACATGTATAGTAAAATCTGGAAACGACGAAGTTGAAGTTGAACTTTTACATTCACACTCTAATATAAACTCAATCAAAAAAAATGGAGAAACAATTTTAGATAAAAAAATACAAAAAGAAAAAGAGCTTGATTCTTCTTTTTTAACATTTGATAATATATATAATTTTGTAATTAATGATTTTAAAATTGAAGATTTAAAAGATTTATTTGATGAAGAAATTAAATGTAATAATGAAATAGCAGAAGAAGGTTTAAAAAACAATTATGGTGCCAATGTTGGCAAAAACATAATGAAAAATGCTAATGGTAGTATAAAAGAAATAGCGAAAGCTTATGCTTCTGCTGGATCAGATGCTAGAATGTCAGGCTGTAATATGCCTGTTATTATCAATGCTGGAAGCGGAAATCAAGGAATGACAATATCTTCAACAATATATCAATATTGGAAATATCTTGAATTACCAAAAGAGGATTTATATAAAGCACTTTGCTTTGCTAATTTAATTGCTTTATGGTTAAAAAGTCAAATTGGGAAATTATCTGCTTTCTGTGGTGCTGTTAGTGCTGGAACTGCAGCTGGTGCTAGTATAACCTTTATGAAAAAAGGAACCAGAAAACAAATAGAAGATACTATAATAAATGCAATAAATGCTGCTGGTGGCATTATATGTGATGGAGCAAAGCCATCTTGTGCTTTAAAAATAGCAACTGCTGTTGAATGTGGAATAATTGCTAGTGATATGGCTTTAAATAATGATGTTTTTCAAAATGGAGAAGGACTAGTTAAAAACAATATTGAGAAAACTGTTTCTGCTGTTTGTAGAATGGCAAGAGTTGGTATGAAAGAAACAGATAATGAAATATTAAAAATAATGTTAGAAGATTAATATTATACTAAACTTAATATATATTTAGCTTATATTAAGTTTAGTATTTTCAACAATTAAAACAATACCACTTTCTACCGAAATAAAAATATCTTCTTTTGTTGATAAATTAGAAATACCATTAACAAAACCAAGACTTAAATTGTTATTATTATATTCCCATTTCAAACCCGAACTTTTTATATTTTTAATATCCGTGAGTGGTATTATTGAAATAGTTGTATTTATTTTAGTTTTAAGATTAATAGTATTATTTTTTAAAACATAAATGTTTTCATTTATACCAATAATTTTTATATTAACATCAAAATTAATTAAAGTAAAAATACTACAAATTGTATGATCAATTCTATCTCCTGTCGCACAAATTACATCTATATTTTCAATATTACTGTATTTTTTAGTTATATATTTTAAAGCAAATAAAAAATCACTTTCATCTTGATTATTTTTAAAAATAACATTACTATTTATATTTTCTAATAATTTTTTATCAATAGAATCAAAATCTCCAATTACATAATGTGGAGTAAAGTTTTTTAAATGATTTAATCCACCATCAACTGCAACAACAATGTCATAATTATTTAAAAAACTTTCTAATTTTTTATTATATTCTCCATTTAAAATAAACAATACTTTCATTATAAATCCAAAACTTGTGATATAATAACACTATTTTCTTGTAATTTAAGTTCTTTAATTATATCTTCTTTTTCAATCCAACCTTTTACAACATTAGCTATATTATGTTCAGCACAATAAATTGCTACATTTTGATAAGCAGAACCAGCATGAAAAGCACCACTTTCAACATTGTTGCTTGTATATAATAAAGCATAATTAGTATGATTCATAAACTCTTGACTATCTGTACTAACAAAATATTTAAATAAACCTTTATCTAAATATTCTTTTAATTCATTATTTTTAGCATCATATAAATAAACTTTATCTTTTGTCAATAAAAATACATTTAGATCTTGTTCATTCATAGCAGTAGGAATAACTCTTTTGTCTTCTCTATTAAAACCATTAGAAGCCCATAGTATATCGCTTAAAATTTGTATTTTATCATCATCTTTGTGGTTGTCTATAAAATGTCTTGTTGTTTTTCTGTTTTTTAATATATTAAGAAAAACATCGTTTTCGTTGTGATTTTTTAATAGCATAATTTTTATGGTTGTTTATATGATATAATGATAAAATTTATAGTTTAAAAGTAAATACTATTTTTTATTTAACACTTTTCTCAAATTATTCCAATATTCAAGCCTTTTCTTAATATCTCTTTCAAAACCCCTTTCATTAGGTCTATAATATTCTCTTCTATTCATATCTTCTGGAAAATAATTTTGCCCTGAAAAACAATTAGGTGTATCATGGTCATAAATATAACCATCACTATAACCAATATCTTTCATTAGTTTTGTAGGAGCATTTAAAATATGTTTAGGTGGATTTTGATAATTATTTTTTTTAATATCTTCAAAAACTTCGTTCAAGGCCACATAAGTAGCATTTGATTTTGGAGCAGTAGCACAATAAATAACCGCTTGATTTAAAGCAAGATTACCATCGGGCTCTCCAACCATATCAAAAGCTTGTAAACAAGACATAACTTGAACTATTGCCTGTGGATCTGCCATACCTATATCTTCAAGAGCAAAGTTTATTAATCTTCTAAAAATATAATGATGTCTTTCACCACCATCCAACATTCTAGCCATCCAATAAAGAGAGGCTTGAACGTCCGACCCCCTTAATGATTTATGAAAAGCACTAATTAAATTATAATGATTGTCGTTTTGTTTATCATAACTTGCTTTTTTCTTACTAACAACTTGTAATAATTCTTCTATGTTTAACTTTTTACTACTTTTTAAGTCAAGCAACTCTTCACACATATTTAACAAATACCTACAATCACCATTAGACAAATTAATTAACATTTTTCTAGCCTCTTTTGTCAAAGGTAGTTTATTATATTCTTTTTCAACCCTATCAACAATTTTTTCTAAATCTTCGAATTCTAAGGCTTTAAAAATCAATATTCTACACCTTGACAACAAAGCAGAGTTTAATTCAAATGAAGGATTTTCAGTTGTAGCTCCGATTAAAATTATAACTCCACTTTCTACATATGGTAATAAAACATCTTGTTGATTTTTCTTAAAACAATGTATTTCATCAATAAATAAAATTGTACTTTTATTAAAATCTTTATATCTATTCTCTGCTAATTGAAAGATATTTTTTAATTCAGCAACACCAGTATTAGTAGCAGATATAGTTTCACTAAAATACCCTTCTCTATTTAATAGCATTCTAGCAATTGTAGTTTTACCACTTCCAGCAGGCCCCCAAAAAATCATTGATGGTAATTTAATAGTATTATTAAATATCCTACTTAATATACCATTATTTTCTAATAATTGCTTTTGACCTACAAAAAAATCAAGATTTTGTGGTCTAATTTTATCTGCTAACGGTTGCATAAAAATATTTTTTTCTTTTAAAATAATATTATTTAATTAATTTTCAATATACATTTATATATTATTCAAGAATTCCGTTATTTTTTTAACAGATTCAATAGTAGCCTTTTTCGATATCCATATAGACAAAGATATTCTTAAAAATTGACTATTATTATCTAATCTTCTAACAAAATTATCAATACCTATTTTTTCAAGAAAAAAACTAGATGCTGTAACAACTGGCAAATTATATTGTTGGCAATAAGAACTAACATTTTTATTTAATTCATCAAGGTTGTCAACTTTATTTTTTAATTTAATTGTTAAATATAAATTATGGTCAAAAGAACAAACTTCATATTTATTTGAATCCAGATTTTTAATTAAATACTTTTTTACACTAGCCATCATTTTTTGAACTTTTAAAACATTGTTTTGTGTTATACCAAAAAACTCTTCGTCTCCAAGCCACGGATATATATTATTTAAAATTGTACTATTACCTAATGCTATTTGTATTTTTTTTGCTTTATCAATTATATTTTTTTTATCATTAAAAATAATCAAAGATCCTAATCTGTTAATCTCTAACCCAAAACAATCAAGTTTCATATGACTTCTAATTAATATTAATGTTTTATTATTTAATTTACAATATTTATACAAAGCCTTTATATATTCATCTGTTGGCGACAAACAAGATGTATCCAATATTATACAATCAGTATTAACTATTGTATAATCAACAGAAAACAACTTTGGAGAAGCGCTACATAACCACAAAAAATCTGCTTTTTCATTTTTCTTTATATATTTATATTCTTTAACTGTTTTTATTAATTCCTCACAAAAATCAAAAGATTCAAAATATGGCAATGTTGAAAAAATGGCTTTTTTGTAGTTTTCTTTACTTAATATCATCAACAAAGTTGATATACTGGCCATACAACAAGAAAAAAACATGCCATTTGAATTTTTATCATCTATATTATATAAAAATTTCAACCAATTATCACAATTAACTTGTAAATCATGTCTTTGATAAGAATAAGTTATTGTCTTTGTGTTGTCAAAATCTATCTCGCAAACTTTACCATTATAACTTTCAGAAAAATCTATATATTTATTAACAACACCAATAGTTGTATCTTTTTTAATTTTAGATATAGATCCATTAAAATTTATTTTTTTATGTAAAATATTATTTAAAAAAATCTTTTCTCTCATTTACAATAACCGCCTATAAAAATATTATTATCTATTCTAATAAATTGAACTCCACCAACTTTTCCATCGTAAATATGATATGGAAATAGTATAGTAAACTCACTTTTTTTTGTAATATCATGCCAATATCTAGATATTGTTAAATTAGAACTACCACAAGCTATATCCTCGTTCAAGTTATCATGCGGACAAAAAACTCTAGTTTCAAAATCAACATCCTTACTTTCAGCACTAACACAAAGATTTCTAATATTCATATGTTCTTCATTTAATATAATAGCTAATTCTTCAAAATTTGGTTTTAATTTTCTTAACAATTCCACATCTTTTAATATAAAAGTTAAATCATAATATTCCTCACCACAAACTATATCCTTTATATCTTCTTTTGTAATACCAAGATATTCCATTAATAGATTAATATTTTTATCATAACTTGTAATTAATTTATAATGAAACATGTTCATTTCAATCATTGCTTTATCATCAACACTAACTTTTATTAAATTATTATCTATTTTTTGTTTGAATTTGCTTGTATCATAATAAAAATTAATATCATTTAATTTGAAATGTTTATTTAAAATATATGAAGTAGCTAACAAACCATGCCCACACATATAAGCTTGCGAACCATCTAAATTATAAAAAAATATATTATAATCACTGTCTTTTATATTTTTTATAAAACAACACATTGGAGATTCTTCTTTTATTGCGATAGAAGACATTAATTTTTTGTCAAAATCTTCATGTGCTTCAAGAATAAAAATTGTAGCAGGATTTCCAATTATATTACCATACTTATTATTATAATAATCATTACCAATAAAAGATGTTGCTTCATACTTAATCATTTTAATCTCCAAAAAATACTAAAATATATAATAAAAAATATTAATTAAATATCAAGTTAATATAAATAAAATTATTGATAAAATACAACATAAAAATGAAAAAAACCATAATATTCTAACAACACTTGTTTCAGTTAAACCAGACTGTTCAAGATGATGATGAAACGGAGCCATTTTAAATAATCTTTTTCCTTTTGTAATTTTATAATAACCTACTTGTAAAACAGTTGATAATATTTCTATAACAAATAATAAAGCCATAATACCATATAAAAATTCAATTTTTAATAAAATAGATATATAACACAAAACTGCTCCTATCATCAAACTTCCAACATCACCCATAAATATTTTAGCTGGATGTCTATTAAAAATTAAAAAACAAAGAAAAATAGCTGATATTGAAGTTAAAACAATAAGTATATTATAAATTAATTCTGGATTAATTAAAATATTAGAAAAAGTATAACCTTTTAAAAATAAAATACATATAATTTGCATTGTTATAGATATAAAAAATACAGGTAAAGATAATAAACCATCCAAACCATCTGTAATATTAGTGGCATTAGAAGAACCGGTTATTAGTATCATATATATAGCAACTATAAAACAACTAAATCTTAAATCAAAATTTATTACTGGAATATTTATTCCAAAATTTAAATATATTGGATCACAGTAAATAAGATATAACATACATAAGCCAGAAATAGCTAATTGTAATATTAATTTTTTAGAACCCTTAAAACCATCAGTATTTTTATAAAAAACTTTTACAAAATCATCTAGAAAACCAATAAAACTGAAAGATATTATTAATATTAATAGAATTATTATATGAGGAGAAGTTAAATCGCAAAATAAAAATATATTTAAAAATAAGACAAAAGACAAAATAATTCCACCCATAGTTGGAACCCTTTTTTTCTCGGTAAGATGATTTTGTGGTCCACTTTTTCTTATCGGCTGAAAATCCCTGTGAATTCTCAAGTACCTTATTAAATATTTCAACCCTAAAAAAGTTAAAAAGAAACTAAAAAAATAAACAAAAATAATCGAATTAGCAAATAAATTATAAAACATACAAAACTAAACCATTAAAAAATAGTATTTTAAAACTAAAATAAATAAAGATAAAACTATAGCTGGCGCAAAAGGAAAAATATCTTCTTTCTTAATATATTTCCATAATAAACCAGAAATAAAACCAAAAACACCAACTAATAATAAAAAATATGTTATATTATATAAACCCAACATTAAACCACACAATGCAAATAACTTAGAATCACCACCACCAAGAACCTCATCTATCTTTTTTATATGTGTAACAATTATTCTTGCTAATTCACCAATAAAAAAATATATAAAAGCACTAACAATTGAAAATAACGGATCTATTTTTGAATTTATTAAGATGTGAATAATAATAAAAAATAATAAAGAAAATTGTAATGATATTGGTACTATCATGTTCTCTAAATCAACAATAACTATTGTGAATAATAAACTAAAAAACAAACATAAAAAGAAAGTATAAAAAGAAAAACCAAAAATAAAAAATAAACAACAATAAACAATTGTATTAATTGCTTCAATTAAAAAATATCTTATACTAATTTTTTCACCACAATTTAAGCACTTTCCTTTTTGAATAATATATGATACTAAAGGTATTAACGATCTTTTTAACAATTTTGAACCACATTTTGGACAATAAGAATTTCTAATAACTATATCTTCTCCATGAGGTAATCTATACGATAACATAGTTAAAAAACTACCAATACAAGCACCAAAACATAAGAAAAATAAAAACAAAATAAAACTTATCATAAATTACCCCCATAAAGTATATATAGAAATAGCGGCAGCAACAGAGGCGTTTAAACTTTCAACATTACTATTTGTAGTAATTTTACATAACAAATCGCAATTTTTTTTTACTAATTGTCTTATACCATTACCCTCATTTCCTATAACAAGACATATACTTTTATTATCTGTTATAGTCTTTATATCTTTTGTCGCTTCTCCAGCCATACCAATAATAAAATAACCAGCTTTTTTTAAAATATCAATAGAATTATTTAAATTAATAACTTCTATAATATTAACCATATTTACCATACCAGCAGATGTTTTTGATATTACCGATAAATCATTTAAAGAGTTGTATTTTGTAAGAATAATATATTTAATGTTAAAAGCAACAGCGGTTCTAATTATAGCTCCAATATTATGCGGATCTGTTAATTGATCTAATATTAACAATCTTGGTAATTCTTTTTCTTCTTTAATGGCTTTTAAAAAATCATTTATATCTATAGACTTTTCTATCTTTGCAATAGCAATATATCCTTGATGATTTATATTTTTATAAAGTCCATTTAATTCTTTACTACTTTTATATTCTATAATTTTTTTATTTATATTAATGTTATTGTCTTTAATGTATTTTTCTAATTCTCCAATATTAGATGTATATATCTTAAAAATATTTCTATTTTTTAAAGATAATAAAACAGGATGTTTTCCATATATAATAGTTTCTTTATTCATAATCTACAATATCGTCTTCTATAATAATATCTAAAATATTTTTATTATCCAAATAATCATCTATACTATCTTTTTCCTCTAAAACAATATTTTCTTCTGATTTTTTATTATTTTTACCATTCTGTTCTTCTTCTTCTTTTGTAACTATTGTTTTCTCTTTGTTATAATTTTTATCGTTAGTTTTAATAAATATTTTCATATTATTATCAATATTATCTACATCTATAATAGAATCAACAAATTCATCAAACTTCTCTTGTCTTAAACTTTCATATATATCTTCTTTTGATTCTTCAAATGTCTTTACTTTTATATCCCTTATGTCTTCAACTTTTATTATATGCCACCCTTCTTTTGTTTGTATTGGTTTTGATAATTCTCCAAGTTTTAATAAAAAAGCTACATTAGAAAATTCTGGATATACCAATTCCTCTTTTACAACGTAACCAAGAGAACCACCATTTATAGCGGTAGCTGTATCTAGTGATCTATTTTTGGCCATATATTCAAAATTATTTCTTCTTAAAATTGTATTTCTTATTCTATTGGCTTCGTCTTCTGTTTCAACCAAAATATGACTAATTTTTCTTTCCTCTTTTCCTTTTGCTAATTCTATCAATTTATCATACTTTTCTTTTAATATATTCTCGTCTTCCAATAAATTAAAAACATTATCTTTTAAATATTGTTCTCTTACTAAATTGTTATAGTATTCCCTTGCTTTAAAATTAAAATCATCATTAACATAAGTCTTATTTTTTTTTGATAATTCTATGATTTTTTTATTTATATATTGTTCTAATAATATAGCTTTTAGCATTTCTTTATCTAAGTCCTCAGGAAGTAAACTTTTATTATTAAAAGCATTAGATAAAAAATCTAATCTACTTTCAATTTCTTTTGAATATATTTTTTCGTTATATATTTCAGCTATAACTTTTCCCTTATCTGTATAGTGATATTTTTTATAATGTAAAAAAACAAAAAAACAAATAACTACAAATTCTAGTATTAAAAAACTTGTTACAGATATTTTTAAAATTTTCTTCTCGTCTTTTCTCATAATTGCTTCATTTTTTTATTATTATTAACAAAATCATTAACAACAGTATATATTACTTTATCAGCATCTATAACTGCCATAGCTTTTATATTATTAGATAATTCAACCAACCTGTTATTTAAAATATCAAGTAAAACATTAACAAAATCTTTTGGAGAAAATTGATTTTCCTCCAATAGATAACACGCTCCACTTCTTTGAAAAAACTTTCCATTATAAAATTGATGGTTGTTTGTTACATTTGGTGATGGAACCATTATTGAAGCCCTACCAATAACACTTAACTCACTTGTTGTTCCAATACCACACCTACACACAACCAAATCACTATTATATATTTTTTGTGGTAAATTGTCAAAAAATAAACTTACTTCACTTTTAATATTTTCTTTATTATAAAAAGATTTTACTAAATTTAACTCCTCTTCTGTTTTTACTTGATGAAATATAAAAAGTCTGCTTTTTATATCTTTTTCTAAAAAAGAAAAAACTTTAATAAATTCTGTGCTAAAAAAACTAGCACCACCACTTCCACCAGTAATTAATATATTTATCTTGTTGTTTTTTTTTATTTTATAAGATGTATTATAGTATTTTTTTACACCTTCTCTAATCACAGAACCACTAAATATTATTTTTTCAGACTGTTTTACATCCATACCGTATATTTCTTGAAAAGAAGTAAATATATTAATACAATCCTTTAAAAATAATCTGTTGACCTTTCCAATAACAGAATTACCTTCATGTAAAAATATTGGGACTTTCTTAAATTTTGAAGCAAGCAAAATCGGGAAAGTTCTATAACAACCAAAACCAATAATAGCATCTGGTTTTGTCTTCTTTATAATTTTAAAAGAGTGTAAAAACCCAATAAATATTCTAAAGAGTGATTTTATTTTCTTTACACTACTACCACTCTCTAATTCGTAAAATGTAATTTTATCATTATTTATATATTTCTTTGTGTTACTGTCACCAGTTATTATAACATTATACTTATTTTTAATAAAATAATCAGCCAAAGCAACAGCCGGAATTATATGACCACCAGTTCCACCTGTAGCTATAATTATATTATTCCTCATAACCATCTCCACTTATAATTTTAAAACTAAACAAACTATTAAATAAAACAATATTATAGTAAATATTATAATCAAGATATTTATTGTTGTTGCTTATAAATATTTTTAATGAATTAAAAATTCTTCTTAATTGTTTTTTTGAAACAATTTCTGTAGTCAATGAATCTTTATTTTTTCTAGCCTTCACCTCAAAAGCAATTAAATCTCTGTTTTTTGTTGCCAATATATCAATTTCTCCACATGGTGTTTTGTATCTCCTTTTTAAAACTTTATAACCACAAAAAAATAAATATATTACCAAAAAACATTCAGCAAAAACTCCATAATTATAACTGTTCATAATTTAATAACCTCATCATAATAATCTGGATCTCTATATTGAGAATCTAAGTATTCTATTTTTTTTTCAAAATCTTTATTTTCTATATATCTGTTGTTATTTTCACATTTAATCAAATATAATTGCCCTTTAATATAAGAAGGTATAGTCTTCCAATAAACACCAATAGAAGCAAAATCTAATACATAAACATCATTTCTTAAATCCAATTTTAAATTGTTAATATTAGTTTTTGTAAAATTATTATTAATATATTTAAAAAAAGCATTCCAATATTTTTCAGTTGAATATTCTTTTATTAACTTTTCCATACTAATATTTTTTTTCATACAATCAAAACTTTCTTGTTTTATTCTGTTTCTTAATTCTTCACCATAACAAAAAGAAAAGATATCCCAAAAAATTTTATCAATATCTATACTCTCAACTTTTAGAATATTGTTTAAATAATATGTTTTTCCAACACAAGATCTACCAAAATATACAATATATTTTGGTTCTTTATTTATGTATCTATACATAGCATCTTCGTTCATATATCTTTTTACAATATCTATTTTATTATATTTTAAAAGCTCATTTATAGAACTACTAGAAATATTACTAAATAGGTGTTTTGTCGGGAAAAAAATTGTTTGTATTTGTTTATTTATTTCTTTATTTAAAAAATCAAGCTTCAATTCATATTCAGCATCAACAGCGTTTCTTATTCCTCTTATAATATAAGATATAGAATTATTCTTACAATAATCTGCTAAAGTAAGGCCTTGTGCTATGTCATAATTTATATTATATGGAGTTAAATGATATTGTATTTTATTAAAATCAATATCTTTATTGGCATTTTTTCCTATAGCAACTTTAACATTATTTTTACCAAAAATCCTAACAGCCTCTTTATATAGACTTAGATGTCCATAATGAAAAGGATTAGCTGATGTTGTTAAAATTGTCTTTCTCATAATTTTATAACATAAGTGTTTGTAAAATAATCATATAAAGTTGTTTTGTTTTGTGTAACAAAAACTGGAATAATTATTGTAAATGGAGCTATAAAAATAATTTTACATAAAGTAAACAAAAAAACTCTGTTTATTATATCATTAAAAGTTAAATTATTTCCAGTTTTTGTAATAACCATCAAACCAAATAATTGTTGTCCTATCGTAGCTCTTTTTTTTGTTAATAAATATAAAATATTATATAAAATAGGAAACAATAAAATAAAATACCTACAAAAAGTATTATTATAAATCTTTTCACTAACAATTTTGTTAAAATCTTCTATTCTTTCGTTTTTTGATTTGATATTTAAAACTTTCTCTCCATTTTCAATACCAATACTAACATTTTTCATGTCGCTTATATTATTATTAGCATCAATAGAAAAAGATGCTTCATCATTTTTTATAGCTTCTGGAATCATATCTTTTTTTATAACAATAAATATAAATAAAGCTAAAATAGAGTAAATTATAAAAGAATCTACAATAAAAGCACAAAATCTTGTAATTGGATCAGCTATTCTAATATTGTATTCATTAATTTCTTTTTTATTAAAATTTTTAAAATATTTAAAAAACTCTTTCATAAAATACCTAATAATTTTGTTCATTAATTCTTCTAGCTTCATCATCAGCAATTAAGGCATCAATAATTTCATCAAGATCACCTTCATTTGTAATTTGATCAATTTTATATAAAGTTAAATTAATTCTATGGTCTGTAACCCTACCTTGTGGATAATTATATGTTCTAATTTTATCAGATCTATCACCAGTTCCAACTTGCTCTTTTCTATTAGCAGCTCTTTCAGCGTCTCTTTTACTTCTTTCTAATTCGTAAAGTTTAGCTCTTAAAATCTTCATGGCTTTTTCTTTATTTTGATGTTGATTTTTCTCTTCTTGTTGTCTAACTGCTATACCGGTAGGAATATGTAAAATTCTAACAGCACTATCAGTTGTATTTACACATTGTCCGCCTGGACCACTTGCTCTACATATAGTAATTTCCAAGTCTTTTTCATCAATTTTAATATCAACATCTTCTACTTCTGGCAACACAGCAACAGTAGCAGCAGAAGTATGAACTCTTCCTTTTGATTCTGTTTCTGGTACTCTTTGAACTCTATGTCCACCAGATTCAAATTTTAATTGTCTAAATACATTTCTACCTTTTACAGATATTGTAGCTTCTTTAATACCACCTAAATCACTAAATGAAACATCCATAGGTTCAAATTTCCAACCTTTTCTTTCAGCATATTTTTGATACATTTTCATTAAAGTGCCAGCAAAAAGCGCTGCTTCATCACCACCAGTTCCTGCTCTAATTTCTAAAATAGCATTTTTTTCATCTGCTTCATCCTTAGGCAATAATAAAATTTCCAATTCTTTTTTTATTAATGGAATTTTTTTTTCATTTTCAAATAAATCTTCGTTAGCCATTTTTTTAAACTCAGCATCACTATCTTTATCATTAATAATTTCTTTTGCTTCTTCTATATTTTTTAAAACATCAAAATATTCATTTATTTTGTTATATATTGGTTCTAAATCTGAATATTCTTTTGACATTTTAGCAAAATTATTTCCAAGAGCCTCTGGATTTAATAATTTTTCACCTAATAATAAATATTTATCTTTAATATCTTTTAATTTTTCTTCAAGTGCCATTTTTTACCTAATAAATTTTAATATAACATAGAATTGTTAAAAACACATAATACTTTTCCAGTAATTCTCAAAGAAAATTGCATTTGAACAGTATTAACAACTATATAAGGACCATCCCTAAAATATTTAATAATTTCTTCTGTACCATCAAGATTAACTTTATGAATAACAGGAATAAAACTACTATCAGAAAACTCAAAATATGTATTAATACCATCATCAAAGGCTTTTAATAAACCTATTGATGAATTTTCACCAGTCATAGAGTAATCAAAATTGAGTATAGTTCCTTTTTTAAAATTATTTAATACACTCTCTTGTTCGTTTATTGTATCAGGAGTTAAACTGGACGCTGTAGAAGTATAAGAAGCATCTTTAAATTTTGGTATTTTATTATTTGATGTATCCGGATAAAAAAATCTAACAGAGTATATCAATTCTTCGTCTCCCTTACCTTCATAACTGTCAGCACTTAATTGAAACATATAAGTTCTTTTAGATGTAATAACGGTCATATTTGTATTAGTATTAATTTGTAAAGGTCTAATAAACATTCTTTTACCAACTGGAGTAATCTTCCAAGGAAAAGATTCTCCTAATGATATAACTTCAATTTCTTCATCTTCTTCAAATTCTATAAAAGACTGAAAACCATAATGAAAAGTTAACTCTATAACTTCATTAGGATTATATACAATGGTTTTAATTCTTGAATCTATGGTTGTTGGAACAACATTGTTTGAATAAGAATTGTTTATACTTAAAAAAAATAATAAAAAAATAAAAATTTTCATAAAATACCTATATATATCTATATATTAATATCATCACCTATACTATATTTTGTAACTTGGAATCCAAGTGGATTTATATATCTGTCTTCTGTTGAAAGTTGCATTGTTGGGGAAAAAACAAACTGAACTTCCGCTATTTTATGCATCTCAGAAGGATATAATTTTACCGGTCTTGAATTATAAACAACAAATCTAACAGTAGCAACAGTTGGACTATTGAAAATTATAGATTTAATTTTAACTGTAAAAGTTCCCTTGTTTTGTATAAGATTCACTATACTATTTTCATTTCTAATGTTATATTTATTATACATTTGTCTATAAACTTGAGTTGTAGTTAATAAACCCAACGTTTTTCTATCTTCTTCAAAAGTAACATAGTTATATCCTTCACCAGCTTTTAAAAACTTATAAATATATGATTTCTTTACAGCTTCATCGGCAATTAATGTACTTTGATTGAGGTTATCTACCACAGTTAAAACACCTGTTTGTTCTTCCAATTCAATAACATATGGTTCAAAAGATTTAGATTCCGTAAATTGTTTAACAAATATAACTGCTATAACAACAGTAGCTATTGACAAAAGGCTAAATAATGTTAATATTTTTTTTTGAGCCATAACTAATTGATATTTGTTAGAATACCAACTTCTTAATTTTAGCGTTTCTTTTTGTTTTCCCATAGTATAAGTAAACGGAACATATAACTTAACTTATAATAAATCAAAATATTAATTTTTCAATTGATTTTTTTATTTATTAAAAATATAATTTTTGTAGTTATTCAAAAAAATAATTTAATATGAAAATAGGAGTTTTTACAGAGGATAAAAATAAGTTTTACTATTTATTAAGAGAATTTGAAAATATTAAAAATAAAATAAATGGTATATTTTTATTTTCTACTAGCGAACTTGAAAATAAAGAGATGACATTCTGTGATAAAACTTTAAGAATAACAAATATAAATAATTTTAAAAATTTTGATATTTTAAATTATTGTATTTTTGATGTAAATAATGAATTAACTGAAAAATATATATATGATTTTATAGAAAATGGTTGTGTGGTTTTAAATTCTAGTACTTTGTTTTTAGATGATAAAGAAATACCAACTATAATTTATAATATCAATAATAAAGATATTAAAAAATATGAAAATAAAAATGTTATTAATATTCCAACTCCATCAACTATACAATTAGCAAAGATTTTAAATATATTAAATAAAAAAAATAACAAAATTAAAAAATGTATTGTTTCAACTTATCAATCAACCTCAAATATAAGCAAAAACGCAATGGATGAATTATTTAATCATACAAAAAAAATATATGAAAATAGCTTTTTGCCAAGTATTAATTTTAAAAAGCAAATTCCTTTTAATATAATACCACAGCTTGGCAACAATATTGTTAATGGTTATTATGATGAAGAATATAAAATGATTAAAGAAATAAAAAACATATTAAAAATTGATATAAGTTCTACCTGTGTAATAGTTCCAGTCTTTTCTTGCTCTTGCCAATCTATAAATATTCAATTTGAAAAAGAAATAATTATGAAAGATATAAATAAGTATTTAAATAACAAAGAAGATATAAAAATAATAGATGAACCTAAAAATTATAAGTATGCTACACCAAAAGAAATAAGTTTAGAAAGCGATATATATTTATCAAGAATTAGACCAGATTTTAACGATAATACTATAATAAATATGTGGTCAGTTGCTGATAATTTGGTAATATTTTCAAAAAATGTAATAAATATTATTAACTTTTTACTTGAAAAATAAAAAAATACATATACTTATATATTTTGTTATTAATTTTATTTAATTTATGGAAGAATTATTTTATACAAAGGATAACTACTGGGTTATAGTTGAAAACGACATAGCTACCATAGGAATAACAGATTATTTATTAGATGAAATGGATATGGTTAATTATGTTGAATTACCATCCATAGGAACAATATGTAATAAAACTGATATACTTGGTCTAGTAAATTATAATGAAGATGAAAATATAGATATTTATGCTCCATTTACAGGAGAAATTGTAGATGTTAACGATTCTATAAGTGATAATTGTGAACAATTATTTAGTAAAGATATAGATAATACTTGGCTATTTAGAGTATTTGTCTCAAATAAAGAAGAATTTGAAGAAGAATTAATGTCCGAAGAAGAATATAAAGATTTTATTGAAGAAAATCTATAAGCGAAATGTTAAAAATAAGTGATATAACAAAGTTTACTCTACAAGATTACCCAGATAATACAGCGTGTATTATCTGGTTTTCTGGTTGTAATATGAGATGTCAATATTGTCACAATGCTGAATTTTTAGAACAAAGTGATAATTTTTTAAAAAAAGAAGATGTATTTAATTTTTTAAAAAAAAGGGTTGGTTTGTTTGATGGTGTTGTTTTGTCTGGTGGAGAATGCACTTTAAGTGATGATTTTATTGATTTTGTAAAAGATATTAAAAAACTAGATTTCAAAGTTAAAATAGATACTAATGGTTTAAATTACAATATTGTAAAAGAATTAGTTGATAACAAATATGTAGATTTTGTGGCACTTGATTTTAAGGCTCCTTTTGATAAGTTTAGTAAAATAACACAAATAAATACTAATTTATATAGTAATTTTAACAATACTTTAAACTATTTAATTGAAAGTAATAATAAAAATAATGTAGATTTAGAAATTAGAACAACAGTTCATACATCATTATTACAGGAAAATGATATTAATGGAATAATAAATATTTTAGATAATTTAAACTATTCTAAAACTTATTATATACAAAATTATAGAAATGATAATAAAAGAACTCTAATAGATTTAGGGGAGCAACCATATATTTTAGATAAAACAAAAATTAAAACTCCTAAAAACTTCAAAGTAGATTTTAGAAACTTTTTCTAATTTTTATACTTCCAAGAATACTTTTTAATAAAATAATAATATTGATATTTTTATATCATTATTATTTTATTAATAACTTTTAATTTTATGAATATAGTTGATATTAATAATAAATTAGAACAACTTGGTAATGCTTGGGAACATTATAAAGAAGTGAATAACGAGAGATTGATGGAATTAGAAAAAAAGGGTTCTAATGATCCATTAACAGAAATAAAATTAGAAAAAATAAATAACGAAATAGACAAACAACAAGAACAAATAAATAAACTCCAAACAGCTTTATCAAGACCAGCTAATGGTAATGAATATAAATCAATTGAAGATATAGAATATAAAACTGCTTTTAATAATTATGTAAAAAAAGGCATAGAAACAGATATATCAAATCTTGAAGTAAAAAGGGATTTAACAACAGCAATTGATAGTTCTAGCTCTTATGGTGGTTATTTATTATCTCCAAATATACAAAAGATGATAATTGATAATGTAGAAGAAAGATGTGTAATTAGAAAAATTGCATCAGTCCAAGAAATATCTTCTTCTGCTCTTGATGTAATAGATGGAAGTAATATGACTCCTTCTTGGTTAAATGAAACTGGAGCAGTAAACGATACAGATACAAGTATTTTTTCTAAAACTACAATAAATACATATGATCTAGTAGCACAACCAAAAGTTAGTCAAAAAATGTTAGATGATTCAGCTATTGATATGGAACAATGGTTAGCAAATAGACTAAGTGAAGACTTCGCTCTTGCTGAAGAAGATGCTTTCATAAATGGTGATGGTGAAAATAAACCTACTGGTATTTTAAAACATACAGAAGATAGTGGAATAACAACAATTACAAGTACAGATTCAAAATTAAAGTTTAACGAAAAAGATATTTTAGATTTATATTATTCTTTAAGTGATAAATATATAAATAATGCTTGTTTTTTAATGCCTAGATCAGCTATGAAAAATATTAGACAATTAAAAGATTCTACAAGTGGACATTATTTGTGGAATCCAGCACTTTTAGCGGGTCAAGAAGATACATTATTAGGCGCTCCTATTTATTGTAGTTCTTATGTTCCAGCAGTTGCTAGTGGTTCTAAATCTATAATATTTGGTGATTTCAAATATTATCAAATTGTTGATAGAGTTGGAATTAGAATATTAAGAGATCCTTATACAGCAAAACCATATATAAGATTTTATACAACAAAAAGAGTCGGTGGTGATGTTATAGATAAAAATGCTTTTAAAGTCTTAATTAGTGCTTCAAATTAATATATATAGTATATAAATATAAAAATAGTATCTATTAATAGATACTATTTTTTACTTGTTATTTTTCTTTTTTATTTTATTATATAATTAAGTATTATTAATTTTTTATATTTTGACGAAAAGAGCCAAAATAGCTTTTTGTATTGTAATTTTATATTCCATAAACTCTTTTGCTAGTAGTAAAACAGTAATAAATGCAGATAGTTTATCTTCAAATAAATTAAAATCAAAAATATCTGCCAAAGGAAATGTTCAATTAACAAGAGACAATTATAAAGTTTATGCTGATGAAGTTTTATATGACAACAAAGAAAATAAAATATATTTAAAAAATAAAACAAAATTAATAGATACAGAAAACAACAATATTTTTGCCGATGAGGGAGTTATAACAGATGACATGATGTATGGAGAATTTAAAAATGCTGGTATAATATTAAGTAATGGAATAAGTATAATTTCCCCAAATATAACAAAAGAAAACGATGATAGATATTCAATAGGAAAATCAAATTATTATTTTTGTCCAAATAAAAATTTAAATATTGATATGCCATACGAAGATATAGTTAAAGAAATAAAGGAAAACAAAAAACAAATATTTACTATGTCTTCTAAAAAATCTGTAATAGATAAAAGTAAAGATAAAATATATTTAAAGCATGTTTTTATAAATTTTTTTAATATTCCAATTTTTTATATACCATATATATCAACTTCTAGACCATTTAATGAAGGCAGAATGTCTGGTATATCTTCTCCTAGTTTTAGTAGCGATTCAGAATATGGTTATTCAATATCTTTGCCGTATTATTTTTATGGAGAAAACATTAACTATAAACTGGATACAACTTTTTTCCAATATGGAAATATTCTATTAGAAAATAAACTTATTTTTAATAATAAAAACATAAAACTTTCTACAACTTTTAATTATGCTTTCGATAACAATCTATCAAAGGATTTTTTAAATGATAATAATATTTCAGAAGTGAACGAAGGAAAATATAATATAAGTAGATTTTACTATAACATAATGAGTGAGGGTTTTATAGATAAAAATCTTTTTTTTAACACTAACATAAATGTTGTAAATGATGTATATTTTTTAAGGGATTACTATAATAATTATGATAAATTTTTACAATCTAATTTGGATATTACAAAAATATATGATAATTCATATATTACATTTAATAATGTAGCCTTTCAAGAAATTAGAGAAAAACAATATTCAATAGATTTTGAAGAAATTTATTATGTTCCAACATTAGAGTTTTATCACAATAAAACTATTTTAAATGATAATGGGTTATTGAATACTAGTTTTTTAACTAATATTAAGAATATATTTAATAATGATAATAATGCTTTTACTAATTTTTATTTTAGTCCTAAATTAAGTTATAGTTTTTTAGATAATTATTTAAATTATTTTGAATTAAATACTTCTTTAAATATTGATACATATAATTTTTTTAATAAAAAAAATATAAATTATAAAGATGAGTATAGAATAAATCCAGAAATAGAATTAAAAACCATATTGCCATTTTATTATAAAAACTTTTCAATAAAAGCAAAAATACAATATTTTTGGAGTGATTATAATGATGTAAATATAATGAATTTAGATACAGATAATTCTGAAATAACAATAAATAATCTATTTTCAAGTAATAGATACAATGGATATAACGTGATAGAAAAAGGAAATAGGATAAATTATGGTTTAGAAAGTGATTTAACTACAAAATATGGTTATTTTAATTTTACCATAGGTCAAGGTTATAGAGACGATATAAATAATGAATATAAAATATTAAATTTTGAAGATAATTTATCAAATATTTTAACTGGAATTTATTATAAAAATGATATATTATTAATACATTATCTAGGAAATATTAATAAAACAAATTACAATATAGACAGAAGCGAAATTTTACTAGAAAGTTACTATAAAACATTTACTTTTTCTGGAAGTTATGTAAAATTGTTAAATTATTATGATAATAATTATAAAAATAATAAATATACAAAAGAAGAACAACTTAATTTTTACTTAAAATATAACTTTAATAGATACATATTTACAACATTAAATGTAAATACTAATATAGAAAAAAGAAAAATTACTCTTATTGATTGGATTCTTGGTTATGAAGATGAATGTTTTAAAATAGAAGGAAGTTTTAGAAAGTCTGGTTATATAGATTCCGCTAATGATGATAGTATATCTTTTAATTTAAATTTAAGATTAAAGGCTAATTAAGATGGTAGAGATAAAAATCAACAATAATAACAACGATATTAGAATAGATAAGTTTTTATTATCTAAATATTCAAAAATGAAAATAATAAATATACAAAAGTTTATAAAAAAGAAAGAAATAAAAGTGAATAATAAAAAAGTTATTAGTAATTATATTTTACAAGATGGAGATATAATATCTTTTTCTCCTTTTGTTGAAAAAATATTATTAAATCCAATAGATAGAGAAGAAATTGATAAGTTTTCTAGTGAAAAAATTGACGTAAAATATAATAAACTTATTACAGATAATATATTATTTGAAGATAAAAATATTTTAGTAATAAATAAAGAGTATAATTTACCAGTTCAAGGTGGAACGGGAATTAAGGTTAGTATTGATAAAATATTAAAAAACTTAAATACAGAAGAAACTAATTTAAAATTAGTCCATAGATTGGATAGAGATACAACTGGGGTTTTGATTATAGCAAAAAATATTGAATCAGCTAACAAATTAACAAAAATGTTTAAAACAAAAACAGATATTCTAAAAGAATATTTATTAATTACTAATGGAGAAGTAAAAAAAGATAAAGGGATAATTAATTTACCTTTAATTAAAAAATATGAAAATAAAGTAGAAAAGGTTTATGTTGATAAAGAAAATGGGAAAGAAGCCATTACAGAATACGAACTATTATTTTATTCCAAAAAATATAATTTAAGTTTAGTAAAAGCAAAAATATTAACAGGTAGAACACATCAAATTAGGGTTCATTTTAAAGAACTTGGTTGCCCTATTCTTGGAGATTTTAAATATGGTAGAGATAATATTTTAAGCGATAAATTACAACTACATTCTTATCATACATATTTAAAATTATTTGGAAAGAGCTATAATTTTATAGCCCCTATTCCTAAACATATGAAAGACATACTAAACAAAATCAATTATAAAAATAAGTTTTAATATAATTTTAATATAATTTATTATTATCAGTCATGAGTTCCCCAGTATAACTAACAGTAAAAGATTCTCCTTCATTTGCTATTTTAGAATCATGAATTCTACAATGTTTAGGATTTCCAGGATGAGGATCTCCAAAAACAGCAGCAGAACAAACAACAGTTTCAGCATTTCTAAAATATTTTATAGATTTTTTATTGCTATCAACACTACTAACATAAACAACTGCAACTTTACATCTTCCTCTAATAGTCCAAGTTCCATTTACACATTCATAATAATGATCACCAGTTTCATAACCAGCATCACCAGAAGCCTTATCGTTTCTATCAACTTCTGTAAAATATTCTAAACAATTAGCTTCTATTTTACTTCCATTTGTTGCTACAAATGTTGATAAATTATCTTTTGTTAATGTTCCAGAATATTGAGTAAAAGTTGATGAGTTAAAAATCTTTCCAGTTTGTCCACTAACATATCTTATATTAGAATCACTAGTATAAATTAATTATATCATTAATTAACTTGATTTTATGATAAAAATAAGAATGGGAAAAGTCAAGAAAAAATTTTATGAGACTTTTCCCAAGTATTTTAATATATCTTTATATAAATTATTTAGCCTGTTGTTGAGATTGTGCTGGTGTTGCATCCGTAGCAACTGCTGTTGCCTCGTCACCTAAAGTATCTTTACCACGACCAATAACCCTAACTAATAATAAGTCTTTTTTTGTAACAGGTCTTACACCATTAGGTAATTGTAAATTAGATATCCTAACAGATTGTTTTAATCTCAAAGGAGCGCAATTAACTTCAATAAATGGCGGAATATTTTGTGGATCACAATAAACTTGTAATTTTCTAACTAAAACGTTTACATAACCACCGTTTTTAATACCAAGAGCCTTGTCCCTATTTAAATATTTAATAGGTATTAAAGTTTTAATTTCTTTTTTGCCTTTTGTAGAAATAAAGTCAACATGTCTAGGTCTATCTGAAACTGGATCTAAATCGACTTGATAACAAACTAAATTAAAGGTTTCTTTAGGAGTTTTAATTTCAAAAGTTCTAGTTTCAATACCACCTTTGAAATATTCTTTTTCAAATTGTTTCATGTCAATATCAATATATGTATTTACATGATTTTCACCATATATAACTGCTGGCAATCTATCTAATTTTCTTAATTTTTTAGCAGAAGAACTACCAAGATCTTCCCTAATGTTACCATCTAATTTTATAACTTCTGTCATATTATACTCTCACATTATAATTAATAAAAAAATGTATGTTTTAAACATACATTTTTATTCTATTTATAAAATAATTATTGTCAACAATAATTATTGTCTAACTATTTCTAGTTTAAAAATATCTGCTGTAGTTTCTTCTAACATTTCTTTGTCAAGAGAACCTTGAATTCTAACTAATGTATTTGGAGTTATTCTAGCATTAGCAAATTGCATCATAACATTGTCATCTATGTCTATTCTAATTTCACCAGAACTATCTCTAAAAATAAACTCGTCGTCATCTATTTGTCTTACTAGGTATCCTTCTAATGTAATAGGAGATTTGTCTGATAGTTTTTTAGCTTGTAATACAGTAATAACATTAACATTTGTATTATCAATAAAAAAATTGCTTGTATCAACTCTACCCATACCAGCAAAAGAGCTAGCAGAAAATAGACAAAATAAACCAGCAAATAAACAAAAAGAAATTATTGTTTTTTTCATAAAAAGTAATGTTTTTTATTATATTTTTAAAGTAAAATAAAAAAATAAAAAGTCAATAAAAAATTAATTGACTTATTTATTTATAAATATTAATCTATTTATAAATAAACAACTTTTGTTAATATGAAAATAGATATTAAAGGAGATTTTTCTTTAGGCGAGAGTTTAACAAGCCATATAGAAGAAAAAATTAATAAAGAAATATTAAAGTACTTTGATAGTGCTATAAACTCTTCAATATCATTAACAAAAAATAACAATAAATTTAAAGTTAGTATATCAGTAAATGATGGTTCAAAAAGAGGAATTACAACGAAATCTTTAGCAGAATCTGATGATCCATATAATGCTTTTGATCTAGCTCTAACAAAAATGACAAAACAATTAAGAAAGAATAAAGGCAAAATGAGAAGCTATAGAAAAAAAATATCCGATTTAAAAGCAAAAAATAGCGATTTACCATATATTTTAGCTGATAGGTGGATATTAACAGAAATACAAAAGAAAGAAGAATTAGAAAATAAAAAAGAAGATGAAAACGAAATATTAGAATTAAATGTTATCGAAGAAAAAGAAACAGAAATTGAAGAAATAACAATTTCAGAAGCTCTAATGAAAATGGATTTAATGAATCTTCCAGCTTATATGTTTATAAACAAAAATAATGGAAAAATAAATGTTGTTTATAAAAGAAATGATGGAAATATAACTTGGATAAATCCTAAAAATTAATTAAAAAAATAAGTAGTATTTAATACTACTTATTTTTTTTAAAACCCAACTCTTCACCTTTAATTATTCTAACTATGTTTTTTCTGTGTGCTATAAATATTGTTAATGTTATAATAACAATCATGTAAAATGTAAATACATTCATCATAAAATAAGAAAGAATCAATGTTAATGTAATTGATACAAGAGCGGAAAGTGAAGATATTTTTGTAATTTTAAAACATAATACCCAAGACAAACTCATTATTAAAAACAATCTATAATCAATAGCTAATAAAGCAAACATGGTGCTAGAAACCCCTTTACCACCCTTACCTTTTAGCCATGGACTATATATATGTCCTATAATAGCAAAAAAAGCAATAAATGAAGCAAATTCAACACCATAAAAACCATAATAATGTTTTGCTATTAATACAGGCAAAAATGACTTTAAACCATCCAAAATAAATGTTAAAACAGCATATTTAAAACCAATAACTCTTGCTACATTAGTTGCTCCAATATTACCAGAGCCTTGCTCTCTAATATCTATATTTTTAAAAATCTTACCAATTAATAACCCAAAAGGTATTCCACTAATAAAAAAAGAAACAATGGCAAAAACTAATAAACTATAAATCATTTTTCCTCCTTAAATCACTAAAATTAATTAAATTATTTTCATTATCTTTATGTATAAACTCTTCATCATAATCTTCTTCGTATATAAAAAGTTCATCACTAAAATAATTAAAATTCAATTCTATACCAGCCATTTTATCTGAAAACATTAATAATGAACTAAATGGTATAACAACCCTTTCAATTTTTCCAGAAAAACTCAAATCTACTGAAAAATTAGAAGTTTTAACATCAAGATTAGAAAATTGATGTTGTAAAATTAATGTTATTTCCTCAGGATATTGTTTTTTAATATAATCTGGTAAAACAACATTTTTATTTTTAGTATTTATAACAAATAAAAAACAAAAATTATCATCTTTTATTTTTTGAGCTTTTTTGAGAGCTAATCTTACAATATCTCTCATGGCTTTATCTATTAAAATATCATAATCTAAATTACTCATATTTCTAAACCTTTTTTACCAAATTTCTTTATTAATATCTTATACAATTGTTTATCTTTATTAGCTATAAACAATATTTTATCATTAATTAGTCTAATTTTATTAACAAACAAATTTTCTCTTTTAGTTATTTTTTCATTTTTCTTAACAAGTCTATCAGTAATAATTTCTTTTTTTATTTTTATTTTTTGTTCTTTTTCTTTAGACATATAAAACTCTTTTAAATATGGGTTGTTAATGTCTAAATAATTAGAACTTTTAACCGATAGTTTAATAAAATTGATATCTCTAAAATAATCAATATTATCTTTTAATAAAACATTCATATATTCTAGTCTATCTTTTTTTATTTTTTTTAAAAAGTCCTTTTGTTCATTTGTCTTAGTATATCTGTCAACATTATTATTATAAATATTGCCTTTTACATATAAAAAATCGTTTATAAAATCATCAGCAGAATTTAAAAAAATATCTATATTGTTTATAAAAATGTCATTAAACAACATAAAAAAACCATTTATAGAACTTATAATGGTTTTTAAAACAAAAATAGCAAATATTATTAAAACACTATCTTTTAAAAAAACATTTTTTTTATATTTTAGTCTAAATAATACCTTTAATAATTTAAACAATACATAATTTATTACACAAAAAAATCCAACAATTAATATAAAAACAGATTTAATAAATAAAGAAAAAATATTTAAAACAAGTTGAAGAAAAGACAAGAAAATATTCTTATTATTAAAAACAAACAACATTCTATACGAGTATATTATACTATAAAACACCTTATTAAAAATAAGAGCAATATTTTTTGGCTTATTATTTTTTATATACTTAAAAAGTGTATCATCTTCGTAACTATTTTTTATTTTTAATAATGGATTTTTACCTACATATTCATCATAAACTATACTAAAATTATTTAAGGAACTTTCTTCATATTTATCATCATATATAGCTATCTTATTAAGATCATTAACATTATCTTCTTTAAATTTATTAAATTCATAATCTAATTTTTTTGGTATAAAATCTTTGTATTCATGTGTTTTCACTGAATACATCTTCATATCTTTTAATACTTTTTTCTTAATTCTATCTATTACCTTTTTATCAAACATTTTTATTTAAAAAATTAACTATATCATTAGATAACTTATATGAATTGCCAGAACCCATAACAACTATATCAATTTTTTCTTCTTTTTTAATTATTTCTTTTACTTTTTTAATAACATTATCGAAAGATTCTATATATTCTATGTTTGTATTACTTAAATAATCATTCATATTAGGCACATCAAGATTACTTTCTCTTGATTTATAAAAAGCAGTAATTATTGGATAATCTGCTAATTCCATATATTCTATAAACTCTTTATAATTTTGTGTAAATCTTGATATTAAATGCGGCTCTAATATAGCTATAATTTTTCTATTTTGGTTTGAATTATTTTGTTTTAGTGTATTTATATTATAGTATATTTGTGTATGATGATGACCATAATCATCAAACAATCTTATGTTTTTATTATCAAATAACTTTTCCATTCTTCTTTTTGGTAAAGATAAAGTAGAAACTGCTTTTCTTATAAGTTTTTCATCAAAACCCAATTCTAACATTAATATTATAGCCATAGTAGCATTTCTAATATTATGTTCACCAAAAATATGATCTAATTTATATTTTATATCATTTAAAGTAAAATTATTAACATCAAGAAAATATTCTGCTTTTTTATCATTAGTAGAATATGATATAATTTTAACATTTTTTTTACTTAAAAAATCTTTGTCTATTATAGAACTAATATTATCATCATCACCATTATATATCAAAATACCATCATCTTTTATATTTCTAATAAAATTAGCAAAATTATCTTTATATGATTGTAAAGAATCAAAAAATTCAGGATGTTCCATTTCTATATTATTAATTAATATATATTTTGGATGATAGTTTAAAAAATTATTACCATATTCATCACTTTCACAAACAAAATATTTACCACTACCATATCTATAACTCCTATTCCATCTAGAATTTAAACCACCTATAATAACAGTTGGATCTTGTTTTAAATCTTCTAACATATCAGCAACAAAAGTTGTAGTAGTAGTTTTTCCATGTGTTCCACATACACATATTAAATCTTTATTTTTAGCTAAATATTCATCTAAAAACTTTTGCCATTTAATAATTTCAATCCCTTGTTCTTCAGCTTCTTTAATTTCATCAATATTTTTATATTTATCTTTATATAAAATAGCAGCTGACACGATTAATTTATTTATATTTTTTATATGTTCTTTTGATTGTCCTTCTAAAATATTTATATTTAATTCTTTTAATTGTTCTGTATAATTACCAACAACATTTAAATCACATCCATTAACTTCATATCCATATTGTTTGGCTAGACATGCAACTCCAGCTATACCGCTTCCATTAATTCCTAAAAAATGTATCTTTTCCATTATATATAAAAATTTAACACATAAAAATTATAATAACAAAAAAATAAATTATCAATTAATTTTTTATCTTAAAACAGTAAAACTACTTATTTTTCTTGGTAAAATCAATATATTCCACACCATTATCAAGTTTGGATAATTGTTGATTATTAAAATAAGTCATAGTATCTTTAACATTTTTTTCTGTTGTTTCATGTAATTTTTGCCATTTTGTTTTAACATCATCAGTATCAACAAATCTTGACTTAAATTGTTGAGTCCATTTTTTTTTATATGGTTCTATTGAATTAACAAAATCTATTGAGGCTTTTTCAATATCTCTATCTGTTTTTTTCTTTAAAATAGGAACCAAACAATCATTAGCCCAAGCAACAGTATTAGAAAAATAAATACTAATATCTTCTAATTCAAACTGATAATTACTCCAACCACCAACCTCTTTTGACATTGCTAACATTTCAAAAAATCTAGCAAAAAGCTCTACCATTGTTTGTTCTAATTTATAACTTTTTAATTGATCTTGCATTACATCTTTTACTGCACTTTTTAACTGTATAGAATTACTATTATTTGCTCTAAAATCATCATATAAATTAGTTTTAAAATCTCCATTTACATTTATTCCTGCTATATGTTCAATAGCGTGGCCAACCTCATGTATTATTATTGTTGGAGTAATGCTTCTTATAACAATAGTGTGGTGTTTTGTAAAAAGTCCTTTATTAAAAACACTCTCTTGTGCTTTAATTTCTTTTGTAGCAGTAGCACAATGTCCCAAAACTCTATCCCAACTCCTTAAAGGCATTAATTTAAATTCTGCCTCTTTATGTTTAATTTTTGTAATTACAGCATTTAACATACAGGCAAAAAGTGGTATCCTGTATAATTCAGTAATACAAAAAATAAAATCGTCAACGTAAGATTTTTTACCAGTTTCAAGTCCAGAATAAAGATAACTTATTAATAAGTTATCTTGTTTTCTTATTTTATCATTATATATAATTAATTCATTTGACATAAACTATAAGTTAAAATATTCAATAATTTCTTTATAAATATCTTTTTTAAATAAAGGTACAGTTTTTAACATATCTTTATTGTTTTCTAAAACTTTATAATTTAAAAACTCAATTTCATCTTTTTTATTATCAAACTTAAATTTAAAATTATCATCTTTTAATTTAATAATAAAAAAATACTTCTCTTGTCCGTCAATACCAAATTTATTTTTTGCTTCTTCATCAAGAAAATATCTAAAAGGTTCATCTCTTGTAGCAATAATATCAAAATCTTTTTTTTCTAACCCAACTTCTTCATATAATTCTCTATATAAAGCATCAAGAGTAGTTTCTTCACCTTCTATTCCCCCCTCTGGTCCCTGCCAAGAATCGGGATAATCACTTCTTTGAAATACTATTATTTTATTTTTATTATTCAAAATAATAGTACCTATTGCCTTTCTAAACTTCATTTATTGTCGTTCTAGCACTATCTGGTTCAGTAATTATATAACCTTTATCGTCTATTTTTAATCCAGAATTAGCAAAAATATTGCTTTCTGGTTTTCTACCAATAGCAACAAACATCGCATCTACTGTTATTTCTCTTTTTTCATTATTTTTATTATTAAATAATTTTAAAGAAGTCATCATTTTAGGTTTTTCAGTTCCACAAACTTCTTCAACTTCAGTATCAAATAATATTTCTATTTTTTCATCGCTTAAAACTTTTTTAGATATAGCTTCTTGCATATGAGAAAAAGAACTACTTCTATATATTAAATAAACTTTTGAAGCAATATGGCTCATATGTAAGGCTTCAATACCAGCACTATCCCCACCACCTATAACAGCAACCGGCTTGTTTCTAAAAAAATTACCATCACATGTAGCACAACCAGAAACACCAAAACCAATAAATCGTTTTTCGCTTTCAAGCCCTAACCATCTAGTATTAGCACCTGTGGCAATAACAAGATTTTTAGCAGAGTAAACTTCTCCACCTTCAGTTTCACAAATAAAAGGTCTTTTAGAAAAATCTACTTTTTTAATTGTATCATAAACTATATCAACACCAAGATTTTTAGATTGTTCTAACATATTATTCATTAAATCTAATCCTCTAATTGGTTTAGGGAAAGCAGGAAAGTTTTCAACATCTGTTGTAATTGTTAATTGTCCTCCTACACTAGAACCAGTAAAAATAGCAGTTTTTAGTCCATCTCTAACTGTATAAATAGCAGTAGTATTTCCGGCAGGACCAGAACCTATAACTAATACATCGTATTCTTTCATAAAAAAATTATTTATTAACTTATTCATAGATTATATTATTATAAAAATAAATCAAGAATAATATTTTTCTTGCTTTTTAAATAAAATAATTTATTTAATAGAAAAAAACAACCTTTAAAAAACATGATAGTAAAATCATTGGAAGATCTTGATATCTTAATAGGTAAAGTTAAGAAAGCGCAGGAAAAATTCGCAACTTATACACAAGAGCAAGTTGATGAAATTTTTAGACAAACTGCTTTGTATATGTGTAAAGAAAGAATACCACTTGCTAAAATGGCAGTTGAAGAAACTGGCATGGGTATAGTGGAAGATAAAGTTATCAAAAACCATTTCGCAGCAGAATATATTTATAATAAATATAAAAATACTAAAACTTGTGGTATTTTAGAAAGAGATCCAGTTCATGGATTAACAAAAGTTGCTTGTCCTGTTGGTGTTATAGCAGGAGTTATTCCTACTACAAACCCTACTTCTACAGCTATTTTTAAAGCTTTAATTGCTTTAAAAACTAGAAATGGGCTTGTTGTTTCTCCTCACCCACGAGCAAAAAAATGTACTTGTGAAGCTTTAAGATTAGTTTTAGAAACAGCTGTAAAGTTTGGTGCTCCTGAAAATATAATTGGTTGGATAGATGATCCTACTGTTGAATTATCTGGTGCTTTAATGGGACATAAGGATATTAGTTTAATTTTAGCAACAGGTGGTCCAGGTATGGTAAAGGCTGCTTATAGTTCAGGTACTCCTGCTATTGGTGTAGGTGCTGGTAATGTTCCTGCTATAATAGATGAAACAGCAGATATAAAAATGGCAGTTAGTTCAATTATATTGAGTAAAACTTTTGATAATGGTATGATTTGTGCTTCTGAACAATCTGTTATTATAGTTGATAAAATATATAATGAAGTAAAAAAAGAATTTGAAGATAGAGGTTGTTATATATTAAAAAAAGAAGAAAATAAAAAATTAGCAGATTTATTTTTTGCTAATGGAAAATTAAATGCTGGTATAGTGGGTCAATCTGCTTGTAAAATTGCTGAAATGGCTGGTATTAAAGTTCCTAATAATACAAAAATATTAATTGGTGAAGTTAGTGATACAAGTGATAAAGAACCATTTGCTCATGAAAAACTTTCTCCAATTTTAGCTATGTATAAAGTTAAAAACTTTGATGAAGGTGTAAAAAAAGCAGAAGACTTAATTATTTTAGGTGGTAATGGCCACAGTTCTGTATTATATACAAAAAACGAAGAAAGAATACAAAAAGTTGGTGAAGTTTTAACCACATCAAGAATATTAATCAACACTCCTTCTTCACATGGTGGTATTGGTGATTTATTTAATTTTAGATTAGAACCATCTTTAACACTTGGTTGTGGATCTTGGGGTGGTAACTCTGTTAGTGAAAATATTGGAGTAAAACACCTTATTAATATTAAAACAATTGCAGAAAGAGAGGAAAATATGTTATGGTTTAAAGTTCCACCTAAAATATACTTTAAAAAAGGTTGTGTAAGTTTTGCTTTACAAGAATTAAAAGGCAAAAAGAAGGCTTTTATAGTTACAGATAAAGTTTTATTTGATCTTGGTTATACAAAAAGAATTACAGATGTATTAGATAATTTAAATATTAAATACGACCTATTTTCAGATGTTGAACCAGATCCTACTTTAACATTAGTTGAAAGAGCTTTAAAAGCTTGTAATAATTTAAAACCTGATGTAATCATAGCACTTGGTGGTGGTTCTCCTATTGATGCTGCTAAAATGGTATGGATGATGTACGAACACCCAGAATTAAAATTTGAAGATATGGCTATGAGATTTATGGATATTAGAAAAAGAGTTTTTGAAATACCACAACTAGGAAGTTTAGCAGATCTAGTTTGTATTCCTACCACATCAGGAACAGGTTCAGAAGTTACACCTTTCACAATTATTACAGATGAAAAAACTCAAAATAAATATTCAATAGCTGATTATGCTTTTACTCCAACTATGGCAATTGTTGATCCAGACTTAGCAAAAACTATGCCAAAAGGACTTGCTGCTGCTTCTGGTATTGACGCATTAGTTCATTCATTAGAAGCATATGTTTCAGTTATGGCTTCACCATTTACTGATGCTCTTGCTTTACAAGCAATTAAAATGATTTTTAAATATCTTGAGAAATCTGTTAATGATGGTGATGAAGAAGCAAAAGAACAAATACATTATGCTGCAAATATAGCAGGTATGGCTTTCTCTAATGCTTTCTTAGGTATATGTCATTCATTAGCTCATAAACTAGGTGCTAGATTCCATATAGCACATGGTATTGCTAATGCTTATTGTTTAAGTCAAGTAATTAAGTTTAATTCAAATCCAGTTCCTGTAAAACAAACTGCTTTTGCTCAATATAAATATCCTAATGCTTGTGAAAAATATGCTGAAATAGCAGATTATCTAGCTCTTGGTGGTAAAACAACACAAGAAAAAGTTGATAATCTTGTTAAAGCAATAGAAAAATTAAAATCTTCCATTGGTATAGCTCCATCAATTAAGGAAGGAATTAAAAAGTTTAATTATAACTTTACAGAAAAGGATTTTATGGATTCAGTCGACGATATAGCAGAAAAAGCGTTTGATGATCAATGTACTTCTGCTAATCCTAGATATCCATTAATTAGTGAAATGAAAGAATTATATATTAGAGCCTTTAATGGAGATTATAATATAGATTTTTAATATAAAATATAATTATCATGAAATCTTATATTAAGATTTCATGATTTTTGATTAACCAACAGAAAACTATTTACTGACAGCTTTTTCTTTTGAGTCCGTAAGATCGCTTGTTATTTCTCTTAATACTTCTTTTTGTTGAAGCAATCTTTCTCTTTTCTTCTCTGGAACTGTTTCGTTTTCTTCTGTTTCTTCTTTGTCGTGTTTTATTTTATCTATAATTCTATCTTTTGTCTTCACTGTTTGTGGTGTTTGTTTATATATATCGATACTAGTTTTATTTTCTCTTGTTATTTTATTTAACAAAATAGACAATGTATATATATTAACCAAACAATCTAAAGGTATAGTCTTATCTGTATCATTTAAAGGTATATTAAAATTACAATCGGGCACACCCTCGCCATATTCATTTGAGGTTATAAATTTAGTAACCATTTTAGATATTGTAATATCTGAAGAAAATATGCTTTTTTTTATAGTCAAGTTTAAGATATCTTTATCATCACTAATAAAAGCTATGGCTTGTTGTAATATCATAAAAAGCCCAGCTTCATTTTTAAAATATTCCTCTGCTCTACGAACAAAATCCTTATTTTGTTTATATATTTCCAAAAAAGACAAAACCATTAAAAAACAAGACTTAGGTCCCTGAAAAGAATTTTTTTTATCATTTAACAATAAACAATCTTTTTTTAATCCTAAAATATCAACTTCTTCTGTCTCGCGATCAATTAATTTTTCTTGTATAAATAAGTTTCTTAATACAAAATTACAAAATGTATAAAAAACAGGAGAAAAAGGAGTTTCTGTATCAAAAATCGTAAAATTATCATCTTTGGTTTTTAACAAAAGATTAATATGTCCACCTGTTTTAATGCTACCAAGAATATTAACAATAACGCCACCATTTTCTAGATTACTAATAGAGTTATAAATATTTGTATAAACACGCAAATCATTTTCTGATACTCCATCAAAACCATTAGGATAATAAATATCTTGAAAGAAAAATCTTAAATTATCATTTGTACCATATAACATAGATATACATAAAATTAAATCTAATGGCAAAAACCCATATTTTTTTGAAAAAGAAAGCATATTTTTCTTAAACAATGTTCTAAATATCTTTATTCTGTCTGTTTCTTCTCGTGGTAATAATGAAATTATTTTACCGCTTTTCTTATCTATCTCTACCAAGGCTTTAACAGAACCATTTTTGTCCCTAGCTTCCACTGAAAAAGAATTTTTTTTGTCGTTTAATAAAGAGAGTGATAGTTCGTTTTCAGAATTATAGCTATCTTCTTCTGTAGCACAAAACCACGTTGGGACAAATTGTTTATTTCTATATAATAAACTATTAAAAAGTTCCATAATAAAACTAATATTTCTTTTATTATTCTATTAAAAAAATTTTTGAATATTGTATAATTGTTAATAAATAAAAACAATATAAATAATCCAATATATCATAACACAACTAACATTAAAGTCAATTAATATTTTCATTAATAAAATTGTAAATCTTATATATTATTATAATTAAATTATGTAAATATAAATTTATTTTATTTTTAAAATAAAAACTTAAATATTTTGTATTCTAAAAAATAATTTATATCTTTAATTATGTAGATTGTTTTAAATTATTAAACAATCAAATTATTAATAAAATAAAGGAAAAAAAATGACAAAAAAGACAAAAAAAGTAATAAGATTGGTTCCTACCAATTCTTTGCCAGAAGAAACACAGCTTAACTTCCTTAGTTTAGCAATAAAGAATGGTAAAAAAAAACTTGTTAGAGCATATATTAAAAATAATATATCTTTATTGAACAAACAAAATAAAGATGGTTTGACTCCTCTTCAAGTAGCGATAATAGCTGATAATGTTGATATGTTCAGAATGTTATTAGAAGCTGGAGCTGACCCAAATGCACCAGATATAGACGGAAATACACCTCTTGCTTTACTATGTTGTTTCTCAAAAGAAAATGCTCCAAAAAACGAAAGATATTTTATGTATTCACTTATTGTAGAAAATGGTGCAGATATAAAAGAAAAAAATAGATTTGAATTTGATCCAATTGATATAGCAAAAATGTCTGATAGAAATGATTTGGTTGATATTTTATATGAATTAAAAAAAGAAAGAGATGAATACATGAGAAAAGCTAGTAAAGAAAGTCTTCACTCACATTTATCTTCTGCAAGTAAAGAAGTTGATAAAGAGCCAAGAATGTGTTTGGCAATACCTTGTTAAAATAATATAATATCTCAACCATAGGTTGAGATATTATTCTTCCTCCACCTCTCCACCAACAACTAATTTAGCAGGAGATGATTTTAGTTTTTCTCTAATTTTAGATTCTATTTCATCACACATTTCTTTGTTGGTT
>CASELL010000008.1 GCA_949288805.1 uncultured Alphaproteobacteria bacterium | reverse complement strand
AAACTGAAACAGTTATTTTTTATATTAAACATAAATTAATTATATCATTAATTAACTTGATTTTATGATAAAAATAAGAATGGGAAAAGTCAAGAAAAATTTTATTGATTTTTAAAAACATAATTATAGAATAAAGTGGTATTTATAAGGTTGTCTTAATATAGACACTTATTCTTATTAACAATAAAATAGGAAGATTGGCCATGCCTTTTTACGAACTAGTTTATATAGCAAGACAAGATTTGTCTACAACTGAAGTTGATAATTTAACTGACAGTTTTAAAAAAATATTAGAAGATAATGGAGGAAAATTAGCCTCCAAAGAGTACTGGGGTTTAAGAACTTTAGCCTATAAAATAAATAAAAACTCCAGAGGGCATTATGTTTTAATGAATATAGATTCCCCATATCCAGCAGTTAAAGAACTAGAAAGAATTATGGGATTTAACGAAAATATTATTAGAAAGGGTATATTTAAAATTGATTCTTTACCCACAAAAAATTCAGAATTAATGATTTCTATTAATGCTAAAGATTATAAAAAATAATTATAATAATTTATAAGAGGTTGAATATGACAGAAAATAACGTAACAAATGGAGTTGATCAGGATGGATTTTTAAAAATATCTTTGGTTAACCAAGGAATGTTAGCTAAAAAACACAGAGTTTGTCCATTAAAAGATGTACCAGATGAAGAAATAAATTATAAAAACATAAAATTATTAAATAAATATATTTCTGAAAGAGGAAAAATTTTGTCAAGTAGAATTACTGGTGTTTCTGCTAAAAAACAAAGGAAATTATCTCAAGCAATAAAAAGAGCTAGAAATTTGGCTTTGTTGTCATTTATATCTAAAAATGAAAACAATTAATAGGAGAAATAATGAAAGTAATTTTAACTTCAAGAATTAAAACATTAGGAAATGTTGGTGATATAAAAATTGTAGCCGATGGTTATGGTAAAAACTATTTATTACCAAATAAATATGCTATAATATATTCAGAAAAAAATTATAAAGCTTTTGAAGAAAAGAAAAAACAAATAGAAGAAGAAGATAAAAAAAATAGAGAATTGGCAGAATCTATTAAATCAAAAATTGAAAATAAAGAAATATTATTAATAGAAAGTGCTGGTGATAATGATAGACTTTATGGTTCAATATCTTCTTTAAAAATTGCTAACTTTGTTAACGATTTATTAAAAGAAAAAGTACTTAAAAAGACTAACATTATTATTAAAGAACCAATTAAAACATTAGGAAAGTTCTCTATTGTTTTTGATTTACATCCAGAAATATCTTTAGAAAAAGATATTATAGTTGCTAGATCTAAAGAAGAAGCAGAAAAAATTAAAAAAGGCGAATTTGTTAAAAAAGAAGATAAAAAAGAACAACAAATAGAAGAAAAAAAATAATTCTTATTTTTTAAAAATCATAAAAAATATCTATCGTTAAAACGATAGATATTTTTTTAATAAGCAAAAAATACAAACTATATTTTGGCAATATCTTCTAAACTAACCTCTTTTACATCATCTGATGGTATCTTATCTAAAACAAATTTAAATACCTTATCTTCAAATAATGTTGCTTTTATAGATTCTTGTAATTTCACATTGCTAGAAACAGTATCGATATATTCTTTTTCTTTTCCTGGATAGTATGTTGATTGTTTCATTATAAATTCAGTCATCTCTGAATCGCTAATGGTTATATTGTTTTTTTCAGCAATAGAAGATAAAACATAACTTAGTCTTAAAGTTCTAATTATGTCATTCTTTGCTTTTTCTTGATCAAAACCATCAATATTAGTATTTTTATAATATTCTAACCTCTCTTCAACTGCTTTCTTAGGCACTTCAAAGTCAAAAATATCATTAATTTTATCTGTTAATTCAAGTTTTTCTTTTCCAAATAAAATATAACTATAATTATCTTCAAGTTCTTTCTTTATAGCTTCTTTTAATTTATCTATACTTTCAACACCAAGTTTTTTCTGAACAAATTCATCATTTACCTCAGTATTTTTATAAGATAAAACATCTAAAACTTCAACTTTAAAAAGAGCATCTTTACCAGCAAGATTACTATTATAATAATCACTTGGGAAAGTTACATTAACATCAACTAAATCACCACTTCTTTTATCGAGTAATTGTTCTTCGAAACCATTTATAAAAGTATTACTTCCAAGTTGTAATTTAAAATCTTCTCCTTTTCCGCCATTAAAAGCTTCTCCATTAATAAATCCATCAAAATTAATAGATACAACATCTCCAATAACAGATGAACCGTCTTTTTTTTCTAGATCTCTATAATTATTTAATATTTTAACAACTGAATCCTCTATATCTTTATCGCTAATAACTAACTTATATTTTGTTATTTTTAATTTATCAAAATCTACATCTTTAATATCAGGTATTATTTCAATACTTAAATTAACAACAATATCAGAACCTCTTTCAAATTTATTATTTTCAAAATCAACATTTGGTCTTGAAGCTAATTTTAATGCTCCATCTTTTACTATTTTACTAACACATTCTTCTAAAGAAAAATCAACAACATCGTAAAGAATCAAATTCCCTTCTCTTTTTACAATTTCTTCAACAGGAACCTTTCCCTCTCTAAATCCATCTAATTTATAGGTTGGTTGTTTATTCTTTGCCAACTCGTTAATTTTTTCTTCTATAAAACTGGAAGGCAAAACAATTTTAAAGGTTTTATATATATCTTCGTCTAAAATCTTATTTATTTCCATAATTGACTCTTTTTTATTAATAGAAATGGTGCGGATGGAGGGACTTGAACCCTCACGTCTCTCGACACTGGATTCTAAGTCCAGCGCGTCTACCAATTCCACCACATCCGCTATACTGTTTATTATAATAAATATTATTTTAAAAAAGTCAACTTATTTATATATTGATATCAGTTTTTAATAAAAACTTATTTAATAATTCGTTATCTGTATCTTCTATGTCAAACCTATTACCTTCCCAAACAATTTTTCCTTTACTTAATAAAACTATCCTGTCCGATATTTTTTTAGCAGAATGTATATCGTGTGTAATAGTAATAGCGGTAGCACCAACTATTTTTGTAGTTTTTATTATTAAATCATTTATTTTTTCAGCTGTTATTGGATCAAGACCCGTTGTTGGTTCATCAAAAAATATAATATCAGGATCACAAGCTATAGCTCTAGCTAAAGATACTCTTTTTTGCATACCACCAGACAATTCAGAAGGATACAAATCAGCTATTTTTTCATCTAAATCTACTATTTCAAGTTTTTCAATGGCAACCTTTCTGGCTTGAGATCTAGAAAACTTAAAATTATTCAATAATTTAAAAGATATATTTTCCCATACAGTTAAAGAATCAAAAAGAGCTCCATTTTGAAATAAATACCCAAATCTATTCATTAAATCAAATTTATTTTTTGTTTTAGTAATATCGACACCGTCAATCTTTATTGTTCCAGAATCCGGCTTTAATAATGTAGATATATTTTTTATTAAAACAGACTTACCCTCTCCAGATCTACCTAATATAACTAAAGATTCCTTATCATATACATTTAAATTTAGATTATCTAAAATAATCTTATTACCAAATTTTTTACATAAATTGCTAATTTCAATCTTACACATAACTATTTAAAATTATTATAATAATATTCTATTATTTTTTTGACATCATTTTTAATTTTTTCATTTTTAAAACTATAAAAAATATTAGCTGATAAATAACCTAAAATACTACCACAATCAAAAAGTTCTTTTTTAAATTCTAATCCATAAAAATCTTGTTCTAATAACATTTTTGCCATAGCATCTGTTAGTTGTATTTCGCCACCAGTTCCAACTGTTGTTTGTTTTAAAAAAGTAAATATTTCAGGTTTTAAAATATACTTACCTACTATATGTAAATTAGATGGTGCTTTATCAATATCGGGTTTTTCAACCATGTTATTAATTTTATATATATCATTATTTTTATTAGAGAAACTAATAATACCATATTTATTTAATTTATCTTTTTCTGTTTTTGCTACACCTATGACATTTGAGCTTTTAGATTCAGCTAAATTAATCATTTTTTTTAAAAAATTTTCACTGTAATCATAAGTCATTTCATCGGCCAATGTTATAGCAAAAGGTTCATTACCAACAAAATGTTCGGCACATAATATAGCATGTCCAAGCCCTAGAGGTTTTTGTTGTCTTAAAAAAACTATTTGACCTGCTGGTGGTAACCAACCAATAGTCTTTTCCAATAATTCTTTTTTTTTCTTTTCATCTAAAATAGTTTGTAATTCGAAAGCGTTATCAAAATGATCTTCTATTGAATTTTTATTTCTACCAGTAACAAAAATAAATCTTTCTATACCAGCATCAAGAGCTTCCTCAAAAGCATACTGTATTAATGGTTTTTCTGCTACTGGCAACATCTCTTTTGGAGTAGCCTTAGTAGCTGGTAAGAATCTTGTTCCATAACCACCTACAGGGAAAACAATTGTTTTTACTTTCATTATAAATTATTCTCCATCTTCAGAAGATGTACCACCAAAAGATGTATCAGGTATTATACTTATAAAACCATTTAAAGGATCTCCATCGTCAAATTTTGTATCCAAAGAAAGCAAAATACCAACTTCAACTCCTTCAGAATCAGAATTATAACCACTTAAAACAATTCTATTTGTTACATTAAATTTATTATCAACATCATCTCCCCTTACATAAGGAAATAAATTTTTAAATGATCTTAAAACTGGGTAATATTTTGATTCTGGAGTAATAACACTTAAACTAGATAAATTACTATCTGTTCCAACATAATCTTCTCCTTCATCTAAAAGTCCAGCTAAACTTAAATGATTAAAAAAATTAACACTTTCAGCATTTGTTGGACTAGGATTAGAACCACCATTAATAGCTTGTTTATTAGTTTTATTTTCATCTAATTTAACTTTTGCTTTACTACCTAATTTAGCAACAGCATCTTCAAGAAGACCTGGATAAGAACCATATTTAGCAGTAAATTGTTCACTAGCAAAAGCATATTTTGTCATTTCTTGATTTAATCTTAAAGCTCTAGCAGAAACATATAAAGCATAGCCTTTAATAGAACCAACAATTAACAAACCTATTATTATTAAGACTATACTCAATTCTATTAATGAAAAACCTTTATTATTCATTTTCATATAAAAACAAAATAATTAATTATACAAATATATTATAATATACTAAATAAAAATCAAGATAAAAACATTAATAAAATACAAAAACAAGTCTATTTATTAAAAACAAACATGTTCATATGTTTTAAAATACCTTGTAAAGTTTTATTAGCTTCATATCTCGCTTTATCAATACTTTTTTTTATTATTTTTTCAACATATTGTTGATTTTCTTCAAAATGTTTTCTTCTTTCTCTAATAGGTGTTAAAAAACTATCTGTTGTTTCAATTAACATTTCTTTTAACATTTTAGCACCACCATCTCCAATTTCTTTTGCTATATCAAATTGATTTTTACCACTCATTAAAGATATTAAAGTTAATAAATTAGCAACTTCTGGCCTATTTTCTGGATCATATGTAATATTTTTGTCGCTATCTGTTGTTGCTTTTTTTACAACAGATATTATTTCTTCTTTTGTAGATTTTAACATTATAGAATTACCTCTGCTTTTGCTCATTTTTTGCTTACCATCAAGTCCAACTATACTTGGTGTTTGAGATAAAAGAGCAATAGGTTCTTTTAAAAAATCTTTACCATCACAAAACTTTTTATTAAATCTTTTAGCTATTGTTCTAGTTAATTCTATATGTGGTAATTGATCTTTACCAACAGGTATAACATTAGCACCAACTGATAAAATATCACAAGCTTGGTGAACTGGATAAACTAACATTCCAGCATTCAAATTTGTAATATTAGCACTTTGTATTTCTTCTTTTGTTGTTGGGTTTCTTTCTAATTCAGCAACTGAAACTAATGTTAAAAATGGCACTAATAATTGATTTAATTCTGGTATTTGACTATGTGGAAAAATAAAAGATTTTTCATTATCAAAATCAAGTCCAATTGATAATTGATCCATTACTAATTCCTTAGTATAAGAATGTATTTTATCAAAACTATCATGATCAGTTAAAACTTGTTGATCTGCAATTAAAATAAATAATTCTACACCTTTTTTCTGTAATTCAAGTCTATTAATAAGAGAACCAAAATAATGTCCCAAATGTAAATTACCAGTAGGTCTGTCTCCTGTTAATATTCTATAATTTAAAGGATTAATATTTATATCATTCTTTAAATTATTACTTAATTCAAGACTTCTTTCAAATGTTTCCATCTTCTGTGCCTTTATTTTCTACATTTATAACACATTCTTCATTGTTTTCTTCAATATTTTCTTGACTATTATCTGTTTTAGCAAGTGCTACTGATATAATTCTATCTTCAGTTTTCATTAATGTAACACCTTGAGTATTTCTACCAGATATTCTAATATCTTTTACTTTCGTTCTAATAACAACACCTTTATCTGTCATCATAAGAACATCTTTATCATCACTCACTTGACTACTAAATATTACATTACCATTTCTTTTAGAAGTAATTATATTTGTAATACCAATACCACCTCTATTTGTAGTTCTATATTCATATGTAGAAGTCCTTTTACCATAACCATTTTCTGTAATAGTTAAAATAAACTCTTCATCAAGTGCCAACTGTTTTACTTCTTCAATATTTAATTTATCAATTAAATTAATATTTGGCATTTCTGTCTTTTCAATAGTATCATCATTTTCACTTAATAAAGAATTTTTAATAGCTATTCTATCAGCAACTGGGATCTTTAAATAAGCATCTCTTTTTTCAAAATCTTCAATTTTACTATCCTTTAATATAGACATTGAAACAACTTCATTTTTAGTTTCAAGTTTTATACCTCTTACACCTGATGAACTTCTACTTTGAAAAACTCTTAAAACTTCTAATGGAAATCTAATACATTTACCTATTTTAGAAGATAGTAAAATATGATCGTTATCATCGCATAAAGCAACTTGAACAAGTGCATCATTATCATCCAATTTAATAGCTATTTTACCATTAGCTTGAACGTTTTCAAAAGCCTCCATTGAATTTCTTCTAACATTACCCATTTTTGTAGCAAAAATAATATTTTTATTTATCCATTCTTCTTTATTACTACTTAATGGCAATACTGTTGTAATTTTTTCTTCTTTATCTAATGGAAGTAAATTAACTATTGCTCTACCTTTTGAATTATTTCCACCTAATGGCAATTTATATGTTTTTAATCTATAAACTATACCTTTATTTGAAAAGAATAAAATAGGTGTATGAGTATCGGCAATAAATATATTTGAAGTTAAATCTTCTTCGTGAATACTAATTCCACTCTTGCCTTTACCACCTCTATTTTGTGCTTTATAATTAGATAACGGTATTCTCTTAATATAACCATTTACAGTAGTAATAATTACCATATCTTCTTTTGGAATTAGATCCTCAACGTCAATATCACTATTATCTTGAACTATTTGACTTTTTCTCTTTTCTCCAAAGTTTTCATTTATAAATAATAATTCTTCTTTTATTATACCCATTAATTTTTCTCTATTAGAAAGAATACTTAAATATTCTTTAATTCTTTCTGCAACTTCATTAATTTCATTATCTATTTTTTCACTTTCTAAGCCTGTTAATTTAGATAATTTCATATCTAAAATTGCTCTAGCTTGTTCTTCTGTAAAATAAAATTGACCATTTTCAACTTTATTTCTTCTATCTTCAATTAAATCAATTAAAGATACAACTGATTTTGCTGACCAAGGTCTAGCCATTAACTCATTTCTAGCTTCTGTTGTATCTTTTGAAGATTTTATTAGTTTAATAATTTCATCAATACTATCAACAGCAACTCTTAAACCAATTAAAATATGTGCTCTTTCTCTATCTTTTTGTAATAAGTATTCAGTTCTTCTAGTAACAACTTCTTCTCTAAACTCTGTAAATAATTTAATTACATCTAATAAATTTAATAATTCAGGTTTACCTTTATTCAAAGCAAGCATATTTACTGAAAAATTACATTGTAATTGAGTATAAGAATATAATTGATTTAAAATTACATCACTCATAGCATCTTTTTTCAACTCAACAACAATTCTAATACCTTCTTTACTAGATTCATCTCTTAAATCACTAATACCTTCAATTTTTTTGTCTTTTACTAATTCAGCAATTTTACTAACTAATTCTGCTTTATTTACTTGATAAGGAATTGACTTGATAATAATTGATTCTCTGCCTTTTTTTTCTTCAATTTCTGTTTCCCCTCTCATTATAACAGCACCTCTACCAGTCCTTGCTGCTTGTAAATAACCACCTTTACCAAGAATTAAACAATTTGTAGGAAAATCAGGAGCAGGAATAATCTCAACTAATTCTTCAATTGTAATATTAGGATTATCTATATAAGCAATTACACCATTAATTACTTCGCTTAAATTATGTGGTGGAATATTTGTAGCCATACCAACAGCAATACCAGCACTACCATTTATTAATAAATTAGGAAATCTAGCTGGTAAAACAGTAGGTTCATTTTCTGTGCCATCATAATTTGGCATAAAATCAACAGTATCTTTATCTATATCATCAATCATCATTGATGTAATTTTTTCCATTCTAGCTTCAGTATACCTCATAGCAGCAGGTGGATCATTATCAATAGAACCAAAGTTTCCTTGTCCATTAATTAACTTTACACCCATAGAAAAATCTTGTGCCATTCTCACTAAGGCTTCATAAATAGAACTATCACCGTGTGGGTGATATTTACCCATTACATCACCGACTATTCTAGCACACTTCTTAAAAGGTTTATTATATTCATAACCACATTCATACATAGAATAAATAATTCTTCTATGAACAGGTTTTAAACCATCACATACATCAGGAATTGCTCTTGATACTATTACACTCATAGCATAATCAAGATAAGATTTTTTCATTTCTTCTGAAATATCTACATCAACTATTTCACCATGTTTATATTCTGTTTCTTCTGCCATAATTAAAAATTTTACATTATACTTAAATATTAAATTGCTTTAAAAATAATTTCAAGTATTTTTAATAGTTTGTACTCTATATAATGTTTTTTTCTTTTTTAAAAAAATAAATTACTTATAATAAAAAGTATATTTATATAAAAATTTATGCTTTCTAAATTTAATTCAAACTTCGAAAGATATCCTGGTGGTTGTAATGTTGGTTAAAACCTGTTTAACTATTAACAATAAAAAACAAATAATGTTTTAAGTAAGTAAATATCATAAAGTTTATTAAACTTTATGATATTTTTTATTATCAAACAACAATCAAGCAATATACAATAAATAACAACAGCAATAAAACTTGAAAAACAAAAAAAAAGTTTTATTATACTAATATATTATATAATTTTTTTGTTATGCCAAGTTTTGATGTAGTTTCTAAAATAGATTTACAGGAAGTAGATAATGCCGTTAATGGCGTTAATAGAGAAATCGGAAATAGGTACGATTTTAAAGCTGTAAAATGGAGTATAGAATTAAATAAAAAAGAAAAAGAAATACTCTTAAATGCCGAAAGTGATTATTGTTTAGAGCAAATACAAAACTCTTTAAAATCCTGTTTTGTTAAAAGAGGTCTTGATCCAATATCTCTTGATTTTCAAAAAGAAGAAAAAGCATCTGGCTCCTCACTTAGACAAATGGTTAAAATTAAAGAAGGAATAGACCAAGAAAACGCTAAACAAATTACAAAATATTTTAAACAGTCAAAATTAAAAGTTCAGGCTAACATACAAGGAGAGGAAGTTAGGGTTAGTGGTAAATCAAGGGATGATTTACAAACTGCTATACAAGAAATTAAAAACTTAAATTTAAACTTGCCATTACAATTTATTAATTTTAGAGATTAAAATGAAAAAAATATTTACAAAGCTTTTTGTTTTTGTGTTTTTATTTTTAGGTATTAATTCTTATTTTTATATAAGTAATGTTTTAGCTGCTACTAATGGAAATAACGGAACAACCGATGGCCAACCAACAAGTGATGACAATGCTGGAAAGAATGGTTTTGGTGGAAAAGGTGGTGCAGCAGGAAGTGATAATGGTGGTAATGGTGGTGCTGCTGGTGTTACTAATGGTGGTTCTGGTGGTGCTGGACGGGGAAGATCATTTGCAAGAAATGGTGGTAATGGTGCTGATGGTGAAGATGGCGCAAATGGTTCATCTATCGATGATAGAAATGGTAAAGTTGGTGGTAATGGTGGTAGTGGTGGTGTTGGTTCTTCTGGAAAAGACTCATCAATAATTACTGGTACATATGATATTAATACAAATAGCACTCTTGGAGTATCTGGTGCTGGTGGAAGTGGTGGTGGTAGTGGTGGTGCTGGTGGTTCTGGTGGTGCTGGATGGGAAGGATCATTTGCAAGAAATGGTGGTAATGGTGGTGCTGGTGGTTTAGGTGGTGCTGGTGGTAAAGGTGGTAATGGTGGTATAGCTTCTATAATAAGAAGTGCTGTAATTAATATTAATACCAGTAATACTTTTAATAATATTAATACAGGAAGTGGCAGTACTGGTGGTGCTGGTGGTGCTGGTGGTAATGGTGGTAATGGTGGTAATGGTGGTGCTGCTGGTTGGGGTAGTGTTGGTGGTGGTAATGGTGGTAGTGGTAGTAATGCTGGAATTGGCGGTGATGGTGGTAATGCTGGAGAAGCAACAACAATACATTCATCAACAGTAAACATAAATCTAGGTAATTCCAATAAATTTACTATAACTAGTGGTAATGGTGCTAATGGTGGTAATGGTGGCAAAGGTGGTAATGGTGCTAATGGTGGTAAAGGTGGTAATGGTGGTACTACTATAAATAGTGATGGCGGTGCTGGCGGTAATGGTGGTAATGGTGGTAAAGGTGGTAATGGTGGTTCTGGTAGTAATGGTGGTAGTATAGGTAATATAAATGAAGAAAAAAATATAATAAATATTAATATAAAAGATTTATCTTCAGAAAATTCAACTATTACTTTAAAAGGTGGTAATGGTGGTAATGGTGGTAAAGGTGGTAATGGTGGTAAAGGTGGTAATGGTGGTAATGTTACAGATTCAGATGGCAATCCAGCTAATGGTAATGGTGGTAATGGTGGTAAAGGTGGTAATGGTGGTAAAGGTGGTAATGGTGGTAATATAAATAATAACACAATAAATTTCTTATATAATACAACAAATACAAATAAAAATATAAATCTAATAATAACAGCTGGAAATGGTGGAAATGGTGGTGCAGCCGGAGCTGCTGGAAATGGTGGAACTGGTGGTAAAACTGAAGGAGGAGATGGAAATTCTCCTGATGGAAGTAATGGTTCACAAGGAAGCTCTGGAGAACAAGGTAATGGTGGAAATGGTGGTAGTATTTCAAGTAATGATTTTATTGTAAATAATAACGATAAAGACAATAAATTTGGAAATATATCCTTAATATTAACAGCTGGAAATGGTGGAACCGGTAAAGTAAAAGGTACTGGTGGTAGTATAATTGGCAATAAGTTTGAAATAATTAATACATCAAAAGTTGATTTAGAATTAACCCCAGGTACAGGTGGAACCAATGGAACTATAACAAATAACAACATAGTAATTCGAGATAATAAATATAATTTAACTACCAACATTGGTGAATACAAAAATGCAGGAACATCTATAATATTTAATTATAAAAAAACAATTGGAAATACTGGAAATGTTGTTACAGTAAGTGGAACGGTTACAGATGTTAATAATGGATCTTTCAATGATAAAATATACTCTTCAATTTTAATATATAAAAACCCAAATGGAACTTTAGGAACAGGACAAAGTTCTTCTGTAACTGGAAGATTATATTCTAATGTTTTAAATGTAATAGATACAAATGGAAGTATAACAACAAACGATATATATGGAGCTTATACAAATACTGATGCCATACTAGGAACAGAAGATTCTGGTTTAGAAACAAGAGAAGGGAATGTTGTAAATATAAATTTAACAAATACTGGTTCATCAATAAATGGAAATATATATGGCGCCAAAACTGATGGCGGTGGAAGCATAAATGGAAATACTGTAAATATAACTTCACTAAACAAAAATGGTGGTAGTATATATGGAGCATACTCAGATGTTAGTGGCTCAAAATCTAGTGCCATAGGAAATAAAGTTAATATAATGGAACAGGATGATAATACTAAAATAAACATGAAAGTTAACAATATTTATGGTGTATATATAAAAACAAACAATAATATAAATAATAATGAAGTCTTTTTATCTTTGAATAATACATTATCTAACACAACAACAACTACTACTACTGCAACATTTGTAAAAAGTGGTGTTGACTGGATAGCCAGAGGAACAACTACAGATAAAAAAGTAGATAAAGATACAGGAACCATAGAGTTTACAGCAAATAGTATTTATGCTGCAAAAGTAGATAATGAAAATAATAGTAATACTAATGGTAGAATAACAAACATAAACTATAACAAATTAACATTAGACTCTGGCTCTCTTAAAGTAGCTAATGGAATTGGTGTTGTAGATTTAACAAATAAAAAAGTAAATTCATCAAAAACATCCGGAACTATAAATGTTTCTGAAAACCAACTACAAATAATAGCACAAGAAAACAGTAAAATAATTGATGGGGGTACAACTCCTCCACAAGAGGAAACAAAATACTATGATGTAGATGGTAGTCCAACAACAGAAGATCAAGCAGTAAAAAAGGAAGTTATAACAACGACCACAAACGAATCAACAAATTTAAGAGATATTATAATTGAAGGAGATGTTACGGCTATTAATGTAAATAATTCTAGTATAGATAATATAACATCAACACAAAATTATAATTCAAATATTATTAAAATAGCAGATTCGTTAAATAATAGAGTAAAAATTAATGGAGATATAACATTAGTTAATGTTATAGAAGAAAATAATATTGTATCAAACACGCAGTTAAATTTCTCTAATAATTATACAGAAGTATCATTAATAAATTTAAATTCTTTTATAAATGGTGATATAACGTTAATTAATTCAAATAAAAAAGTTCAAACTGATAATAAAACAGCAAACTTTACTGGAAATTCTTTAAAAGTTGTCCTTGCTTCAAACAATACAGAAAATATATCTGGCAATATATATGCAATAAAAACAAATAATGCAACAAACCAAATAGATGGCAATAATTTATCTATAATATCTGGAAAAACAAATGGTAATATATACAATACATATTTTAGTGGAACTGTTTTAAACTCAATATCAAATTCTACAATGAATATAACAAACTATACAAATACAACACAAAATACCAAAATATCAAATATTTTTATAGAAAATGTATCTACTGCAAGTTCCTCTGGTGAAAACATAGCTATAAACAACATAGAAACAAATCTATCAACAACAGAAGATGAAACAAAAACAATAACTTCAGATGTTTATAATATATTATCTGCTTCTTCTAATATAAACGTTGATACATCAATATTAAGAATAAACGGTGGTATTTTTGAGGGAAATTTAACAAATATAGAAACAGTTAAAACAACATCACAAACATCATCTTTAATCAATGCTGCCGATATGTATATAACAGCAAATAATAATAACTTTGAATTTATGACTAATGGGAAAAACATAATAAATGTAAATGCCGGTAAAGATTTAATAAATGTAAGTAATTCTAATTTATATATACAAGACAACTCAAATAAACATATAAAAATAGGTCAAAACGAAAATAATAAAAATAATATATATGGAACTCTTATAAACACATCTTCTTCTGGTTCTGTTGGTACTGCAACACATGATACAAATTCTTTAAATATAAATTTAGTTAATGTTGATTCTGTTTTGTATTCTGATATATATACATCAAAAGTTGAAGGTAATTTATCAACAAACATAAGGAACAACTCTTTAAATATAACAAACGCTAAAAGTCTTTTTGGAAATATATATGCAGCATATACCAATGGTAGTGGACAAATAACAAACAATACAATAAATATAAATGCAGAAAGAGAAATTAATATAACCTCTAACGAAATAATATCAACAAATATAAATAATATTGTAAACGGTTTTCTTTTTAATAATTCACAAATATCAACAAACAATGTTCTAAATATAGGAGATAATAATGGACAAGGAATTTTAAAAATAACAACACAAAATAAAGACAATGTTGGTGAAAGTGGAATAATAGCTTCAGTTAAAACTGATGGTTCTGGTAATATTGAAAATGGTTCACTAACAATAAATTTAATGAATCAAAATTCTATAATAAAATCAAATATATATGCTGTATATGCAACTATAAATGCTAAGGCAGATATATTTAAAAATACTTTAAATATAGCAAGTGGAACAATAGAGGGGGATGTATACTCTATTTATAATGCTGGTTCTGGTTCAATAAACAATCAAGAAGAAGGTGGTGATTTATTAAATAATAATCTTAATATTTTTTCAAATGGAGCTAGTAATACTGGTATAAATATAACAGGAAATGTATATCTAGCAAAAATAGATAATGTAAATAACAATAAAATAGTTAGAGAAAATGTTTTAACAATAGAGGATTCATATGGAAAATTGCTTGTTCAAGGAAACATATACAATATTTATTCAATAGGAATTGGAAATATTGAAAATAATGTAACAAATATTTCGTTAAGCTCAAATTCTACAATAATATCAACCAATGGAACACCAAGTATATATGGAATATATTCATTATCTATTAGTTCAGCTACAACAGTATCGAATAATATTATGAATATTTATAACACAAACATAACTAATACTATAAATCTATATTCAGTATATGGAGACTCAAAATTTGATGGTTCTTTAAGAGAAAATGTATTAAATTATAGTAATAGTAGTATGGTTGGAAATATATATTCATCATATACAGAAGGATCTGGTTCTACGTTAATATCAAATAAAGTAAATTATACTAATGCTACAATAAATGGTAATGTTTATGCTTCATATGTTAAAGATGGTTATGAAGCAAATGGAAATTCAGTTGTTTTAAATAATGGTATTGTAAATGGAAATATATATGCTGCCTATGCAGAAAAAGCTACGAGTTTAAAAAATAATTTTGTAGACTTAAAAGGTGGTACTGTAAAAGGCACAATATATGGAGCCTATACAGAACATAATACTACATCTTTAAGTAACAATTATATAACATTTGCTAATATACAAAGTAATGTATCTATAAATGGCGATATAGTAGCATCAGAAATAAATAACACGAATAATGCAAGTAGTATTACAAATACTATTCTAAATATCACTGATAGTACAAGTAATAGTGTACAAATATCTGGAAATATATATGCAGCCAAAACAAATGGAACTGGAACTTTATCAAATAATACAATAAACATAAATCTAATAAATACATCTTCAATAATAGCTGGTAGTATATATGCTTCATATAATACAAACACTAATGGAAATACTGTTAATTCAAGCAATAATATAATTAATGTAGAAGGTACCGTTGTAAATTCTAAATTATATGCATCTTATACCAATCAAAATGCAGATAATAATAGGATAAACATATCCGCTAACAGTATAATAAATAATTATGTATATGCTAGTTATATAGAAAAACTAAATAATTCAGCAGTTTCTTCAACAAATTCAAGAATAGAAATTGGAACTAATAACACAATAAATGGCAATATATATGCCAATTATGTTAATTTAACAGTAGAAAATACATCAGCAATAGAAACAAGCTCAATTATAAACATAAATAATAGAAATACAATAAATAAAAATATATATGGTACATATATTAATTCCTCTACTGATATAAATTATGCAAATGGGATTAACTCTATATATATACAAGATAATAATACAATTAATGCAGATATATATACAGCAGTAAAAAATATAAATGGAGTTATAACTGGAATAGGAACAAGCGATAAAGTAATAATAAATTCTAATTTAGAGCACATGGAGGGTAAAAATAAAATATATATTGGAGATGGAACAACTGGAAATAAAATAATTTTTGCTGGAAAAGATTCTCATTTATTAAGTGAAAAAGTTATACAAGGATCTCCAACTATAATATTAGCCAATATAGCAAATACAGAAATAGATAAAACAATAATTAAAGATGCATCAACAAATATAATAATAAATAATAATGGTAATTATACATCTAATTTTGATGTAAATGGAGATATAACGTTGGATTTAAATCTTCAAAATGTAAAAAATAATATGTTAATTAACACAACTGGCTCTATAATAAAAACTGAAAATGGAAAAGTAACATTGAGTTTAAATGCCTTAAATACCTATAATAAATACATATTATTTAAAACAACAGATATAGGTGCTAGCACAATTTTAAATAAAGATAATTTTTTCCTTGAGAACGACTATATAAAAGATATAATAATTGGAGATGGAGCTAATGGATTTGAACAAGGAGAAATTGGGCTAATAACATATATGGGGCTAAATGGAGTTATGGATAAAGCAGAAAATTTACAAAGCCTAGATTATTTAAAACCATTTACCGATGCTATTACGGAGTCACATAACTATATGTTCGATAAAGATAGAAGAAATCAATATATTAATAATAAACAATTTAATTTAATAAGAAATCTAGTTTTTATATTTAACGATTTAAATGAAACACCAGATGGAAATAATACAATATTTAATCATAAAAATCCAGAGTTTATAGAGGCTGTATTAAAAGGCTGGTTACCTGATTTAAGTGGTATAGTTTATAAATCATCTAGAAATTCTTTCAATTCCATAGTTAATAGAATAGACAGAAGAATGGATGATTTATATTCGCAAACAAAAGAAAAAGTTGAAAGCAGGAGACCTTCATATAATTATTTAATAACAAAAAATCTTGAAGAATATTCAAATATATTTGATTATGATTATTCTCCTCTTAAATCAAAAACAAAAAGAGTTAATAATTGGTTTGAAATTTATACAAATTCTACAACACAAGATGTGGAAAAAAATATAGATTCTTATGATTCAGATTCTCAAAACTTTATTCTTGGAAAAGAGGCAATATATGGTAAGAAAATGATATTTGGTATGATGCTAAATGGTAATAAAAACACTTCTGCTAGTGATTTTAAAAACATAGATATAATGTCAATAGGTGGAGGAGCCTATCTTAGATATAGTTTAAATGATATAATGTTTGTTAGTGGTATATTCTCTTATAACATGAATAATTATGAAGAAAAAACAGCAAAAAATTTAAATTATACATATAGTACAGATCAAAAATATAATATAAAAGATTTATATTTTAACTCAGACTATGCTTCTAATCAATTTTCAACAAGCTTATCCTTTGGACTTGAATCTAAATTTTTTGTACCAAAATTAGAAATAAGTCATGTTTTGTTAAAAGTTGATGGATATATAGACAATTATGATCATAATATAACAGCAAAAACATATAATACTATTAATGGTAGTGCTTCATTATTTCTTAAAAATTTCATGAATTTAAAGATTGGTACTTTATATATAAAACCAGAATTATTTGGAAAACTTAATATTGGATTGATTACAGAAGATATGGAAGTTTCTGGAAAATTAAATGGAAATAAAACATATACGGTAAATGCCGGATTATTAGATGATAATTTTATACAATATGGTGCTAATATAAGTTTTGAAGTAAAAGCTGTTGATTTTTCACTAAACTATAATGCTATACAAGGAAAAAGTTTTTCTTCTTCTGAAATTGGTTTTAATTTTAACTTTTTATGGTAAAAAAAATAATATTGTTTTTATTTATATTAATATCTATTTTTATTATAACTATATTTTTGATACCAAAAGATAAAGAAATAAAAATAGATGATAGTGCAGTATCAATTTTAATAAACAAATATCTAGATGAAGAAAAATACATTAATGTATTAATATATTCATTAAACAATATAAACTATATTAGTAAAATATTTGATGTATTAAATTATAGATATAATAATTTAAATAGTACCATCTATTCTCAAATAGACAAAATAAACATATTAAAAACAATAATAGTTATAAATAATTCATTAAATCATGATTTTTATAAAAAATTAGAACAAAATATTATAGAGTTAAGTAATAGAAATTACAGTAATATAGATGAACATCTTAGTGTTTTAGACTTGTTTAATAATATAATAAAAAATAAAGAATTAGATTTAGATTTTTTGGAGTTGTTAGCATATAAAAATACAATTATAATAAACGATTTTATAAAAGAATATTACAACGATACTAAAAGTTTAAATTCTTTTGTATATAATAGATATATAGAAACATATAAAAATTATCTAGATATTCTAGAATTAAAATATAATATAGATGGAGATAAAATAAATAATATAAACAATTTAAAAGACAAAGAATTAAAATATGCACTAGTAAAACAAAATATTAATAAATACAAAGAATCAAATACAAACAGCTTATTAATTCCCGCTACAAAAATAACAGGAAAAACAATATTGTATTATCAATTCTCAAAATTATTTAAAAAAAGTAGTATATCTACCGGAATAAAGGTTATTGGTGGCGTTGATGTTGGAACGGATGCTTTTTCATTATATAAAAAAATAAATTATATGTTGTACGCAGAAAAAATACACAAAACAAATAGAATAAACTCGATTTATATGACTAAATACGATAAATTATACTATTATATTTCTAGTATATATATAAATATTGTAAATTCTTTTGAAAAAAATAATGTCTTTAAAAACTATACCATCACAAATGATAACAAGGATAATATTGATAAAATAAAAACTATAGAATTAAATAAAACAATAGCTAAAATATCAATAGCAAATAAAACAAATATAGAAAAAACATTATCAAAATACAATGAAAAAGGTTTTTTATCTTTTATAGACGATATTATAATAAAAAATAAAAAAGAAAAAGATGAAGCTTTAGAAAAAGATCTTATGAAAAAACATCAAAGATATATAAATAAATTAAAATTTTATCAAAAATTTTTATTGGATACTTGTATTTAAAAAAAATAATATTATATAGTTATTAGTTTAATAAAAATGGGGAATTAATGAAATTAAAACCTATACAAGATAGAATCTTGGTTAAAAGAGAAGATGCTGAAGTAAAAACTTCCGGTGGTATTATAATACCTGAAACTTCTCAAGAAAAACCATCAAAAGGAGTTGTTGTTGCTGTTGGAGATGGTGCTAGAGATGATAAGGGAAATTTGATTCCTATGACTTTAAAAGTTGGTGATAAAATATTTTTCACTAAATGGGGTGGAACCGAAGTTAAAGTTGATGATGAAGATCTTTTAATTATGAAAGAATCCGATGTTTTAGCAATAATTGAATAGGTAAAATATGACTACAAAAGAAATTATTTTTAGTGCAGATGCTAGAGGTAGAATATTAAATGGTGTTAATGTTTTAGCTGATGCTGTTCAAGCAACATTAGGACCTAAAGGTAGAAATGTAATTATAGAAAAATCTTTTTCTGCTCCTAGAATTACAAAAGATGGTGTTACTGTTGCAAAAGAAATTGAATTAAAAGATAAGTTTGAAAATCTTGGTGCTCAAGCTATTAAAGAAGTTGCTAGTAAAACCAATGATTTAGCAGGTGATGGAACTACAACTTCTACTGTTTTAGCTAGAGCAATTTTTGTTGAAGGTATTAAATCAATAGCTGCTGGTTTGAATCCTATGGATATTAAAAGAGGTATTGATAAAGCTATAAACGAATCTATAATAGAAATTAGAAATGTTAGTAAAAAAATATCTTTAAAAGAAGAAATAGCACAAGTTGGTACAATATCTGCTAATGGCGATAAAGAAATTGGTGAAAAAATAGCTGACGCTATGGAAAGAGTTGGTGCTAATAGCCCAATTACCGTAGAAGAAGCAAAAGGACTTGAATTTGAAGTAGAAGTTGTAGAAGGTATGAATTTTGATCGAGGTTATTTATCTCCATACTTTATAACTGATACTGAAAAAATGAATGTTGTTTTAGATAATCCATTTATTTTATTGTTTGATAAAAAAATATCTACATTACAACCAATAATTAAAATACTGGAAGCAATAGCTCAAAGTGGTAGACCATTATTAATAATTGCAGAAGATGTTGAAGGCGAAGCGCTTGCTGCTCTTGTTGTAAATAAATTAAGAGGTGGTTTAAAAGTTTGTGCTGTAAAAGCTCCAGGATTTGGTGATAGAAGAAAAGCTATGTTGGAAGATATAGCCGTTTTAACTGCCGGTCAATTAATATCTGAAGAAGTTGGTTTTAAATTAGAAAATACAGAATTAACTAATTTAGGTAGAGCTAAAAAAGTTGTTATTACAAAAGATGATACTACAATAGTAGATGGTGCTGGTAATTCAGCAGATGTTGAAGCTAGATGTAATAACATAAAAGCTCAAATAGAAGCTACAACTTCTGATTATGATAAAGAAAAATTACAAGAAAGATTAGCTAAACTATCTGGTGGTGTTGCTATATTAAAAGTTGGTGGCGCTACTGAAGTAGAAGTAAAAGAAAAGAAAGATAGAGTTGAAGATGCATTAGCTGCTACAAGAGCTGCTGTTGAAGAAGGTATTGTTGCAGGTGGTGGTTCTACTTTTGTTCATATAGCTGAAAAAATTAAAGATTTAAAAGGTGATAATGAATCTCAAACTGCTGGTATTAAAATTGTCTATAATGCTTTATTAGCACCTGCTAAACAAATAGCTAAAAATGCTGGTCTTGAAGGTTCTGTAATAATTAATAATATTAAAGAAACAAAAGATGACAATTATGGCTTTGATGCTCAAAAAGAAGTTTATGGTGATATGATAAAGTTTGGTATTGTTGATCCTACAAAGGTTGCTAGAATAGCACTAGAAGGTGCAGGTTCTGTTGCTGGATTATTGTTAACTACGGAATGTGCTATAGTTGAAAAAAAAGAAGAAGATTCTTGCCACTGTGGAGTAGGAGCTAATCCTATGGGTGGTGGTTTAGATTATTAATCAATTATTATAATTTTAAAAAACAGAGATATTTTTTATCTCTGTTTTTTTATTGACAATAATTTAAAATATTATAAAATTGGATTGACTTTTTACAGTGTTATTGATTTAAAGTCACTATTATTAACAAATATAAAGGTTTTATATGAAAAATAGAGTTTTAAAAGTTGGAAATTTTGAAATTTCAAACGAAAAAGAAATAGCTATTTTAGCTGGACCGTGTCAATTAGAATCTTTAGAACATGGTTTATTTATGGCTAAAAGCCTCAAAGAAATATGTGATAAGTTAAAAGTAAATTTTGTTTTTAAAACATCTTTTGATAAAGCTAACAGAACAAGCGTTAAAGCTAAAAGAGGAGTTGGTATTGATGCAGCTGTTGATATTTTTAAAACAATTAAACAAGAATTAGGTTGTCCTATTGTTACGGACTTTCATAATCCAGATCAGTTGTCTCATAAAATAATAGATGTTGTTGATATAGTTCAAATACCAGCTTTCTTATGTAGACAAACAGATTTATTAAGAGTAGCAGCAGAAACTGGAAAGGTTATAAATGTAAAAAAGGGGCAATTTTTGTCTCCAAAGGAAACTCATAGTATAGTTGAAAAATTGGATACTTTTGGAAATCCTAATGTAATTTTATGTGATAGAGGAACAAGTTTTGGATATAATACTTTGATTAATGATATGACTTGTTATCCAATTATGGCAGAAACAGGCTGTCCTGTATGTTGTGACGCTACACACTCTGTTCAAAGACCAGGAGCTGGAAATGGTTGTACTATTGGTAATAGAGATATGGCAGAAGTAATAGCTAGAGCAGCCGTAGCAGTTGGTGTTGCTTGTGTATTTATGGAAGTACATCAAGATCCAGATAATGCTCCATCTGATGGTCCAAACATGATTAAATTAAGTGATTTTGAAAGAATAGTTTCTATTTTATTAAAAATAGATAAAGTAACAAAAAGTTATTTATATAATAAATAATTTGTTATATCCAATAAAAAAAGCCATCTAAAAGATGACTTTTTTTATTTTTCTATAATTAAAACTTTATTTATTGGTTATTACATTTTTTGTATTTTACATAATAATCTATTTTACCATTATTTCTAAAATACTATTGACAATTATTAAATAAAAATTATTATTTATATTAGACTTAGATAATTTTGTACATTCCCCTCCCACTTGAATGTTAAACAAAATGAATTTTATAAGTTTATTAAATTAAAAGTATTTATTATGACAAAAAATATTATGAAGACTTTTTCAGCAACACCAAAAGATATCACTAGAAAGTGGTATGTTATTGATGCTACTGATTTGATTCTTGGTAGAATGTCGGTTGTTATAGCTGATTATTTGAGAGGAAAACATAAAGTTTATTACACACCTAATATGGATTGTGGTGACTATATTATAGTTATAAATGCAGATAAGGTTGCTTTAACTGGAAACAAGGATCTTGAAAGATTCTATTGGCATACTGGCTATATGGGTGGTATTAAATACAGAACAAAAGGTAAGATGTTGAAAGAAACACCTGAAAGATTAATTGAAAATTCTGTTAGAAGAATGATGAATAGAAATGCCTTAGGCAGAAGCATCATGAAAAAATTATTTGTTTATTCAGGTTCAGAACATCCACATGCTGGTCAACAACCAGAAGTTCTAGATATAAAGTCTATGAATAATAAAAATACTAAAAGAAATTAGGAGATAGTATGGTAGTAGAAAAAAAAGAAAAAATTACATTAAAAAAACCAGTTGTTAAAAAAACAACATCTCCTAAAAAAACAACCACAAAAAAGGTTGAAATAAAAGAAATATCCGATAATCAAGTTAAAGTTATCAAACAAAATACTTCTAAAAAAACACTTGATAACTTAGATAGAGCTTACGCTACTGGAAAAAGAAAAAATGCTATAGCCAGAGTATGGCTAAAAAAAGGTAATGGTAAAATTACAATAAACGACCAAAAACCTATTGATTATCTAAAAAGACCTATACTTGAAGTTATCATAAATTCTCCTTTTGTAATTACAGAAACACAAGATAAATTTAACGTTGTTTGTACAGTTTCTGGTGGAGGATTGTCTGGTCAAGCTGGAGCTATAAGACATGCTATTTCTAAAGCTTTAGAAATATATAATTCGGAAGCTTATAGAAAAGATTTAAAATCAGCTGGACTTTTAACTAGAGATTCAAGAGTAGTTGAAAGAAAGAAGGCTGGTTTAAAGAAAGCTAGAAAAGGTCAAGTATATAGAAGACGTTAATTATAATTTGTATATACTAAAATGGAGCTGAAAAGCTCCATTTTTTGTTATAATAACAATACTTTATAAACAAATACATAATAAATAAAATTTTACTTGCAAAAAATAAAAATTAAATTATAATCTATTTAGCTTAACTATAATTTTAAAAAAAATTATGAAAAAAACTGCATTTTTTTTATCAACTTTCGTCGTAGCTTTATTAGTATTTAATGTAGCACCAGTTTTAGCTAACGAATTTGATGGTGGCGCATTAGATACAGATATGACAGACTTATTATGTACAGCATTATCATTCTTGACTGGTGGTGTTGGTAAAACATTAGCAGCTTTTGCTTGTATCGGTGTAAGTTTGGCTTTCGTTGGTGGTAAAGTAGCTTGGACAACAGTATTGGCTTTCTCTTTGGGTATGGCTTGTATATTTGGTGCTCCTCAAATCGTAGCTATTTTCTCTGGTGGTGATAAGCCTTGTGCAGACTATGGCAACTAAAAATTTTATTAAAAAAATATTAAATATTCTTGTAGATATTTTTTGTTTACCATTTGGGTTATTGTTTAAATTTATAAAAAATGCAGACAATGTACTAGTATCTACTGTTAGATTGTTGTTATTATTGTTTTTGTTTTCTGGTATATTTTATACTTTTATAGCAAAACCATATAGGATGTTTTCTAGTAATTTTTATTTTGAAAAGTATAAAACTCTTGAAGATATAAATAAAGTTAGTATTATAGAAAATAATAATAACATTCTTGATAATGTAAAATATCTTGAAAGTATTGGTTCTAAATGTGAAAAGAAACAAGATGGTAAAGGTAATTTTTACGATTGTTTTTATACAGAAAATAGACTATATAAAAAATATAAATGGGGTGTTTTTTTAAGATATAACGACAAAAACATCATAACATATAAAAAAATAAATAGAGAACAAGTTAATGTAATAAAATAATTATTACATTAACTTAATTTTAATAAATAAATTGTTCTTTTAAAATTTTATCATCTAAACTAAAATTTTTATCAAATAATAATTTTATATTTATATTCTTATCAATAAAAGTTTTAGCATATTTTATATCTTTATACTCTATAAAGTCAGCATAAGCACTAACTTTTCTATCTTTACTATAATTAACGTAAAACTCCAATTTTAAATCATTTTGTAATATTGCATTTCTAAAAGTTCTTGGTCTAAACGGACTAATAGATGACAATATAATATTATTTGACCTATAGGATATTATTGGAGATCCTAACGAACTATTGTAAGCTGTACTACCTATTGGAGTGGAAACAACAAGCCCATCTCCACAATAATTTTTTAATTTTTCTTCTCCATTTATTTTTATATTTATATTGCATGTTTTATAAACATTTCTAATTAGTGTTAATTCATTAACAGATATGTCCTCAAATTCATTGTCATTTAAATCTATCATGAAATTTTTTAATGGATTAATATTTATAAGTTGTCCCTCCTCTATAACTTCAATTAAATTATTTTTTAATATTTTTTTATCATTTAATAAAAAGCCAAGATTACCATAATTTACACCAAAAAATGGTATATTATATTTATAATATTTATGAAGGGATCTCAACAAAAAGCCATCTCCACCTAAAACTAAAAAAACATCTATACTATCAATATTATTTTTATTTACATTTATAAAATTATTATATTTTTTTAATAATTCTTTTTTAAAATTTTTAGCATCTTCGTATATTTCGGTAGACAAAATACCTATTTTCATATATATAATATTTTACACATACTAATATAATTACAATATATAAAAAATAAATCAATATTATTTTTAAAATAATTGATTTATAAAATAGTAATATTATATTTTTTATAGTTAATAATTTAGTTAAATAATGTCAATAAAAATATATACCGAAGAAGATTTTAAAGGATTAAGAATAGCTGGTAGATTAGCTGCCGAAACTCTTGATTATATCACAGATTATATAAAGGAAGGGGTATCCACTCTATATTTAAACGATTTATGTGACGATTTTATAAATAAACATGGTGGAATATCAGCTTGTATTGGTTATCATGGTTATCCAAAATCTGTTTGTATTTCATTAAATCATGTAGTTTGTCATGGGATACCTAGTGAAGAAAAAAAATTAAGAAATGGTGATATTTTAAATATAGATGTAACAGTTATAGTGAATGGTTACTATGGTGATACTAGTAGAATGTATTGGGTTGGTGAACCTAGTATTAAAGCAAAAAGACTATGTGATACAACTTATGAATGTATGATGCTAGGAATAGAACAAGTAAAACCAGATGCTACACTTGGAGATATAGGTTATGTAATACAACAATATGCAGAAAATCAAGGTTTTTCTGTTGTTAGAGATTATTGTGGACATGGAACAGGTAAAGTTTTTCATGATGAACCACAAGTCTTACATTATGGTAGAAAAGGAGCTGGAACAAAATTACAAAAAGGTATGGTATTTACAATAGAGCCAATGATAAATGCTGGTGATTATAGAACTACATTAAGCAAATTTGATGGATGGACAGTAACCACAAAAGATAAAAGTTTATCAGCTCAATTCGAACATACAATGGGAGTTACTGATAATGGAGTAGAAATATTTACATTATCACCTGCTGGCTATACAAAACCACCATACAAATAAAATTTATATATTATTAAAACTTTTTCATTTACTATTATTTAAAATAATACAAAAATTATATTTGCATTAATAATTTAGTTTCAAAATGAAAAAATTTTTTATTATTTTATTCAGTTTTATTTTTTTACTCCAACCAAGTTTATCTTTTGCTGGAACTCCAAACAGAAGAAGATGTTTTTGGAACAGCCTATCAAAAATCGCCAATGGTTTTGTTGATGTAGGAAGAGGTATAAAAAAAGCTGTAGATTGTGCAAGAAATAAATGTGAAGATACAGATATTGACGAAAATGAGAATGTTATTAATCAAGAAAAACCATCTGCAACAAGAAAAGGTGTAAAACTTGGAAACGAAAACCTACAAGAAGAAATATAAACTATAATATTTCTATCAATTCACAATAGCTAGTTATTAATATATATTTTTTTATTTTTTTATTACTATATATATTTTCTAGCACCTTTTTATAAAGATCTACCTGTTTTATATACTCAATAGGTAGATCTTTTTCCGTTTTATAATGTCTTTTAGCATTCTTATAATCTATAATAATAATTTCGTCATCTAATTCAACCAATCTATCTATTCTACCACTAACTATATTACCATCTACTTCACCAATTACTGGTAATTCTGCTTTTGATTTACTATTAAAAAAGTCTTTGTATTTATTGATTATGTTTAAAACTTGATTTTTAATCTCTTCTTTATTTTTTATTAAAGAAAACATATTATTTAAGTATAAATCAGCAACTTTTTCTTTATTATTTTCAACCATAGGTAAAACTTCTAAAAGTTTATGAATTGCTTCTCCTCTTAAAATATTTTCATCAACACCATCAAATATTTTATCCCTATCCACATGATTATAAAATTGTGATGGGGATATTATTTTTATATCTTCTTCATTATTTTTATATTCTTTTATATTTTCTAAAATACTTTTATCAATAACTTGCTTTTCTACTTTAATATCATCTTTGATGTCATAAAAACTTTCTTCACCATAAACAATTTTTTCAAGAGTTTCATCAAAATCAAATTTTATAACTTTACTTGGCAATTCTTCTAATGCCTTTTTACATAAATCATACCAACTTAATACACTACTTGTCTTTTTTTGTATACCACATATATATAATTCATTTTCTGCCCTAGTAATAGCAACATACAACAATCTACAATATTCTTCATAACCACTATTTCCAATACAGTCTTTTATATTTCTAGTTGCACTATTTGTTGTTTTATATATAGGAATATTATCAACCCAAAAAACAGAATCTACATCAACACTATCAATAACCGTGGCTTCACATAAAAAAACTATTGGGGCTTGTAATCCTTTTGAAGAATGTGCTGTCATTATCTTAACAGAATTATCATCGCTAAAATCTATATCTTTTTTTACATCATTAGTATTATTACTAACAAAATTAACAAAAGAAACTATTGAAGTAGAATTATTATTTTCAAATGATAAAATAAAATCATAAAACTTCTCTAATATTAAATTAAATTCATTACCCACCCTATTTAAAATATCTTTTTTTGTTTTATTTATAATAAAAAATATTAATTCATAAACAGTATATGTTTTTGACTTTTCAATTATATCATTTAAAAATAAATATTTATCATTAAAACTAACTTTTAATGCATCAAATAAAGTTATTTCATTTTCATTTTTATAAACGCATAAATTATATAAATCTTCTTCTGTTAAATTTAACAATGGAGATTTTATTATATTAGCTAAATTATAATCATCATCATTATAAATAACAAACTTTAATAAAGATATTATATCTTTAATTATAATATTATCAAATAAGTTTATTCTATCGCTTCCAGAATTAGGTATATTATTTTTATTTAATTCTGATATTAAAATTGATATTAATTGTTTATTTCTTTTTCTTGATAATATCATTATATCACCATATTTAATCTTTCTAATCCCATTTTTTGTATTTATACACCTATTAGAATTGACAAGATATTTAATTTTTTCTACAATATATTTACTTAACAAAAAATAATGCTCTGTTTCGTTTACACTTTCAAAATCAAGATCTTCACTGTTTTCTTCTTTTATTTCTTTTTTTTGTATTAAAGGCCACAATTCTATATAACCAACCCCATCTCTTATAACTTTATGTTCTATTTTTGATTCTAACTTTGATATTTTTTTACTATATTCTTCATCTTTAAAAACAGTATCAACAAACTTTAATATCTCATTTAAAGATCTATAAGAACTTTCAAGATTAATTTTATAAAAACTCTTTCTAACAGAATCTATTCTATTTTTATAATCATAATATTCCCTTTCAAACATTTCTGGGCTAGCACCTTGAAACTTAAAAATAGATTGTTTTTCGTCGCCAACCACAAAAATAGTTCTATCATTTTCATTTTTTGTATCACCAGAAAAAAAATCTTCTGTTAATTTTTCAACTATTTTCCATTGCAAAAAAGATGTATCTTGTGCCTCATCTACTAAAATATGATCTATGCCACTATCAAGTTTATAATTTACCCAAGCAGAATATTCAGTATTTTCTAATAATTTATAAGTTATAATTAATAAATCGTCAAAATCAAGAAAACCACTTTTATCTTTTAATATTTTATATTGTTTTATAACATCAAGTGCTATATTAATAATAGATAAAGATAATTCATATATTTTAGCTTTATCAATATTACTAATATATTTTAAACATCTTTCTGCTTCATTATTAAAAATTATTAAAGATTCAGCATCCATTGATTTTTTTGGCTTTCTAATTCTGTTTTCTTGTGTCAAAAAAACTGTTGTATATTTTTCAATATCTTCTTTTGTTAAAACATTACTTAAATAACTATCAGGAAAACTAACTCTACCAATATGATCTTTTACTCTTAAAAAATTATTATAATCATAACCACTTAAAAAATCATCAATAATTTCTTCTTTATTTGAATAGTTAAAATCTAATATTTTTTTTAATTCATAACTATAATCTATATCATCATATACACTTTTTCTTTTACTAACTATATTACCTATTCTTTTTTTAAAATCATCGTCAGTATTTATTAAAATTACTTCTTTAAAATCTTCATATAAAGCATCATTATTTATGGTAATATCAATAGCTTCATCTATTAAACTTTTTACTTTATATTCATCAATTAATTCAAAATTAGGATAAATACCAGCTTCTAATGGAAATCTTGATATAATTTGTTGACAAAAAGAATGTATTGTAAATATTTTTAAATTATCAATATTATCAATTATTTTAGCAAAAAGTATTCTAGCCTCTTTTAACAAAACTTTATTAGTTATATTTAGTCTTGTTTTAATGTCATTTTCTAGTTCTTCATCTGTCATTATAGCCCATTGAGATAATATTTTATATATTCTATCTTTCATTTCACTTGCAGCAGTTTTTGTATATGTAATACACAAAACTTTTGATATATCTACATTATTTAACAATAAAACTAATAATCTATTAACTAATATTGTTGTTTTGCCACTACCAGCAGAGGCAGAAACCCAAACAGAACTATTTATATCAAGAGCCTTTTTTTCCATAAAAAAATATTCATAAACTATGTATATAATAGTTTTTTGTTTATAAATATTCAAGAACTAAAAATAACTACTATTTCTAGTAGTTATTTTTAATTTATTTTCTTAATCTATAAACTATAATTATTTCTACCAACTAATTTTAGCCATACCTTGACCACTTCTAGCTCCATTACTTCCACTACATGTTCCAAAAGATTTATTGCAGTAGCCGGAACCTCCACCACTTCCAGCCCAATTGGCACCACCTCCACCTCCATAGTAGCCACCACCACCACCATAGCCATTCCTTGTATTAGCATTTCCACCTTGCCCGAATGAACCCGCTCCACCAGTCCCAGCACCACCAGATGTTAAAGTTCCACCATTTCCACCAAGACCAGCATGATCACTATCACCACTCATATTAGCACCACCACCATAATTAGTATGACTACCTCCTCCTCCACCAACAATAATTACTGAACTTTTACTTCTTGATAAAGAAGAAAGAACACCACTTTTTGTAGCTATGTGAGTAGCTCCACCACCATATCCATAACCAGTTCCGCCACCATTATAACCTTTTCCAAAAGCACCATTTGGATCTCTACCTTGTCCCCCAACCACAACATACAAATTACTTCCGACTCCTACTTTATTAGTAATTTTAGAAACTAATTTAGAATAACCACCTTTACCACCAGAATTTCCAGATCCTCGAGCCCCCCAAACCTCCAAAGTAATATCTTTATTTCCAAAAGCCTTAGGTATAGTAAAAGATTGTACTCCACCAGTATAATTAAACTCTTTACTTCCAGATTTAAAAGTACAACCATTACCTTCAACTATAAACTTATTATTACCATTACATTTTATAGTCCAACC
>CASELL010000007.1 GCA_949288805.1 uncultured Alphaproteobacteria bacterium | reverse complement strand
AAATTAATATTTAAATTAATTATTTATTAAGTAAATAATAAAACTTTAATATTAGTTTTTCAAGTGAAATAATGAAAATATTTTTTAAGTGTTGTTTTTTTTATTATCTTGTTTTATTTGTTTTATTTTTATTAATAATAAATAAAGATCTTTTAGGTATGGAATTAGATTACTAAAGACTTTTACATTTTTTTAATACTAATAATAAAAATCTTGTATTAATATTTTTAGAATCTTTTGAACAAAACTTTTTAAATGAAGAAAAATTAAAAGAAGTTGCACCGAATTTAAGAAAATTAACTAATCAAGGAGAATATTATTATAATATAGAACAAATTGAAGGTTCAAGTTGGACTATGGCTGGAATACATACTACACTATGTGGAGCTCCTGAAATATATTCTGTTAGAAGAAATAAATTATTTAAAACTGTTACAATCAGCAATCTAACTTGTTTTAGTGATGTCTTAAATAAAGCTGGCTATAATCAAGTTTATCTTGGTGGTGAGTTTAAAACTTTTGCTGGAAAATCATACTTTTTAGAATTACATGGTTATAATCAAGTTTATGGTGATAAAGAATTTTTTAAAGAAATGAATGTTAAAGAAGAAGATAAATGGGGTTGGGGAGCAAAAGATCATGAAGTTTTTGAATTAGCAAAAAAGAAATATATTGAATTATCAAATCAAAACAAACCATTTAATTTAACGATTAGCACTCTCGCACCACATGCACCAGAAGGTATTTTTGATAAAAGATGTAGAAACACAACAGACAACTCTACATTAAATGCTGTTCAATGTGATGATGATTTGTTAATAGATTTTATTAACTTTTTAAAACAACAACCTAATTACAAAAATACAATAGTTGTTATTTTGCCTGATCATTTATTAATGGCAAGTAATGCTAGTGATATATTAGAAAATATAGGAAATAGAAAACTTTATACTCTATTTTTAAATACTGGAAAAATTGAAAAAATTGATAATAAAATATTATATACTGATATTGCTAGAATAATTTTGAATAAATTAGATATTAAAAGTAATGTAGAGTTTTTGTTAGAAAATAGAGATAATAAATCTACAAAAGAAAGAATTAACTACATAAATAACAATATAGAAAAAATTAGAAGTTTTAACAATAAAACAATTTTACAAGAGTAATATTATATATTTTATATATTATTATATATATCGTATAATAATATATTTTTATATATAGTATATATAAGAATAGAATTCTTGACTTTTATTTTTTATAGCTTACTATGAACAGATATAAATTTATTTTTAAAGTATGCAGAGATTTAAAATTACAAAGGAAGGATATAATAAACTAAAAGCAGAACTTGATAACCTAGTAAATGTTGAAAGACCTAAGGTTTCTCAGGCAATAGGTGAGGCAATAGAATTAGGAGATTTAAGTGAAAATGCCGAATATCATTACTCAAAAGATAGACAAAGGATTGTTGAAGGAATGATTGCTAATTTAACAGAAAAATTGTCTTGTGCTGATATTGTTGATATAACAAAATTATCTGGGGATATTTCTGGTTTTGGTGCTACTGTATTAGTTTTTGACGAAGATACCGAAAGAGAAATATCATATAAGTTGTTAAGCGAATTTGAATCGGATATGTCTAGGAATATAATATCTGTTGATTCTCCTATTGGAAAAGCCTTATCTGGTAAAAAAGTTGGAGATTTTATAGAAATAAAAGTTCCCAATGGAACAAAAAATTTTGAAATATTGGAAATATCTTGGAATTAATTTAAAAAATCTCTTTTTAAAAAAGAGATTTTTTATTTATTTTTTTATATCTTCCATAATTTTTGAAAAATGTAATCCATTAGAAGCTTTAATAAAAATTAAATCATTATCTTTTATTATCTTTTTGTATTCTTTAATTAATTCTTCTATATTATTGAAATGATATTTATTATTAATTTTTAAATTATCTACAACATATTTCATATTTTCACCAACCCCAATAAAAATATCTATATTGTTGTTATTTATAGGTTCTACTAATTCAAGATGTATATCTTTTGCTTTATCTCCTAATTCTAAAATATCACCAAAAATACAAACTTTTCTTTGATTTTGTTTATAAATATTATTCATTAATTCTAAACCAGATATAAAGCTTTTTATATTAGCATTATAAACCCCATTAATTATAGTAAAATTTTTAATTTTTTCTATATTATTTCTTCCATCATATGTTTTATAATCATAAAAAGCTTTTGAAATTATACTTATATCTAAATTAATACTTTTAGCAAAACATAATAAAGAAGAGAAATTAATAGCCATACTTTTATCAAGATTTAAAGTTTTTATTTTATAAGTATTGTTATTAATTAAATATGTTAATTCTGCTTCACTGTTTTTTATTTCTTGATTTTGTAATTCTACATCTCCATTGGAACCAAAAGTGAAGATATTTTTTATATTTTTATTTTTAGCATCCTTATATAATAAATCATACCATTTATTATCTTTATTTAAGATTGTAGTTATTGTATTATTATCATTAATTTTTGATTTTTCAATTGCTATATCTTCTTCTTTTTTAAAATTACCTATATGTATTGGAAAAATACCAGTTATAACTGTAATAGTTGGTTTTATAAAGTTTCTCAAAACATCCATTTCACCATATTCATTCATTCCCATTTCAAATATAGCAAATTTTGTATTACTAGGAGTATTTATCAATGTATCCAATATACCAAAATAACTATTAAAACTTTTATTATTACAATGAGTTTTATCAATTTTTGATAAGCAATGATAAAATATTTCTTTTGTACTTGTTTTTCCAATGCTTCCAGTAATACCTATAATATATCCATTCAATCTATTTCTAGAATAAATTGCCAATTGTTCCATGGCCTCAATAGTATTTTTTACTAAAATTATTCTAGGATTTTGTTCTATTCCTTTTGGTAAATATTCTGCTATTATTGTTATTGTTTTATTTTTTATTAAATCTTTAATAAAATTATGGCCATCATTATTTTCACCTTTTTTAGCAATAAATAAAGTGTTATTTTTTATATCTCTACTATCTAGTACAAAATTATCAATTATATTGTCATAATTTTCATCAAAAAATATTATATTATCCTGTAAAGCTTTTTTTAAATCTTCTTTATTATATAACATTAATAACTCCTAGCAATTATTACTTTATTTTTTAATTCAAAAGGCTTACATCTATATGATAAACTATATTTTTCCATTATTTTTTCTAATTCTTTGTCTCCCCAATATTTTTCATCAATAGACATAAAACAATTTTTATTTTTTATAATATTTTCAATATCTTCTATTTTATCAATTTCAATTGTATTTTCATACAATCTTTTTTTACTATTTTCTAATAATATATTTTGCATATTCTCTAAAATATTTTTATAATTATTAGAAAATTCTTCAAAACTAACAATATTTTTTTCCATTAATTTATCTCTTCTAACATAAAAAATATTATTACTTTCAACTTCTTTTTGACCTATTTCTAATCTAATAGGTGCACCTTTTCTAATCCAGTCCCACTTTTTATCAGCTGAACTTTTGTTAGATAGATCAACAAAAACATCTTTACCAAAAGATTCTTTAATTTTATTACAATAATTTAAAATAGAATCTTTATTATTTTCATCATGTATAACAGGAATTACAACAATTTTATATGGTGCGATTTTAGGTGGCAAAACAAGCCCATCATCATCGCTATGACTCATAATTAAAGCACCTATTGTTCTTGTAGAAAGTCCCCAAGAAGTACTATAAGCAAATTCTTCACTGCCCTCTTTACTTGTATATTTTATATTGCAAGATCTTGTAAAATTTTGTCCTAGATTATGACTAGTACAAGACTGTAAAGCCTTACCATCTTGCATCATACTTTCTATTGTAATTGTATTAACTGCCCCAGGGAACTTTTCATCTTCTGTTTTAAAACCTACATAACTATAAATTGCAAGATAATTTTTAAACAAATCATCATAAACATTAATCATTTTTACAGCATCTTCTTTGGCTTCTTCTTCTTTTTCAAAAACATTATGTCCTTCTTGCCATAAAAATTCACTTGTTCTTAAAAACAATCTTGTTCTCATTTCCCATCTCATTACATTAGCCCATTGATTTATTTTATAAGGCAAATCTCTATAAGAATGAATCCATTTTGAAAAACTATCACCAATAATAGTTTCGCTAGTAGGTCTAATTACATAAGGGCTTTCTAATTCACCGTCAGGAATAAGTTTACCATCTTTTAAAACAAGTCTATGATGTGTAACAATTGCTGTTTCTTTGGCAAAACCAGCAACATGTTCTGCTTCTCTTTCTAAAAACTCTAACGGAATTAATAATGGAAAGTAAGCATTTTGAACGCCTAAATCTTCTATTTTATCATTTAAAACATTTTTTATATTTTCCCATAATTTATAACCATAAGGTTTTATTACCATACAACCTCTTGTACAAGAAGATTCGGCTAGATCGGCTTTGTCAACTACTTCTTGATACCATTCAGGAAAATTATTTTCTCTTGTATTATTTAAGGCGTGTTTTGCCATATATAAAAATATTAATTAATATTGTTTTAATATTAAAACCATTATAAATATTTTCAATAAAAAACTTGACAAATCTTATTTAATAAATTATCTTATAGGAGAGTGGTCCCTTCGTCTAGTGGTTAGGACACTAGCCTCTCACGCTGGCAACACGGGTTCAAATCCCGTAGGGATCACCATTAAAATAATATACTAAAACCAGCTAAAAAATTGTCATTATTTTGATTTTTATAAAAATACTTTTCATATTTTATATTTAGGTATAAATTTTTATTTAGTATTATATTATTATCAATTGTTAATTCGTTATAGTTGTATTCATTTTGTAAAAACTTATTTATTTTAAATGTAAAAATACTTTTAAAATAATCAAAGTTTAGCAAAACACCACTTGTTATATTTAGACCGATATTACCATTATGTTTTAAAGTTCCACTATAATTTAATTTTGGACCAAAAAGAGCAAAAATAGATATTAATTCATTTCCTAATGTAATACCACCATTTGTTTCTAAGAGTAATATTTTTTGATTATTATATAAATTATTAATACCAAACAAAACAGAAAAAGATGTAGGTTTAAAAAAATTATCATGTAAAGCAAGAGATTTTATATTTAAAAAATTAAACTTTTCTAATTCTATATCTTTATCTTCATAATTATATCTTAATCCTAAATCAAAAAAGTTTATTTCTGAACCAAAATTAAAACCAATACTACTATCTATTAATTCATGATAAGCCAATTTTAATTCTAGATCTAAAAAATCTTTATTATATAATAATTTCATTTTTGTAAAATTATGACCATATTCAGGAGAGAAAGCAGGTTGTTTTATTTCTTTATTTTGAAAATTGTCTTGTTTACTATTTAGTTCTTTTAATATTCTAAAACTTGTTTTTCTATAATCTTTTAAAGTAATTTTACCTTTAGATTTTTTATATTGTAATAATTTATAAGCTGTTTCATAATCATTATAATTACAATCAACACAATCTTGATTTTTTAATATTTTTTTAATATTTTTATTATCATTTTGCTGTATTTGTTTTTGTAGGCTAGGGCGATAATTTATATCAGTAATAAAATTTTTATTTTTTAACAATTTTATTGTTTCTATTGGTGCTGTATAAAAATTAAAATCTTTTGTTAAATCATCATCAACTAGTATATTTAATGTTTCTAATATATAATAAGAACAATTTTGTTTAAAAAAATAATATCTACTTTTACTATGGATTAATTCCCATATATGTTTTGTATAGTAAATACTTTGTTTTTTATTAAAGTTTAAATCATATTCCCAAATATCTCTATTTTCAGTATTATTATAAAGATTTATCATTCTGTAATATGCCATAGCAGAAAAAAAGCCATAATAAAGCCCAAACACCCCCCTGAAAGCAAAAATTATTCCACTAATTTCTCCTTGTGTATCTGCTCCATAATTTATGATTATTGAATTTAAAGAAGTTTTATCTTCTCCATTAATTTTTATTAATGTATGTCCAAACATGGAAGCGGGATTATTCATATAACTAGTAGGAAATATTATACTTAAAGATTCTGGATTAATTTCATTAAAAAACTCTTCATATTCTTTACATTTTGGTCTAGGTAGATTTTCAAAATGTAAATATTTATTTAATAATTCTAATCTTGCTGGATATTTACATAAAGAATGATTATCATTTAATTCTTTTATATCATAAAAAGATTTTATTGTTTCAATTAATTCTTCTTTTGGATTAGTTCTTCCATTTTTTGATATAAAAAAATCATTATTAACAATTATACTTTTATAATCATTTAATAATGATTTTTTATAATGATTAAGATTTAACCAATCTTTATTATTATATAATTTTAATTCTATTGCTTTATCTATATATTTATTATTGGCAAAAGTATTTAAACTAATAAATAAAAATAAGATAAAGCAATATTTAAACATTAAGCAACATTTAATAAAGTTGCTAATTTTTCTGAAACATCAACTAGATTAACGTTTTCATCTGTGAATATTTCATTGAAGTTATTTTTAACAACTTCTTCAACTTCTTTTACATCTCTATTAGTAATGGAAGCTAATGTATTTATAGTTTCACCTTGACCTCTTGATGCATCCAAAGCAAAATTATCAAAATTGTTTTCTAAAAATACAAGTATTCTTCCTGTTCCACCAGTAATTCTACCATAAGGATCGCAACCTAATGTTCCTGATGTGATACCAAAAGTTTGATTTCCAGAAGTAGCATTAGTTGTAACAGCTAAAACTTGAGGAACAGTTCCTCTTTGACCTTTAAAAATTGTAGAACCAAGACCACAACCAGTAGAGTCTATAGCTTTAGCATTACATATTGCTAAACAAGAAAAAGCTAAACATAAAGCTATTTTTTTCATAATATTTACATTGTTTGTTTCTATATGTAATATTATTACAACTTTTTTAATTATCAAACATAAATTTGAAAAAAATAAAACAACTTGAATTAAGTTGTTTTATTTTTTAAAAATTATAAATGTATTATTATAAATTATAATCTTTTTCTTTAAGATCTATTTTTAATTTTATTTTTTCTATAAATTCATCTAATGATAAATCAACAGTATCTTGACTACCCAATATTCTAATGTTTAAAGAATGATCTTTAGCTTCTTTTTTACCAATAGTTAAAATATAAGGTATTTTTTCTAATGACATTTCTCTAATTTTATAACTGATTTTTTCGTTAGAAGTATCAAGTTTTACTTTTAATCCTTCATTTTCAAGTCTATGTTCTACATATTCAGCATAATTTATAACATCATCTGTGATTGTTGCTATACCAATTTGTAGTGGACTGAACCATAATGGGAATTTGCCTTCTGTATGTTCTATTAATATACCTAAAAATCTTTCTAATGAACCAAAAATAGCTCTGTGTAGCATAACTGGTCTATGTTTTTGTCCATCTTCACCTATGTAATGTATATCAAATCTTTCAGGTAAATTCATATCTAATTGTATAGTTCCAGCTTGCCATTCTCTACCAATAGCATCTCTTAAAACAAATTCTAATTTAGGACCATAGAAAGCACCTTCACCTTCAAAAATAGTATAATTCAATCCTAAAGAACTCAAAGAATCCGCAAGGGCTTTTTCTGAAACATCCCAAACTTCTTCACTTCCTATTCTTTTTTCTGGTCTTGTAGATAATTTTATTTTTACATCTTCAAAGCCAAAATCTTTATAAATATCTAATAAAAATTCTGTCAATTCAATACATTGTTGTTGGACTTGTTCAAGAGTACAAAAAATATGAGCATCATCTTGAGTAAATTCTCTAACTCTTAAAAGTCCAAGTAAAGAACCACTAGCTTCGTATCTATTAACTTTACCAAATTCAGATATTTTTAAAGGTAAGTCTCTGTAAGATTTAATACCTTGTTTATAAATTAAAACACCACCTGGGCAGTTCATCGGTTTAATACAGAATTGTTTTCCATCTTCTGTTTGACCAGAATAATTGTGTTCTCCATATTTTTCCCAATGTCCTGAAGTTTCCCATAAAATTCTATCCATAACTCTTGGGGTAGATACTTCTACATAATCTGCTTTATCTTGTTTAGCTCTCATATATTCAACTAATTTATTGAATATATAAAGTCCTTTTGGGTGATAAAAAACAGCACCAGGAGCATATTCAGGCTCAAAATGAACTAGATCCATAGCTTTACAAATTTTTCTATGATCTCTTCTTTCTGCTTCTTCAATAAAATTCAAATATTCTTCTAATTTTTCTTTTGTATCAAAAGCAACACCATAGATTCTTTGAAGCATTTTATTATTGCTATCTCCTCGCCAATAAGCTCCAGCCACTTTTGTTAATTTAAAGTTTTTTAAATATCTAGCAGAAGGTACATGAGGCCCTCTACATAAATCAACAAAATCACCAAATCTATATATACTTATAGTTTCGTTTTGTTCTAATTCATTAATTAATTCAATTTTATAAGGCTGATCTTTAAATATTTTTAAAGCATCTTCTCTTTTGATATTTTCTCTAACAAATTTATTGTCTTTCTTAATTAATTCTTCCATTTTTTTGGAAATAGCTTCTAAATCATTTTCAGAAAAAGTTGTATTTATATCAAAATCATAATAAAAACCATTTTCTATTGATGGACCAATGGCAAATTTAACATCTTTACCATATAATTCTTGAACTGCATATGCTAAAAGGTGAGCGGTTGAGTGTCTAATTATGTCTAATCCAGTTTCTGACTCTAATAATACAAAATTAATTTTACAATTATCTCCTAATGTGGTAGATAAATCTTTGATTAAATCATCAACTACAATAGCAACAACTTTTTTAGATATTTTTTCATCTAAAAGTTTAACGAGTTGAAAACCATTAACTCCATTTTCAACATCATATTTTTTGTTTAAATATTCTACTTCTAACATACTGTAAAAAATTTTTTTATTTATAAATAATAAATTGTTATTTTTTTAAAGTAAATAATAAAAAATAAATTTTAAAAATATTTTAAAAAACTATTGACTTTAATTAAAAAATATTGTATATTTAGTTTATAATTAAAAAATGTTGTAATTTTATGTATATAGATTCAATGGCAATAGAAGATTTTAATAGAAGAGCTAATAGTTTTAAAAAAATTAAAAAAAAGCATAGACAACAAATGAAAAAGATAGGCTATTCTGATAGTAGTATGGCCAGATATATTAAGCAGGAAGAAAGAGTTAATAAAGACATTACTCCAAAACATTTATGGTTTAGACATTTTAAATGGAGAAGAAAAGCTAAAATATATAACGCAAATTTAGAAAGAATAAGAGAAGGAAAAAGAACAAGGATTAGACGTAGATCTTGTGAATATATAAGAAATAAGTTAGATTTTTACGAAGAAAGCATGAGGTTACTAACTCATCTTGAAGATATGGATATAACTTTAAGAAAAAAAGAAGATGATGAAGCCGCTAAACGTCTTAAAAATATTAATAAAAGTTATGTTGTTGCTAAAATATCAACAATGATCAAGTTAGATCTTTCTTCTTTTGATAGCAGAAAAAAAATATTAGACAAATTAAACCACATAAGCGAAGATAGTTTTGATAAAGTTAATAAATTTATTAGAGAATACAATAATGGCGTAGAAAACGAAGGAGAAAAAATTAGTACTCTTACAAAAGAGTCTATAGCTAATGATTTATCTAAAATATATATTGATGCTATTGATTCTGTTAATACAAAATACGATAAAAAAACACAAAAAGAACGAAAAAAAAGAGAGAAAAAAATAGAATCAATTAAAAAACAATTGGTTTCAACCGAGAAAGAGGTTAAAACTTTTTTGGAAAGAAAGGATAAATTTGTTGGCGATGCTTTATTGTTTGATGATTTTCAAGGAATTGAAAATAGATTTAGATCTATTAATAGATCTCGTGATATAGAAGAAGGTTTATTATCTAAATGTTTAGAAGAAGATGTAAATTCTATTGCTGATCCAGATGAAAAAAAAGAAAAAATAGAAGGTCTTTTTAATGATTATATTTCTAATTCTAAAAATTATAAAGCAGAAGAAGGTGATGAGAGTATTTTTACTTCTATTTGGAAGAATATAATTAAATTTTTTGGTTTATACCAAGAAGAAGAATTACCAGAAAGTATTAATAAATCTATAAACGAAAAATTAAGAAGTGGTACTGCTGAAAAATCTAAAACAAAGAATACAAACCATGAAGAAGAAACAAAAGAAGAATCTCAAAAAGAAGAAACTTCTTCTGAAATAGAGGGTAAAGATACAAATCCTGCTTTAACATTACGTGACCCTAGAAAGCCAGATGTTGAATTGTCAGAAGATTATAAAACACAAACGCCTGCCCAAACAACAACCCCAGTATCACAGGTTCCTAATCCTACTCAGGCAAATTTATCACAACAACAACTGCAAAAACCACAGTTAGTACAACAACCACAAGATGTTCAACAACAATTAAGAAATATTCAACAACAACCACAAGACGTTCAACAACAATTAAGAAATATTCAACAACAATTAAGAAATATTCATCAACAACCACAAGGACCACAGTTTGCGCAACAACCACAATATCAACAGTTTGCACAACAACCACAATATCAACAGTTTGCACAACAACTACAACATCCACAGTTTGCGCAACATCCACAAGATATTCAACAACAATTAAGAGATATTCAACAACAATTAAGAGATATTCAACAACAAGATATACAATTACAACAAGACTTTCCTTTTTCATCACCACATCGTTTTACAAGATATGTATTTCCTGCAAATTATGATGAATATGGTCAAGAAAGACATTTTATTCCACGTTATGATCCGTTTGTAGACATTTATAACTTGTTGGAACAAATTCTTTATAAGCTTAATGCTGATCATATAAATTATGATCATCCATATGTTTCAATGCCACTTCCTCATTTAAATAGAATTTTACCACAACCTTTTCAATTGACTTTTAAAGAATATTTAGAACAAAAGTATAATACCCCATTCCCTTATAGAGGTTCACCATTTTTTAATCCTAATGGTTTAGAAAATAATGATTATGGTCTTAATAACTTTATTATACTCCATAATAAACTCCTTGAAAATAATTTAGCTCTTAATAGAGAACTTCTTAATCTTGTTGCTTTAAAACAAAATAATTTAGATCTAAAAAATAGATTTGTTATTGCTGACCAAGATGATCAAAATTTAGGTCAAGGAAATAGATTTGTTATTGCTGACCAAGATGATCAAAATTTAGGTCAAGGAAATAGATTTATTATTGATGACCAAGATGATCAAAATTTAGGTCAAGGAAATAGATTTGTTATTGATGACCAAGATGATCAAAATTTAGGTCAAGGAAATAGATTTGTTATTGATGACCATGGAACTACTTATAATAGTGTAATTTACAGTGATAAAGAAACACAAAGAAATAGAAATAGCGATGAAATTAAGGATAAAATTGAAGATATTATGTCGTTTACTAAAGAACAAGCTATTGAGTTTGCCTCCAAAGAAGAAATTGTACCTGTAGAAACTAAAAGAATAATTTTAGATAATTTGATAAAACGAGCCAATATTTCAAAAAAATTAGCTAAATCAATTGTAGATTCCGATCTTATAAAGGATAAAAAAGTATTAAGAGTACTCGCAGATACAAGTTTATATAATGGATCAGAAAATATTTTATCTATACTTTCTTCTGTTAATGAGGATTTTAAAAATATTCTCAAATCAGAAGAAAAATTTTTAATTAATAATAGTATACCATAAAATTGTTTAATTTAACGTTTTATGGTATATTTTATTAGTTGTGATTATAAATATGTGTTTAATAGATTTATAGTTTACTAGAAAATATATAAAAAACTAATTAAAAAAATATTTTTAATAAATATAAATATAGATAGAAATTCTTTTTTTATAATATTTATATCAAAAATAAAAGCATTAATATGCTTTTATTTTTTTATTAAGTATAAATTCAAATCACTTTATTAATATGATTAGAATTTATTTATATTATTTTTATTAGATATTTTTATTCTATATCATATATTATGGATTAGTAGCTTCTTCATCTTGTTTAGAATTAGAATTCAATTCTTGATCTGTTTCAGGAATAGATTCTAAATTTTGGTCTAAACTATACTCTGAATCTAGTGTTGGTCTTTCTTCTGGTTTAGGTTTTTCATCTTTAGGAGAATAACCATGTGCTATACTATAAGTTTTAGCTAAATCTTCAAATTGTTCTTGATCTAAAGATGTTACTTTTTGTACAAGAGACTTACTTTTATCTTTATCGTCACTTTCATACATTAATTGATTTACCAAATTAAATTGAGTTGCATTACCATCTTTATCAGTTTCTGTTAACATTTTTCTACTTTCTTCAGATCTTGCTTCTTTTTCTAATTCTCTATCTAATTTATTTATTTCGTGTTTTGTTGAGACATTTGCTCTTTTTCCTATACTGTTTCTTTGAGCATCTGTTGTAGTAGAACTATAAAGTTTTTCTTGAACAAGTTTATTAGCTTCTTGATTTGTTCCATCATCTTCTTTTCCACCAAGGGCTTGATTATAAGCATTTATAAAATCTTTATCTTTTTCAAACTCTTTTACAGTGGCTTGATTCCTAGATTTATTTATTATATTTTCTTTTTTTTGTTTATATTCTTCTGAAGATTTTTTTTCAGATAGAGACTGAGTTGTTCTATTATTTAGTTCTTTTCTAAAGTCTTCTTCTTTTTTTCTTCTTTCTTGTAATTTACTTGTTCCTTCTCTTTTTATATAATTTCCACCCATTATTCCACCCATTTTATTATAGAATTTAAGACCTTCTTGTTTCATAAAGCTATCAGCCTTGCCTTTAACACCCTCTGCTAAACCAGTAATTTTTGATGTTAAAGGAGAACTATTTATATCCATTTTACCACCAAAAATAGAATTACCAAGCGATGTCATAGAAGTAATGAATTTACCCATTAAAGAACCTATCATATAGAATGTTATTATCGCATAAAAACTAGGCATAGCCTCTCCACCCATATTTATACCAGTTGAGGATATTCCTGTATTTGGTATTTTATAGAAACTTATTAAAAACAAAGGAAAACCACCTAGTTTTATATTTAATAAAGGTAACCAACAAACTGTATAAGCGAAAGTTGTTTTTATAAAATTATATATTAACATATTAAAAAAAGAAAGCGTCGTAATTAATAAAATTTGTTGTCCAGCAAAGCCTATTAATATACTAAGCCAGTTTGTAAATGTACCTTCTGATTTTTTAAATAACATAAATATTATTACTAAAGGAAAGAAACAAAATACCAAAGACATATATACCTGTATAGATAGATATATAATTATAGATGATATTACAGCAACTATATATGTTAATACTGTTGTCATAACAAAATAAAAATATACTGGTCCAACCCATCCAGAGAAGAATAAGCCAACTATTTTACTAAATACAGGCATAGATATTAATAACTCTAAGTTATCCATAGCTCCAGAGAATAAAACTATTTTATCTGAATAATTATGTGTTTCAACTGCTTGCATAACTTCTGAGGCTAAATTTGTTTCAAAAGAACTTGCTATTAAGAATAAGATTGAATCTATACCATTTTTAAAAAATGTTGCTATAAATTTATCAAAAAATTCCCAACCCGAAGCGCTTGCCATAAAGTAAACAAAACATAATTTTATTATTTTTCCTATAATTTCTGACTGTTTAAATTTTGTTAATCCAAAAAAGTAACCAAAACCATATATAGCTATTGATAATATTAGGGATATTTTTATTATTAATATATACAATGGATTTGTTATGATTGTTTTATATACCATTTTTACAAAACCTTTTCCATCATTAAATTTAAAACATTTTCCGTCATTTTGTCCTAAGCAATCAATAAAACAATTAGTGTCTTTTGGAGAACACATTTTTCCATGATTTTCTGATCCTGGTTGATAAACGTGACAAGAAACTTTCGTTTTATCATCAACCTCTTCACATTCAGCAAATCTATCAACAATCTCTTGTGCACTATCATTTATGGATAATAAAGATATTGAATTTCCATCAATAAATGTTAGGACTGATTGGAAAAACAGTCTAAACATATCCACCATGCTATCATAGTCGTTCTCTGTATATTCTTTAATAACAACTGAATATTTACCTGAATTGTTTGCTGAATTTTCGTCAGTATCTGTTATCTTAAAAAATATATTTTTTTGTGTATTAGATGCTGTTATATATTTATTAATTAATGAATGATTTTTTATATCTATTGCTGATATATTATTTAAATCTGTTAATAAACCATTTTCATCAAAATGATATTCTGAAGAATTTGGAGATGATTCCAAATAATATACTAATGGATAATATTTTTGTGATGAATCTGTAGCTCCTTCCGTAAATACTGAAGCAGTAAAAGTTGAATTATCTGTTACTCCTTTTATATCACCATTTAGATTATTAATTATATCTCCTTTATAATTTACAGAATCTTCACCTAATATAACTGATAGTCTATCTCCATTTGAATTATATTCAGTTATTGAATCTCTGGTAGCAAATATAATATCTCCATTTTCTTTATACGAAAAAGAATTAATAAATTGAGAGTCATAACTATTAATTTGATCATCTGTTAATTTATTTATTATATTTAAAGTTAATGTATAGTTTGTAGTAGAATTTATTTTTCCATTATAATCTAAAGCTGTACAATTATTATTACAATTTAAATCAGGATTCCAATTATCAAAAGATGTATTAACTGTAAAATTATCAATATTTCCTGCTGAATTTGAAGAAAAGTTTGGAATTTTTTCAATTCCCATAGTTATATAATCTTTACTTGCGTTACCATAATTTGTAACGTTAACTGTTTCTGTATTATTTTTTGTGTTTAGAAGAAATTGTTTTGTACTTCCAACAAAATTTTCTAAATTATAACATTGTGTTTTACTTATAGATAAATTATTTTTATTTACGATTTTATAAATCTTAAATGTATTATTATATGATGTATTAGTTGTAAATTCATTTTCATTTATTGTTCCATCGTCATTTATTTTATTTACTTTTGTTACGGTTTTTGTTAAAAAAACATCTCTCATTTTTTCGAATTTTTCTTTAGTAGTTAGAACTATTAATTTATTTTCTTTTGTATTTGGTAATAAAGAGTCTAAAGCTACTGATGAATCGAAATTATATAATATTTTATATGTTGCATCAACATCTCCAACTTTACTTACAATATCTTTTGTTGGAACTATATCATTTTTTTTATTAATCAAATCTTGAAGACATGCTCTTGCCATTTCATAAGTTTTTTCTATTAATTTTTCATGTTCTTCTCTATTTTCAACACCTATTGATATATTGTCATCCTCAAATTTTATTTCGTCAGAATAAAATAAAGTTGTTGCTACAGATGATATTTGATTGCTTAAGAATTCTGAAACTGTTTGATTTTTAATTTGCTCTATTTGTTCTTTTTTCATTTCTTCTGTTATAAGTGGAGATCCTGAATAAATAAGCTCTATATATTTATTTGCTAATTCAGTATTGTCATCAAATTTATAATTAGAAACGTAACAAGCAGAAATATAGTCTTTTGTGGTTGTACAGAAATCCTGACTTGTTGTAGGTTCGGTACAATTATTTGGTATAGATGTAAAATCTGTTGAGTTTTTAGCTATACAATTTTTATTAATAGCTAACTGTTCAAAACCTAAATTATTATTTGAACAATACATAGATGGATCCATTGTTTCAGTTCCTTCACCAAAACATACAAATGGGTGTTGACCCTTAATTATAATGTTAAAAATGGCAGCAACATCAACAATTTGCTCTTGATATGTTGTTTCTTTTGTTTCTATACTGGTTTTTCCATCAATAGTAAACCAGTTAGAATAGTCAAACCTTACTATTTGATTTTTTCTAACAAAGTCAGATTTATTTAATAGATTAGAATAATTATCTTTATCTATATTAACAACATCAGAAGGTGTTACTGTTGATAATTCCCTATAAGTATAATTATTTGTATCATTTAAACCGAAAGCATTATAGTTCTTAGAGTGTTCATAAAATTCTTCTAATTTTTTTTCTGGATTTTCTAATGACACAGTATCAAGATTTATTACACTTGGATTTACTATTGAGTATTTTATTGTTTGTGTTGATGTTATATGCGGAACATAAAAATACAATAAACCATTATCATATGGTCGGTAGTCTTTGATTGGTATAATATAAATCAATAATCCTTTATTACAATTTTCATCATTTGTCGATAATGTAAAGGTTGAAGTTATACTACGAATTGGAGTGGAAAATTGATTGAATAATATTTCTTTCAAGGTTCCATTAGTACCAAGTTCTGTTTTTAAAACATTCCAAGTATTTTTATTTCCTTCTTCTTTGCCTGCAGCAGTAAAATTTACTTTTTGTATGTTGTATGTTTTTGTTTTATTTACAACTGTTTTTTTGCCATTTTGATTTTCTATATCATAATAATTATTTATAGAGGCTGTATAATTACATTCGGCTGCTGTATTTCCTATATATCTTATTGCAACTTTAAATGGTTCATCATGATTTATTGAAAATGATGAATTGTCGTTATTCCATAAATAAGCAGCGGTACTTTCTGCTATATTTGTAAATAATATCTTTGTTCCATCAGAAGACATTTTTAATATATCAGGTCCAGACATATCTTTTTTTTCTAGAAAAGGAACATAAACTCCTGTTTCTGTATCTTCCACCATGTAGTTAACATTATTAAGTATGTCTGTATCATACATAAAATAAGTACCATTAGTAAATAGTGATGTATTTATATTAAAATAATAAGAATTTAAGTTTGATATTAGAGCACTATTTATATTTGAATCATTAGAAAAATCTAAATAACATCCACCTAATTCATTAATTCCAAATTCATTTTTACTTTTTACGTTATTACACGTTATATATTGAAATAGTGGGTCTTGGAATCTGTATTTTTGAGAATCTCCAATATTATCTGTTGTATCGACTAAAGATGAATTTATATTTTTTACCGATAATACAGTTCTTGTTTTAACATCTGTATTAATTTTATCTTTCGTAAATAATTGAGAAAGTGTATCATTTTTATATTGTAATGCTAATTTGTATGTTTCTAATGGTGTAACCATTAAAGAATAATCAGTTTCTTTAATACCAATTTTTTTATACTTTGAACTTTTATTTTTTAAAGAGTCTGATAAAGAAATTTTTCCTGTTGCTTGTATTGTTATAAATGATGTTGGACTTATTTCTAAACCAAAATAAGTAGTTGATGTTTTTATAGTTGCTTTTGTCCAAAGTTGTTCATCTGATGTACTATTGGTTTCACAGATATCAACACAATAATCTACACATTGTTGAAAAGAAAAACTTGGTTTTGTTGAGTCAGATATTGGGTCTATTTCTGAACATTTATTTGATGCATAATTTTTACAGTCTTCATCTTCTGAACAGGTTGTATAAGCTGTTGAAACTGTAGTAGTTTTCAAACATTCAGTCATATTTACTGATTGAACAGGATCTTCAATTCCTAGGCTTGTGTTGTAATTACAAGATAAAAATCTAGCCGCAATACTAACTTGATCTCTATTTCCTATGTCACCAAAATCTTCTGCATAATAACAACTTTCTATATCACTACAAGATGTTAAAACAATAATACTAAATAAAAACACAAACCTTTTAAGAATGGTCATAATAAATTATTTTATGAATTTGTATGAATTATAAAATAAAAATAATTACTTTTCAAGCTTTTTTTATATTATTAGCTTATAAAAATGTTATTATTTATTATTTTTTATGATTATAAAATTATGTAAAAATACTATTGAAAAATATATATTAATATATAACATTAAAAGCTGAGTTAATTAAGAAAACATTATATGGAAAAAAAAGATTTTATGAATAAAGCTATTGAAAGATCATCATATGGAATGAATAATAATTATGGTGGTCCTTTTGGTGCCGTTATAGTTAAAAACGGAGAAATTATAGCTGAAGGATACAATAATGTTACTAGCTCTAATGATCCAACTGCACACGCAGAAATTACAGCCATTAGAAATGCTTGTAAAAAATTAAATACTTTTGATTTAAGTGGATGTGATCTTTATACTTCTTGTGAACCGTGTCCTATGTGTTTATCTGCTATATATTGGGCTAGAATTAATAAAATATATTATGCTAACACAAAAGAAGATGCTGCAAAAATTAATTTTGACGATGATTTTATTTATCAAGAATTTAAAAAAGAAAGAGGAGAAAGAACAATTCCAGTTGAACAACTATGTAGAGAAGAAGCTATAAAAGTTTTCGAAGATTGGAGTAAAAAACAGGATAAAATAGAATATTAAACTATATTTATAGTAACTCTTTGGGATTGTTGCTTTTGTAACAATCCTTTTTTGGCGCACACGAGAAGATTCGAACTTCCAACCGTCGGATTCGCGGCCCGATACTCTATCCAATTGAGCTACGTGTGCGTAATTATATTATAAAATATATTTTATATTTTTCAAGAATATATTAATTCAAAATATTTCCGTCAAAGAAATTATAATACCCAAAAAGATACAGCAACAACCTATAATTATCAACTTCATTATTTTTTACAATATTTTGAGCATAATATATAGCCCTTTTAAACAAATAAAAGTCTGTGTTTAAATCAGCCAATAAATAATCTTGTTGTCCACTCTGTTTTAAACCTAAAACTTCACCTATACCCCTAATTTTCAAATCTTCTTCTGCTATTGTAAAACCATTATTACTTGCCTTCATTATATTTAATCTTCTTACTGTATTTTTACCAAGTTTTTTATCATCGTAAAGCAATATACAATAAGATTGTTTATCACCTCTACCAACTCTACCTCTTAATTGATGTAATTGAGAAAGTCCAAATCTTTCAGGGTGTTCTATTACTATTATTGTAGCATCTTTTACATCAACTCCAACTTCAATCACTGTTGTAGCAATCAATATTTTTTTGTTTTCATTATTACAAAAATCTTCCATTACTTCATCTTTATCTTTCATTTTTCCATATATTAAAGAAACTTTATCTTCACCAAAAATACTACAAAATTCATTATATTTATTTTTTACATCTGTTAAATCACTTTCTTCATTTTCATCAACTAGTGGACAGATCCAATAAACTTTTTCACCTTCCTTACTTTTAATTCTTTCTATTAAAGAATTATACTGACTTGTATTAATTAAAGAAGTAATAATTTCTTTTCTATTTTTAGGTTTTTCTTCTATTATACTTAAAGACATATCATTATAAATAGTTAAAGCAAGCGTCCTAGGAATTGGGGTTGCTGACATTGCTAATATATCTGTATTTTTGTTTTTATTTATCAAACTTAATCGTTGTTCTACACCAAATCTATGTTGTTCATCAATTACTACATAACCTAGATCTTTAAACTCAACACTATCTTCAATTAAAGCATGAGTACCTACTAAAATATTTATATTACCATTTTTTAAGTTTTCTAATACTTCTTTTCTTTTTTTACCTTTTATTTTACCAGTTAATAATTCTGCTTTTATATTTAATTGATTACAAAACTTATTAATATTTTCAAAATGTTGATTAGCTAAAATTGAAGTAGGAGCCATCAAAACACATTGTTTATTATTATCTATATAATTTAACATTGTAATAAAAGCAACTATTGTTTTACCACTTCCAACATCACCTTGTAATAATCTCATCATTTTATTATTAGAAAAAGTATCTTCTTCAATTTCTTTTATCGCTTTTAATTGATCGTTTGTTAATTGAAATGGTAAATAATTACTTAAAAAGTTATTTTTTAGTGTAAAAGTTTTATTATTTAATAAATCTTTTGTTTCTCTAACTTTTTTTACAACATTTAAAGCTAATTGTTGTGCTAATAATTCATCAAAAACTAATCTATTTCTATATTTATTATTTTTTATATCAAAAAAACTTTTTGGTTTATGTAATTCTTTCAAACTATCAAGCCAAGAACTCCAATTATTATTTTTTATAATATTACTATCAAGCCATTCTGGTAAATTAGGACAATTTTTCAATATATAATCAATATTTTTAGATATATCTTTACTGGTTAGTCCATAAGTTAAAGGATATATAGGTTCAAACAAGGGAATATCTTTAATATTATTACTAATATAATCTGGATGAACTATTTGAATTTGAGAATTGTATATATCGACTTTTCCACTAACAAAAACTTCTTGATCTACTTTAAACTTATTATGTATATAATTTTCAAAATACTTATAAAAAACAATATTTACAAAATTATTACCAAGATAACAAGTAATTATATATGGTTGTTTTGATCTTGATGGTGGACTAAAACTAATAACTTTTACTTTTGCTAAAATATAATCTCCATCAACTATATCTTTTATATCATTTACTAATTTTCTTTGTAATATTTTATCTGGCAAATGAAGTAGAAGATTTATCATTTTGATATTATCTTCTTTTAAAATTCTTTTTTTAGATAATAGTTTTATGTAATTTTTTAAAGTTTTATCTCCAATTCCAATAATATTTTTTAATGGTGAAAATAAAAAATTTAAAATATCCGGTCTCATAAAATTAAAAAAACTATTTGTTTTTATAGTAAATAGTTTTTTTTAATTTATCAATTGTTTTTTATAAAAAAGATATTAAAATTATGTTAGAGGCAAGGTGTAGCTCAGTTGGTAGAGTATTTGCTTCGGGAGCAAGGGGTCGTGAGTTCGAGTCTCATCACCTTGACCATGTCAGGGCATGGCGCAGTTGGTAGCGCGTTCGTCTGGGGGGCGAGAGGTCGCCAGTTCAAGTCTGGTTGCCCTGACCACTAATGATTAATTTCCTCTATATGTAGAATAACCATTTGCTGATAATGTTATAGGTATATGATAGTGCCCATTACCCTCTATATCAAAAACAACTTCAACATATGGATATATTGATTTTAAGCCTTGATTTTCAAAATATTCTTTAACAAAAAACGATAACTTATAAGTACCAGAATTATCAATATTCATTGGTAAAAAGTTTTTAATTCTACCATTATTATCTGTTATTCCATCACTTATTTTAACCCATTGATTAGAAACTGTTTTATATAAAGCTATTCTTACATTTGGAGCTGGTTGTCCTTTATTTATATCTAAAATATGTGTACTTAATTGATATTGTTGACTTGTTTGTTGAATGTTTTGGTTTGTAAGAGTTTGTTGATTAATATTATTAATTAATTGATTATTATTTAATTGAGTTTGAGTTGATTGGGTTTGATTTGAGTTTGTTGTATTACTATCTAATTGATTTTGGTTGTTTTGTGTAAAAGAGCTTTCATTAGTGCTTTCTTTTAACATTGTAGTTGTTGTATTTAGATTATTTTCAATATTTGCTATACTATTAGTTTGTATTGATGTAGTATTTAAGGTCTGTTGTTGCTCATTATTTAATGTTTGCTCTTGTTCATTATTTAATGTCTGTTGTTTTTTATTTAATATTGGGTTTTGTAGTGTAGCATTTGCTAAACAAGAATAAAATAAAAATAAAACTAGATATTTTTTCATATTAACCTCTTTTTTTAATTAATACATCAAAAGAACCATTATATTCATTATCTTTATTTTTATAAAATGGTGTCTTTTCTGCTAATTCCCAATCATTTTTATTTAATTCTGGGAAAAAAGTATCTCCTTCTCCATCATAATTTACATTAGTTAAATATATTTTATCAGCTAAATTATTTTCAATAAAGAACTTGTAAATTGTAGCTCCACCACATATAAATATTTCATTTTCTCCTTTTGATTTAGCAAAATCCATAGCTTTATATGAACAATCAAAAACTAAAACATCGTCTGGTTTTACAAAGTTTTGATTTCTAGTAATTACCATAGTTGTCCTATTAGGTAGTGCTTTACCTATTGATTCAAATGTTCTTCTACCCATTAAAATGTGATGGCCTGTTGTAAGATTTTTAAAGTATTTTAAATCTTCTTTTACATTCCAAGGTAGTTTATTTTTAAAACCTATTTGATTATTATTTCCTTTTGCTACAATTATTGAAACTAGCATGATATTTATCATTTTTTTAAAAAGTGTATTTTATACTTAATAAAAATCAAGTTGATTTTTTTAAAGTTTTTTATATTATTAAAACAATTAATTAAATTAAATAAAAATGGTAAAAATATCTCCTTCGATTTTATCTGCTGATTTTTCTATTTTAAAAGAAGAAATACAAAAATTAGAAGAAGCAGATTATATACATATTGATGTTATGGATGGCAATTTTGTGCCCAACTTAACTTTTGGACCTAAACTTGTAAAAGATATTAGGAAATATACAGATAAAATTTTTGATGTACATTTAATGGTAAATAATCCTGAAAATTATATTGATTCTATGGCAGATGCAGGCGCTGATATTATTACTATTCATTATGAATCTTGTATTCATATTGATAGAGTAATTACAAGAATTAAAGATAAAGGCTTAAAAGCAGGCTTAACGCTTGTGCCTTCAACTAATGAAAATGTTTTACAATATTTATTGGATAAAATTGACTTGATTCTTGTGATGAGTGTAAATCCTGGGTTTGGTGGACAAAAATTTTTATATTCTCAATTAGATAAAATTAGAAATATTAAAAAAATGATAGGTAATAGAAATATTGAAATTGAAGTTGATGGTGGTATAAACGAAGAAACATATAAACAAGTAATTGAGGCAGGTGCTGATGTTTTAGTTGCTGGTTCATATGTTTTTAATTCTAATGATTATAATGAAGCAATTAGAAAATTAAAAAAATAATGATAACAACAATTCCCGAATATAGTGTAAGCGAACTTGTAAATACAATAAAAACTTTACTTGAAGGTGCTTTCTACTATATTAAATTAAAAGGCGAAATTAGTAGTTTTAAAATTGCTACAAGTGGTCATATGTATTTTAATTTAAAAGATGAAAATAGTATGATTAATGTAGTATTATTTAAAAATAGTCAAGACAATAAGATTGTTTTACAAGATGGATTAAATGTTTTAGTATATGGTAAAATTACAATTTATAAAGATAGATCTACTTATCAATTAATAGCTGAAAAAGTAGATATATACGATGAAGGGACTTTATATAAAATTATTGAAGAAAGAAAGAATAAACTTGATAAAGAAGGGCTTTTTAAACAAAAAAGAGCAATTCCTAAAAATATAAAAAGACTAGGCATTATTACTGCTGAAAATGGTGCTGCTATTAAAGATATTGAAGTGAGATTAAAAGATAGATTAATTCCAAATGATATTTTTTTATATCCTTCATTAGTACAAGGGCAAGAAGCAGATAAAAGCATTATCAAAGGCATTAAGTTTTTTAATGAAAAATGTAAAGTAGATTTAATTGTGATTACAAGAGGAGGGGGGTCAGTTGAGGACTTGATGTGTTTTAATAGTGAAGAATTAGCAAGAGCAGTTTTTGCTTCTAATATTCCTACTATATCAGCAGTAGGTCATGAAATTGATTGGACTATTATTGATTATGTTGCAGATTTAAGATTACCAACACCTACATCAGTTGCTGAAACTTTATTTCCATTAAAATCAATCTTGAATGAAAAACTTGATTATTTATATAAAAAAATAATATTAAAAACAATTAGAATATATAATGTTTTAATTAATAAAGTTATTCTAAAATTTAATGATATTTTTATAATTTTATTTAGAAATTATAATAATAAACTTCATAAAATTAATTTACTAAATGAAAAAATAAAATCATTTGATAAAACAAAAATATTAAAAATGGGTTATTCTATTGTAATGAAAAATGGAAAAAAACTGAGTAATAGAAGTAAAATCAAGCAAGATGATATTTTAGAAATAGAGGTTTATAAAAAGAAATTTAAAGTTATTGTAAAAGAAGTTATAAAAAATTAGTATTTAGATAAATATCTTTTTATTATTTCTATATCTTCATTATCTATATTTTCTTGATCTGTTTGTTCTAAAAGCCCAAGTTTTAATAATATATTACTTAATTTTGTTATTATAGAAACAACACTTTCTTTATTTCCTATTAAAAATTGTAATAATTCTTGTTGATTTTGATCTATATTACCATCTTTAATTGATTCTATATTATTATCAATAAGATTTATTATTACATTAATTATTTTTTTTATTTTCTCTAATTCTTTAATTGATTTATTTTCCATCTCTAATAATTATGTTTAATTTTAAAATAGAACTCCATATTCCTTCTATATCATTATATAATTTTAATTCGTTGTTATTATATGATATATCAAGCACTTCAAAATATTCATTGTTTATTCCAATTAATTTTAGTATATTATTTTTTATTTTATTTGTAATGTTTATAATATTCACATTGCTTTTATTTTTATCAAAAATATTTACATTTAAAGATATTTTATATAAATTGTAATTAAAATTGTTTTCTTCAATTATATTTTCCATATTAACTACTCCATATGGGAAGTTTGTATTTTTTTCAACATAAGAAAAAATACTTAAATCATCTTTTATATTTTGATATATTATTTTTTGAAACTCTACTAATATATTATCCATAAAAAAACTAATATTTTTTTATTAAAATAAAAAATAATCTTTTTTATGTAAGTATATTATTTAATGTTTATAAATTAATAAATAAGTATTTTATAAGTTTTTTTAAGAATACTATTAATTTTTTTAAATCTTTACTGTTATTATTATATTTATAAATAATGTATAACATTATAAAATATTATTATATATATTAAATATTTTAATAATATTATTAAATACTATCTATATTATCAACTTTAAGCCACTTATCTTTTTTTACATTTATATTTATATCAAAATTGTAATTTTTACAAGTTTCTATGATATTTTTAACTTCTTCTTTATTATTTTGTTTAAAAATATAAAATATTTTTTCAAAAGTAGATAAAAAATCTTTATCATCAATAAAATTACTTAAAAATAAACAATCTTGATTATAATTATTTTCTAGTTTGTTAGATAATATCAATTTGTTATCAATTATATCATCCGTTATTAAAGAGTGTGGCAAAAAATCGCTATCTTTTCCAGTTTCCCATAAGAAATTATTTAATTTCTCCAATTTATCAATAGAATTAGAATATAATAAAACTTTTTTATTATTTTTTACAACCAATTGATATAATAAATCATAAATAAAATCTGGTATAGATTCATTTATACAATAAAAATTAACACTTGTCATTATTCCAAATACTATCTTTAATATATTTTTCTAAAAATTCATCATGTTTTATAGAATCTTCTTCTTTAATAGTAAAATGCCTACTTTCTATAATTTTATTATTTTTTATATTAGCTAAAAATAAAGAAAAATCGCCACCATTATCAGTATTTTTCTTTTTATCTTCTATAAAACTTTTTTGTAATCCACCATTTAATTCAACATAAACATCAGCTAATAATTCAGCATCAAGAAGAGCACCATGGAATGTTCTTGAAGAATTATCTATTTTAAATCTTTCACATAAAGCATCTAAATTATTTTTTACCCCAGGGAACTTTTGTTTTGCTAATAATAAAGAGTCTACAACTTCATTTTTTAATCTAGGTATATTTAATAAATCAAATTCATTATTTAAAAACTTCATATCAAAAGGAGCATTATGTGCCACTAATGTAGAATCTCCAACAAAAGCTATAAGATCATCAACTATTTCTTTAAAAGTTGGTTTTCCAACAACTTTATCATTGGATATTCCATGTATTCTAACAACATCTTCTGGTATATCTCTTTCTGGATTTATTATTTCATGAAAATACTTTCCAGTTCTTTTTCCATCAATTAATTCAACGCAACCTATTTCTAATAATCTATCTCCAGCTAATGGATCAAGTCCTGTTGTTTCAGTATCAAAACAAACTTCTCTAACCATTGTTTTTAGTTTCCAACTCTGTTAAAAAAGCATCAAAACCTTTTGAATTGATTATTGAATTAACTTCTGATCTTTGAGACGATATAAAACTTATACCTTCTGTTATTATATCTGTTATGTAATATTTATTATTTTTTTTAACTATTCTAAATGTATTATTAACATCTTTATCATTATGTCTTATAGTAGTATCAACATTAAAAGTTCCTTTTCTTTTTGTTTCTTCTATTTTTAATATTTTATAACTATCTCTTTTATATACATCTAAAAGTGTTATATAATTTTTTATCAAAGATTTTGAATAATATTCTATAAACTTCTGTTTTTTCTCTTCTGATATTGTTCTTCTATACTGACCCAATATAAAATTTCCCATCCAATTTAAATCTAATATTTCATTAGCTAATTTATATATATCTTCTTCTTTATTTTTACTATTTTTATTTATATTTTCAAATTTTGTTGAGAAATCTTCAATAAAATTACTAATTCCTACATCGTCATTAGAATATGATTTTAATGTTAAAGAAAAAATAAATAAAATACATAATAATATTTTTTTCATAACTACTCCTTAATTTTTTCTATTTTATAATTAATATTTTGTATATAACTATCTCTCATAAAAATATATGGATCGAAAGCTTTTTGAACAAAATTCTCATTTAATTTAATAGTACTATCTAAATCAACACCATATTTACCAATATATTTTACAACATCAACACCAAATGGATTTATACTAAAATAATGATGATCAAATTGAACAAGATTTAAAGAAAAAGGACTTAAACTCATATCTGTTAATTTACCAACTCCCTCTCTTATTGTATATGGACCAAAAAATGGAACCATTAAAAATGGACCCGAACCAACTCCATAAACTCCAAGAGTTTGAGCAAAAGTTCTTTCTTCTCTATAAACTCCTAAATCTTCTGCTACATTAAAAAAACTAAAAAAACCAAAAGTCATATTTAATGAAAAAGTAGCAAGAGTTTTATAAGTATTTACAAAATCTAATTGAAGTATAGAGTTAAATAAATATGTTATATCATAAAATCTATCAACAACATTATATAACCTTTCTCTAATAAAAGGAGTTGTAATTGTATTATAAGTTATTATTAAAGGTTTTACAACTTTTGTTAATATAAATATATTAAAATCAAACGTCTTCCTGTTTATTTTTTCAAATGGATCGCTAACAGTATTGGTATTATCATCATAATACTCGTCGTAATATTCATCATAATACTCGTCTACATATTCTTCTTTTGTTTCTTTATTAGCCGTTAAAGATGATATATTTTTCTCTTTTGTGGCAACGCAAGAAGTTGTTAATAATAATATACAACTAAATATCCATATTCTTAATCTCATCTTCTATTAATACAATATTAAAACCTGTTTCTACATATAAATCTATTATTTTTTTAGTTTTATTTTTTTCTGCTAAAAATATTAACTTTTCTACAATATCACTTTTATAACCTTTATTTATAGTATTTAATACTAATAAGGCTTTTTGACAATCTCTATATATAATATAAGATAAAGCCAATAAATATTTAAAATCATCGTCTTCTGGCCATAATTTTAATGATATTTTTAATCTTCTAATACATTCTTTTATATCTCCTTGATTAAAGAAACTCATAGCTATATAATAGTTATTTGTTCTTAACAAGATAATTTTATTTTTCGTATCTTTTATATTCTCCTTTGTTAAATTAAACAAATTAGAAAAAACGTTTTTTATATTTTCAACAATAGACATAATTATTACCTATTTTTCATATATTTTAAAACCATATTGTCTTAAAAATCTAATATCTCCATCATATAGATTTCTAATATCTCTAATACCATATTTTAACATAGCCATTCTTTCAATTCCAAAACCGAAAGCAAAGCCGGTGTATCTAGTACTATCTATACCAACATTTTTTAAAACTTGTGGATGTAGCATACCACAACCTAATATTTCTATCCAATCTTCACCTTCCCCTAATATTATTTTACCATCAACTTTTTTATATTTTATATCAACCTCAATAGTTGGTGATGTAAATGGAAAATAACTAGGCCTAAATCTCAAAGGAACTGTTTTTAAATTAAAAAATTTTTTTAAAATTGTGATTAAACAATTTTTTAAATCTTGTATAGTAATTCCTTCGTCAACAAAAACTCCTTCTAATTGATGAAACATAGGGCTATGAGTAGAATCCATTTCACTTCTAAAAACTTTTCCTGTACATATAAATTTAAATGGTGGTTTTTTAGCTGTCATTTCTCTAATTTCCATAGCGCTAGTTTGACTTCTTAAAAGAATAGCGTTGTTTTCTTCGTTTTTTAAATAAAAAGTATCTTGCATTTGTCTTGCTGGATGGTGTTTTGGCATGTTTAAACCTTCAAAACAATTCCAATCATTTTCTATTTCAGAACCACTAGTGATTGAAAAACCCATAGAATATAATATATCTTGTAATTCTTTTTGAACTTTAACCGTAGGGTGTATATAACCTATCTCTTGCTTTCTAACTGGTAAAGTAATATCTATAGTTTCCAATTGTAATTCTTTATTTATTTTTTCTTCATTTAATTTTTCTTCTATTTTATTCAATTCTTCTGTTATAAATTGTTTTAAATTATTAATTTCTGTACCAAGAGATTTTTTTTCTTCTATTGATAAATTAGCAAGATTTTTCATTAAATTATTAATTTCACTTTTTTTACCTAAAAAATCTGCTTTTAATATTCTTAAATCATCAATATTATTAACCGTTTTTGTTTTTTCTAAAAAAGTATTCTTAATATTTTCCATTTTTACCTCTTTATTTTATATAAATTATTATTATAAATACAAACTATATCGGCACCACTCCTTAAAACAAATTGAGTAGATATTTGTTCGATAACTATATACTTATCTACTGTTCTGTAATTAACTAAGTTTTCATATCCACTAGAATCCACATAATATATTGCTGGCATTTCATAGTTATTTTCGGAAAATTCAAGATATGTAAAATCTCCATCATCAAAAACTTTTACTGGTGCTATATTTTCACTACCACTAAATTCATAATTAAAATTATAAGCATCAAGATTTCTTAAATCTGGCATATCGCTTCTATTTTTTGTTAAGTTAAATGTAACTATATTTTTATCTTCTTCTTCTGGGTACATAAATTTAACATAAAATAAAACATCTTCTTCTGTTACAGAAGCCATTTCAACCGCATCTAATTCAAAATGATATGTTCTTTTGTTGGTCATAACCGTCATATTAGTATTAGCATAATCTAATATTGGTTTTAAGAATAATTTATTATCCATAACTACTGTCTGCCAAGATGTAGTATCACCCATAGATATTGTTTGAACTGTTTCTCCTTGTTCAAATTCTATATAAGATTGAGACATATAATGCCCAACATATCTATATACATCGTTTGGATTATAAATATAAGCTCTAAATCTTTTCTCAGCTCCTATAATTCTTGGTAATTGAACAGCAAAAGAATTAAAACAAAAAAATAAAAATATAATTAAAATTCTAAATACCATTGTTTTCCTCAATGTTATTATTGTTATTATTGTTTTCTTTTATAGTGTAATCTGTTACTATTAACACTGGTTTTGTAAATTCTTTTTTTATATTATTATATTTTATAGATTCAAATTTAAAACTCAATAATAAAGTCCCATTTGTTTTTGTTGTTTGGGTTCCATCATTAAAATATAAAGTATATTTTATTTCAGCTTCTGTTGGTATTGTTGTAAATACATAACTTGATAATTTTGATTTAGTATCTTTGGATTGTTTTTTAATGAATTTAAAAGTATTAATACTAACCAATTGTATTACTCTTTTATTGAACATCTTAGAAGAAATAACATTAAATTCTTCTCTAAATTTATTATATACTTCTTCGGAAGAGTAATTTTTTATTTTTAATAATTTATTGTTTAAATCATCAATATCACCAGTTCTATAATCATGATTAAAAAGTTCTCTTGCGTAGTTTAATAATAAAAATCTCAAAATTGCCTCATTTGATGTATAATTTTGTGAAGATGGTTTTATTGATTTTATTGTATAATAATAGTCTATAGCGTTATCATTTCTAATTAAAACAGGAAAACTTTCCCTTAGTGGTAATATATTATTTATTGTAAAATAAAGAAAAAGAACTATTAAAAAACTAAAAACAGATAAAACAATAAAATATGTTCTTTCTGATACAGCACTTAAATATTTTAAATAATACCAATCCATAGCATCTTTAAAATACAATTTGCTTTCAAAAATAGAAGACACAACTTCTGAATATTTTATTTTTTCTTCTTTATTTGTCATAATATAAAAAATGTATATCAAGAAAATAATAAAATAAGAAAAATTTTTATCAAGTAAATATTTTAATTAATTCTTGATATTTATTTTTTAATGTTATATAGTGGTTTACAGTGAACAAATAGTATTAAAAATGGCTATCTATGATATTAGACACTGCGAAACTTTTGGCAACAAAAACAACAGGGTTGGTGGAGATGTTGATGTTTTGCTAACATCCAAGGGAGTTATACAAGCTAGATCTCTTGGTTTTAGATTATTAAACGAAAAAGAAGATTTTTCTAAATATAGGTTTATTTCTAGTCCAAAAACTAGAAGCAGACACACCTTACAATTAATAATGGAAGTTTTAGGTCTTGATGATAAAGAAATTGAGATCGAGCCTTTACTAAAAACTAAAAATAAAGGACTTTTTGAAAATGGAATAAAGTCTGAAATTAAGGTTAAGTATGCAAAAGAGTTAGAAGAAAGAGAAAAAGATATTTGGAATTGGAGATATCCTGGGGGAGGGGAGAGTTATGCTGATGAATATGAAAGAGTTGTTAAATTTTTTGATAAATATAAAAATGTTGAAAATATGATTTTTACAGGTCATGAAGGGGTTTGTGCTGTTGCTGCAGAAATTCTTAAAGGAAAAACAAAAGAAGAAATAATGAATAATAGAAAACAACTCAAATATGATCAAAATTATTGTTATGTTAGATATAATGATGGGACTGTAAAAAGATTGTAAAATACTTGGGAAAAGTCTCATAAATTTTTTTCTTGACTTTTCCCATTCTTATTTTTATCATAAAATCAAGTTAATTAATGATATAATTAATTTATGTTTAATATAAAAAATAACTGTTTCAATTT